>JANYBG010000240.1 GCA_025360865.1 Pseudomonadota bacterium | reverse complement strand
GATGCCTTCCAGGTGTTCAAGAACCACGGCATGTCGGTCGACCTGGTTTCGACCTCCGAGACCAACGTGACGGTCTCGCTGGATCCGGCCGCGAACACGCTCGACAACGCGCGCGTGGCGGAACTGGTGGCCGAGCTGTCCCGCCTGTGCCGCGTGCAGGTGATCGGGCCGTGCGCCTCGGTGAGCCTGGTCGGCCGCAACATCCGCGCGATCCTGCACCAGCTGGGTGGCGCGTTCGAGTTCTTCGAGGAACAGAAGATCTATCTGGTCAGCCAGGCGGCGAACGATCTGAACTTCACCTTCGTCGTCGATGAGAACCAGGGGCATCGCCTGGTCGAGCAGCTGCACGAGCTGCTGATCCGGCCGGTGACCGATGACCGCGTGCTCGGGCCAACCTGGCAGCAGTTGTTCTCCCAGCCGCAGGGGACACAAGCCCAGCCGTCGCCCTGGTGGCGCGAGCACCGGGGGCGGCTCCTGCAGAGCTTCGGCGAGAACGACGCCGCCTTCATCTACGACCTCGCGCAGGTGAGCTCCGCGGCGCGGGCGCTGCGTGGACTTGGCGCCATCTCCCGCGTGCACTACTCCATGAAGGCGAACCCGCACCCGCGGGTGCTGCGCGCGCTGCGCGCGGAAGGGATCGAGTTCGAGTGCGTCTCGCGGGGCGAGGTGGAGCGGCTGCTCGGGCTGTTCCCGGAGCTGGATCCCGCGCGCATCCTCTACACCCCCAACTTCGCCGCCCGCGCCGAGTACGCCTGGGCGCTCCAGTGCGGCGTGCGCGTCACGGTCGACAACGCCTACGTGCTCTCCAGCTGGCCGGGTTTGTTCGAGGGACACGACATCTTCGTGCGCATCGACACCGGGGTCGGCCGCGGGCACCACGACCACGTGCGCACCGCGGGCACGCGCTCGAAGTTCGGCGTGCAGCTGTCCGAGGCGCGGGTGGTCGCGGGCCTGGCGCAGGCCGCGGGCGCGCGCATCATCGGCCTGCAGGCGCACGTGGGCAGCGGGGTGTTCGACGTCACCAGCTGGGAACACACCGGGCGCGTGCTCGCCGCGGCGGCGCGCGGCTTCGAGGATCTGCGGGTCATCGATGTCGGCGGGGGGCTGGGCGTGCCGGAGCATCCGGACCAGCCGGGCGTGGACCTGGCGAAACTTGACACGCTGCTCATGGCCGTGCGCGCCGAGCATCCGGGACTTGAGGTGTGGCTGGAGCCCGGACGTTACCTCGTCGCCACCGCCGGGGTACTGCTGGCGCGCGTGACGCAGTTGAAGTCCAAGGGTGGGGTGCGCTTCGTCGGCGTGGCCACGGGCATGAACTCGCTCATCCGGCCCGCGCTCTATGGGTCGTACCACGAGATCGTCAACCTCACGCGCGCGGACGAGGCGGCCACGGAGCTGGTGAAGGTCGTGGGTCCGATCTGCGAAAGCGCCGACGTGCTCGGCCATGACCGCCTGCTGCCCGTCACGCGCGAGGGCGATGTGCTCCTCATCGCCAACACGGGAGCCTACGGGCGCGCCATGAGCTCGCAATACAATCTGCGCGAGCCCGCGCCGGAGCTGTTTATCTGAAGCGCAAGCGCATCATGCTGTTTTCCGCGGGCGTCATCCTGCTGGCGGCCATCGGCTACGTCTGGTACCTGGACCGCCTCGTCACCCGGCGGTTCGAGGGCAGGCGCTGGACGCTGCCGGCGCAGGTGTTCGCGGCGCCCCTGGAGCTGTACGCGGGCCTCGACCTCTCGCCACCTGAGCTCGAACACGAACTGCAGCGGCTGCACTACCGCAAGGCGGACGGCCCCGAGCATCCTGGCACCTATCGGTGGAGCGGCAGCCGCCTCGATGTCGCGCTGCGACCGGCGCGCTTCGCCGATGAGACCCGCGACGCGCGGCCGCTGGCGATCAGCGCGGGACCGAGGGCCCTGCAGGGCTTGAAGGACGCGGCCGGCCACGATATCCCGGTGCTGCGCCTGGAGCCGCTGCTGATCGGCAGCATCTTCCCGAGCCACGGCGAGGATCGCATCGTGGTCAGTCCCGCGGAGGTGCCGGCGCTCCTGCCCGCGGCGCTGAAGGCGATCGAAGACAGGAAGTTCGATACCCACCACGGCATCGACCCGGCGGGCATCCTGCGGGCGATGTGGGTCAATGCGCGCGCCGGGCAGATAGAGCAGGGCGCGAGCACGCTCACGCAGCAGCTGGTGAGGAGCTATTTCCTCGATTCGCGCCAGACCCTTTCGCGCAAGGCGCGCGAGGCGTTCATGGCCCTCGCCCTGGATGCCCACTTCACCAAGGCGGACCTCATGAACGCCTACATCAACGAGATCTTCCTCGGGCAGGACGGGGATCGCGCCATCCACGGCTTCGGGCTCGCGAGTCAGTTCTACTTCGGCAAGCCCCTCGCGGAGCTGGACCTCGCGGAGGTCGCGCTCATGGTCGCGATCGTGCGCGGCCCCTCCTACTACGACCCGCGCCGGCACGCCGACCGGGCGCGGGCGCGGCGCGACCTCGTCCTGAAAGTCATGGCGGAGCAGGGGATCGTTAAACCCGCGGAAGCCGCCGCGGCGAGCCACCGGCCGCTGGGGGTCACCAGCCGTCCCTCCGGCGCGTATTATCCGGCGTACCTTGATTTCGTGCGGCGCACGCTGCGGCGCGACTATCACGACTCGGACCTCACGGAAGCCGGCCTGCGCATCTACACCAGCCTTGAGCCGCGCGCCCAGGACGAGAGCGAGCGGGCGCTCGAGCGGGAGCTCGCGCGCCTCGACAAGCAGCGCAAGCATCCTAAGGAATCCCTCGAGGGGGCGGTGGTGGTGACTTCGCCCCAGAGCGGGGATGTGATCGCCATCGTCGGCGGGCGGGATGTCGGCTACGACGGCTTCGACCGCGCGCTCGATGCGCACCGCTCGATGGGCTCGCTCGTGAAGCCCTTCATCTACCTCACCGCGCTTGAGAGCGGCCGCTACAACGCGGCCACCGTCGTTCAGGACGCGCCCGTGGATGTGAAACTCGAGGGCGGCAAGCACTGGAGGCCGGAGAACTTCACCCGCCAGGTCTATGGGCCGGTGCCGGTGGTGCGGGCAATCTCCGAGTCCCTGAACCTCGCGACCGTGGGCGTCGGGCTCGATGTGGGATTGCCGAAGGTGGCGCAGACCCTGACCCGCTTTGGCCTCCCCGCGCCGCCCGTCGCGGTGCCGGCGATGCTGCTGGGATCGGTCGATGTGTCCCCGCTTGAGGCGGCGCAACTGTTCAATGGCATCGCCAATGGCGGCTTCCGCAACCCGCTGCGCGCGGTGCGCGCGGTGATCAGCGCCGATGGCAAGCCACTGAAGGCCTTCCCGCTCCAGGTCACGCAGGTGGCGACACCTGAGAACGTCTACCAGCTCGATCGCATGATGGTGCAGGTGATGGAGCACGGCACCGGGCGGCCGGCGCGCGCGCTGCTGCCGGCGAATCTGGTGGTGGCCGGCAAGTCCGGCACCTCATCGGACTATCGCGACAGCTGGTTCGCCGGCTTCTCCGGTAGCCACCTCGTCGTGGTGTGGGTCGGCTACGATGACAACGAGCCCACCGGGTTCACCGGTTCCGCCGGCGCCTTGCCGGTGTGGGCGCGGGTCATGGCGAACCTGGGCACGCGTTCGTGGGACACGCCGATGCCGGAGACCCTCGCCGAGGCGCGGATC
>JANYBG010000229.1 GCA_025360865.1 Pseudomonadota bacterium | reverse complement strand
GATCCGCGCTTTGCGGAGGCGTGTTGTCGGGCGCTCTCCAGGCTGTCGGGCATTGAGTTCAAGCCCAGCCATAATTATTTCGAGGCGATGTCCACTCAGGATACGGCAGTTGAACTGTCCGGCCAGCTTAAAGTGCTGGCTGTCAGCCTGATGAAGATCGCCAACGATCTGCGCTGGATGAACAGCGGGCCGCTCGCCGGCCTGGGCGAGATCGCGCTGCCAGCGCTGCAGCCGGGCAGCAGCATCATGCCGGGCAAGGTGAACCCTGTGATTCCGGAGGCGACCACCATGGTGGCCGCCCAGGTCATCGGCAACGACGCGACCATCACCATCGGCGGGCAGTCGGGCAACTTCCAGCTGAACGTGATGCTGCCGGTCATCGCGCACAACCTCCTGCAGAGCATTCACCTGCTGGCGAGCGTGGCGCGCGCGCTCGCCGACAGCGCGATCGCCGGATTCACCGTGAACACGACGCGCCTGGCCGAGGCGGTGGACCGCAACCCCATCCTGGTCACCGCGCTTAATCCTGTGATCGGCTATGAAAAAGGCGCCGCGATCGCCAAGAAGGCGTACGCGGAAGGCAAGCCAATCCTCGAGATGGCCGAGAAGATGACGGACCTGCCGCGCGCGCAGTTGGAGCGACTCCTCGACCCGGCCGAACTCACCACCGGGGGAATCAAGGGCGGCGGCGGCGGAGGTTGAGCGATTGGCGGTCGAGGAAGGAACCATAGCCGCCGGTGCCAGCCCGGAACTACCGGCGCGCGATTGGGCGGCGCTTATCCGCGCGCGTCTGGCGGGCACTCGGCCACGCCACGCGATCGAGGAGTGGCGCGTGCCAGGGCTCTCGGCCGCCGAGAGCCAGGTTCACCGTGGCCACTTCCCGGCGAACCCGCGGCCTGCCGCGGTACTCGTGCCGCTGGTGGAGCGCGCGGCGCTGAGCGTGCTCCTGACGCAGCGCGCGACGCAGTTACGCGACCACGCGGGACAGATCGCCTTTCCGGGAGGACGCATCGAAAGCTCGGACAACGGTCCCAAGGCCGCGGCGTTGCGCGAGGCGCGGGAGGAGATCGGACTCGGCGCGGACTTCATCGAGGTCGTGGGCTATCTTCCCGACCACGTCGTGATGACCGGCTTTCGGGTGACTCCAGTGGTCGCCTTCGTGCGGCCCGGATTCGCGCTGAACCTTGACGCGCGTGAGGTCGAGGACGCTTTCGAAGTGCCCCTCGACTACGCGTTCGATCCCGCCAACCACCGCCTGCGCCTGCGCCGCTCGGGTTTCACCGGCGAGGAAGTGCAGTTCTCGGACATTCCCTTCGGTGAACGCAACATCTGGGGCGCGACCGCCGGAATGCTGCTGACGCTCTACCGCCTGTGTATTGAAGGATCGGCCTGATGAATGACCCGCGCGAGGCGACCGCCCGGCTGCTTGAGCTCATGGCCCGCCTGAGGGATCCCGAACATGGCTGCCCGTGGGACCTCAAGCAGACCTTCGCCACCATCGCGCCTTACACGATTGAGGAAGCCTACGAGGTGGTCGATGCCATCGATGCGCAGGATCCCGAGCACCTGCGCGACGAACTTGGTGACCTGCTGTTTCAGGTGGTATTCCATTCCCGCATGGCGCAGGAGCGCGGGTGGTTTGATTTCGCGGACGTCGCCACTGGCATCCGCGACAAGCTGGAGCGCCGTCACCCGCACATCTTCGCCGGCGCGAACCTCGCGCCCGAGGACCTGGTGCGAGTGTGGGAAGAGCAGAAAGCCCAGGAGCGGGCGCAGAACGCGCAGCGCTCCGCGCGCGAGGCGAGCAGCGTGCTCTCAGGCGTCCCCAAGGCGCTGCCGGCGCTCAGTCGGGCCGCGAAGCTCGGCAAGCGCGCGGCCCGCGTGGGCTTCGACTGGGCGCGGGAGGGTGAGGTACGGGCCAAGGTCCTCGAGGAACTGGCCGAAGTTGATGAGGCCGTGCGCGACTCAAGCGGTGAGCCGCCCTCGGCCACCGCGCAGGCCGCGATCGCCGATGAGATTGGCGACCTGCTCTTTTCGGTCGCCAACTGGGGCCGCCACCTCGAGGTGGATGCGGAGGAAGCCCTGCGCACGGCGAGCGCCAAGTTCGAGCGACGCTTCGCGCGGATGGAGACGCTGGCCGGGGAGCGCCGGCTCGAGCTGAAAAGCCTGTCGCCGGGTGAGTGGGACGCGCTGTGGCGCGATGCGAAACTGAACGGTGGCTGAAGCCCAAGTACTTGATGCATAAGGGTGCAAGCCAACCGCCGAATGCGCTAGGCTTCGCATCGCGATGAACGCCTGGCGAATCATGATCCTGTTTACCTGCGTGTTGAGCGGCGCCGCCGCGAGCCCGTCGACCCTGGCTGCCCAGAGCGCGGCAGCCGGGCAGATGTCCATCGACCAGGCGGTGAAGATGGCCGAGCAGCGCTTCCACGCCAAGGTCGTCAAGGCCGAGGCGCAGAGAAACGGCGCGCAGACGACGTACGTGCTGCGGCTCCTTAACGATTCCGGCAAGGTCTGGACCGTGCGCGTGGACGCCACCAGCGGCGCCATGCAGTAACGCCGCCGGGCCGGATACTCAACATGCGAGTCCTGGTGGTCGAAGATGAGCCTGCGCTGCGCGAGTCGCTGAGAACGCGGCTGGGCGAGGCCGGCTTCAGCGTCGATACGGCCGCCGATGGCGAGGAGGGGCTCTTCGCCGCGCTGGAGAACCCCCTCGACGTCGCGATCGTGGACTTAGGTTTGCCGAAGCTTCCGGGCCTTGAGCTCATCCGCCGGGTGCGCGCGGCGCGCAAGAGCTACCCGATCCTGGTGCTCACCGCCCGCGACAGCTGGCAGGACAAGGTGGAAGGCCTGCAGGCGGGCGCCGATGACTATGTGGCCAAGCCCTTCCAGTTCGAGGAGGTCCTCGCCCGGCTGCAGGCGCTGCTGCGTCGCGCCGGTGGTTGGGCTACCCCGCAGCTGCGCTGCGGCCCGATAGTGCTCGACACCCGCGCGCAGACGGTGCAGCTTAACGGGGCGGCCGTGGAGCTGACCACCTTCGAATACCGCATCCTCGAGCACCTGATGCTGCGCGCCGGCGATGTCATCTCCAAGGGTGAGCTCACCGAGCGGCTCTATGACCAGGACTTCGAGCGCGACAGCAACGTCATCGAGGTGCTGATCGGACGCCTGCGGCGTAAGCTCGACCCGGCTGACACGCTGCAGCCCATCGAGACCCTGCGCGGGCGCGGCTACCGCTTCGCGCTCGCGCGCGATGCGGGCGGCTGATGGTACGACCGCCGCCGCCGTGAATTCCCTCAGCCGGCGCTTGCTGATCGCGGTGTCAGTGCCGCTGGCGCTGTTCTTCGGGGTCATGATGGTGGTGCTGGACAGCGGCTTCCGGGCCCTCTCCGAGCGTTCGTTGAACGAACTCCTGGAGGCCCAGATGGTGTCGCTGATCGCCGCGGCGGATCCTCTGCCCAACGGCTCCTATGGGCCGGAATCCCAGACGCTCGACCCGCGCATGGCGACCCCGCGTTCCGGGCTCTACGCGCAGATCCGCTCCGCCGAGCACCAATGGCGTTCCGTTTCGACCGCAGGCGTCACCGCGGACTTTGGCGCGCTGCTGCGCCGCGGGCAGCGCAGTCTTGAGTACGCCTCCTTCGACCACGAGCGCGTCGCCATCGAGAGCCGCGCGATCCGCTTCGAGGACGCGAAGAACGCCGAGACGCTAACCTTCAGTGTGGCGGTCAGCCTAAGTCCATACGAGGGCGAGCTGTGGCGCTTCCGGCGCGAACTCCTCGTCTGGTTCGTGGGCCTCATGCTCGCGCTGCTCGTGACGCTCGCGGCGCTGCTGAACTGGGTGCTGGCGCCGGTGCGCCGGCTGGAGCGCGAGATACACGAGGTGGAGGAGGGGCGCATCGAGACACTGAGTTCCGGCTACCCCCGCGAACTATCGCGCGTGGCCACGAACCTCAACGCCCTGCTGGTCGGCGAGCGCAAGCGGGTGAGCCGCTACCGTGACACGCTGGGCAATCTCGCCCATAGCCTGAAGACCCCGCTCGCGGTGATGCGCTCGAGCCTGCCGACGGCGCCGGCGGACGAGCTCCTGGGCCGGGAGATTGACCGAATGGGCGGGATCATAGAGCACCAGTTGAAGCGGGCCGCAGCGGGCGGAGCATTGCTCGGGCAGGCGCCGGTGGATGTGCCGGCGCTGGTCGCGGAGCTGAGGACGGCGCTGTTGAAGGTGTACGCCCGCAAGGACCTCGTGATCGAGCTCGCGGTGTCCCCATCGGCCCAGTTCATCGGCGACCGGGGGGACCTCACCGAGCTGCTGGGCAACCTCATGGACAACGCCTGCAAGTGGTGCCAGGGCCGCGTGCGTCTGAGTGCCGCGGTCGATCCCGCGGCCGAGCCTCGCCAGCGGCTGGCGCTCAGGATCGAGGATGACGGTCCCGGTATCTCAGCCGCGGATCGGGCCCGGGTGCTCGAGCGCGGGGTGCGCGCCGATGAGAAGGTCCCAGGCCACGGCCTGGGACTTGCCATGGTGCGCGACACCGTGGATCTTTACGAGGGGAGGCTTATCATCGGCGGCTCGCCCCTGGGTGGGGCGAGCTTCGAGCTGCGTCTGCCGGGTCGACTGGGAGCCGACCCGGCCGCCACCTGAGGACACGCGCTAAGGCGCGACGTTGAACTCGATGCCCTGCGCGAGTGGCATCGCGCGGCTCCAGTTCACCGTGTTGGTCTGGCGGCGCATGTAGGCCTTCCAGGCGTCCGACCCCGATTCGCGGCCGCCGCCGGTGTCCTTCTCGCCACCGAACGCGCCGCCGATCTCCGCCCCGGACGTGCCGAGGTTGATGTTGGCGATGCCGCAGTCGCTGCCCGCGGCCGATAGGAAGCTCTCCGCGTTCTGCAGCCGGTCGGTGAAGAGCGCCGATGACAGCCCATGGGCGGAGGCATTCTGCTTGGCGATCGCATCGCTTAAGGAATCGACCGGGATGACGTACAGGATCGGCGCGAAGGTTTCCGTCTGCACGATAGGCCATTCGTTGCGGGCGCGAACGATGGCCGGTTCCACGAAGTTGCCGCCCTGCTTGGCGGCCTTGCCGCCGGTGAGCACCTCGCCGCCCTGAGCGCGCGCCTTCTCGAGCGCCGTGTTGAAGCGCTCGACGGCCGCCGCATCGATCAGCGGCCCCATCAGCGTGCCGCTCTCCAGCGGGTCGCCGATGCGGACCTGCTGGTAGGCGTGCACCAGGCGCCGCTCCAGCTGCGCGGCGATCGCCTTGTGCGCGAACACGCGCCGGGTGCTGGTGCAGCGCTGGCCTGCGGTGCCGACCGCGCCGAAGACGATGGCGGGCACGGCGAGGTCCAGGTTCGCGGTGTCATCGACGATGACCGCGTTGTTGCCACCCAGTTCGAGCAGGCTCTTGCCTAGGCGCGCGGCGACGCGCTCGCCGACCCTGCGGCCGACCTCGGTGGAGCCGGTGAAGGAGATCAGCGCCACGCGGCGGTCGTCCACGAAGCGCGTGGCGAGATCGGTGCCGAAGTCGATGAACAGCTGGAACACCGGTGGGAGTTTGTTCTGCTCCATGACCTTGTTGCACAGGGTCTGCACGGCAAGGGCGGTGAGCGGGGTCTTGGGTGAGGGCTTCCACACGCAGGCGTTGCCGCAGATCGCGCCCAGGAAGGCGTTCCACGACCATACCGCCACGGGGAAGTTGAAGGCCGAGATGATGCCGACCACCCCGAGCGGGTGCCACTGCTCGGCCATGCGGTGCTGCGGGCGTTCCGAGTGCATGGTGAGGCCGTACAGCATGCGCGACTGGCCGACGGCGAAGTCGGCGATGTCGATCATCTCCTGTACCTCGCCCAGGCCCTCGGGGAGGATCTTGCCGTTCTCAAGCGAGACGAGCGTGCCCAGGTCATTCTTGTGCTGGCGCAGCGCCTCACCTAACAGGCGCACGGCCTCGCCGCGCTTGGGCGCCGGAACCTCGCGCCAAGCCGCGGCGGCCTCAACCGCGCAAGTCATGACGGCCTCGTAGTCGGACGCGGTGGCGGGGCGTACCTGCGCGAGCAGGGTGCCGTCGGCGGGGTTTCTGATGTTGACGAGCGAGACTTCCGCGTTCTTGGACCAGCCTTGGGAACCGGACCAGGCGCCCGGGTTCGCCGCGGAGAGCCCCAGGCGTGTCAGGACCGCGTTGAGGTCGACCTTGCTCACGAGTTGACCGCCTTCTTGCGGCGCTGGTGGCCGGTCTTGCCCGCGGCGACGATCTCGCCGGAGAGGTTCTTGGTGCCACCCGCAGCGTAGTACTTGCCGAAGCGGTTGGCCAGTATGTCCGTCAGGCGGAACTGCTCCTGGGCGACGAAGCCCTGGTACTTGCCCTCCTTCTCCAGTACCAGGTCCACCACAGCGGTGATACCGGCGGCGGTGGTCACCTGGATCGCCGACCACAGGCGGCCCCCGATCACCTGGGGGTAGATCTTGTTGACGTAGTTCTCCTCGCGCAGCTGCCCGTCCTGCTTGCCAGTCACAGCGGCGTACACGATGACCACGTCCTGGAGCGTTTGCGGGACCGCGTTCTCCAGGATGTGCTTGAGCGTCGCGCGATCGTGGTTGAGCTTCAGGTCGTTCATCAGCAGGCGCATCTGCTCGCAGTGGCCCGGGTAGCGGATCGTCTTGTAATTCATCGACTCGGTGTGCACGCCGTGGGTCTCGGCGAGCGAGCCCAGGCCACCTGAGGTGTTGAACGCCTCGTACAGCGTGCCGTCGATCTCGATCTCCTCGAGTCCCTCCAGCGGGGCGACTTCCATCATCCGTCCGTTGGTGACGGCCTGGCAGGGATTGCCGTACTCATTGATGAGTCCCTCGGTCGACCAGGTGAGGGAGTACTTGAGAACGTTGTTCGGGTGCTGGGGGAGGGCGCCGACACGCAGCTTCACAGCGCGCAGCTCGTCGAAGTGGGT
Source organism: Pseudomonadota bacterium (assembly GCA_025360865.1). Lineage (GTDB taxonomy): Bacteria > Pseudomonadota > Gammaproteobacteria > Steroidobacterales > Steroidobacteraceae > 13-2-20CM-66-19. The sequence continues at coordinate 17,209 of JANYBG010000229.1, read as the reverse complement.
GATGAGTTCGGCGGCGGCGATGCTGATGAACCCCGGGGCGAGGCCACATTGGGGCACGAACGCCTCGTTCGCGCCGACCGCGATGGTGCGCACGGCGCGGGTGACCTCGACGTCCTCGGTGAGGTCGAAGTAATGCGTGCGCGCCTTGCGGGCCGCTTCCGCGACTCCCACGTTGCAATAGAACGGCAGGCCCGAGATCACCGCGTCGACCGGATGTTCGGCCAGGTGCCGAGCGAGGGCGGCGGCATTCGTCGCATCCAGCGCGTGGGCGGTGAGGTTATGGCCGCCGTGCTCGCGCACCACCGACTCCGCGGCGGCGCCATCGACGTCCGCCAGCAGGACCTTGTAACTGCCGGATTCGGCTAATAATCCTGAGATCAGCGCGCCTATCTTGCCCGCGCCCAGGATGAGTACCTTATGCATACGCTTCCCTCGAAAAGGGGCGCATTCTGCCCTCGCGCGGCCTTGGGCGCCAGCCATGCCCTAACCCCCTTGAGAGGGAGCCCCCCGGGCGGGCAAATCGCCTCCCCATGCTAGGATTCTTGGCTATGCGTTCACCTGAAAGCGTCTCCTGGCACGCCGCCAGCTGGCAGGGCCGGGCGGCCCAGCAGCAGCCCGTCTACCCGGATCCCGCCTCCCTTGAGCGAGTCGTCGCCCAGATCTCGCGCCTGCCCCCCATCGTGGTCTCCTGGGAGATTGAGGCCCTGCGCGCGCGCCTGGCCGCGGCGCAGCGCGGGGAGGCCTTCCTGCTACAGGGCGGCGACTGCGCCGAGACCTTCGCGGACTGCGAATCCGACTCCATCACGAAGAAGCTGAAGATCCTCCTGCAGATGAGTCTGGTGCTCCTGCACGGTCTGAAGAAGCCGATCGTGCGCATCGGTCGCATGGCCGGCCAGTACGCGAAGCCCCGCTCGACCGACACTGAGACGCGCGACGGGATCACGCTGCCGACATACCGCGGGGACTTGGTGAACCGGCCGGAGTTCACGGCCGAGGCGCGCGCGGCGGACCCGGAATTGCTGCTGCGCGGCTACGAGCGCGCCGCGCTCACCCTGAACTTCGTGCGGGCCCTGGTCGAAGGCGGCTTCGCCGACCTGCATCATCCTGAGTACTGGGACCTGGGCTTCGTGCACCACGCGCCGCTGAAGGATGCCTACCAGCGCATCGTCCACTCCATCGGGGACGCGCTGGATTTCTTCGAGGGCATCAGCGGGCGGCAGATCCACGAGGCGACACTCGTCGACTTCTATGCGAGCCACGAGGGACTGCACCTGCACTACGAGCAGGCGCAGACCCGCTTCATCCCGCGCCAGAACCGCTGGTACAACCTCTCCACCCACATGCCGTGGATCGGCATGCGCACCGCGGCGCTTGACGGCGCGCACGTGGAGTATTTCCGCGGGATCTTCAATCCTGTGGCCGTGAAGGTCGGCTCCGCGATGGATGCCGCCTGGATGCAGGGACTGGTCGCGACGCTCAATCCGCAGAACCAGCCCGGACGCCTGACGTTCATCCACCGCTTCGGAGCCAAGGACATCGCCGCCTCGCTCCCGAAGGCCATCGAGGCGGTGCGCCAGACCGGCCAGTCGGTGCTGTGGGTGTGCGACCCGATGCACGGCAACACCGAGACCACGACGGGGGGCATCAAGACCCGGCGCCTCGAGAACATCCTGAAAGAGCTTGAACTCGCCTTCAAGATCCACGCGGACATGGGCTCGACGCTCGGCGGCGTGCATATCGAGCTCACCGGCGATGATGTCACGGAGTGCACCGGCGGTGCGCGCGGACTCACCGACCAGGACCTGCAGCGCGCCTACCGCTCAACCGTCGACCCGCGCCTTAACCACGAGCAGGCGCTGGAGCTCGCGATGCTGGTCGCGAACCAGAGCCAGACCCGTCGCGCCGACAAGCGAGCCGCGACGCTGCCCACCTAGGCGGGTCGCACCCATGCAGTACGAGCACCTCACCGTGCCGTCCGCGGGCGGCAGGATCCGCATCAACGCGGACCGGACGTTGAGCGTTCCCGATGCGGCGATCATTCCCTTCATCGAAGGCGACGGCATCGGTATCGATGTGACCCCGGCGATGCGGCGGGTGGTCGATGCGGCTGTCGAGAAGGCCTATGGTGGCCGGCGCCGGATCCACTGGATGGAGGTGTATTCAGGCGAGAAGGCGACCCGCCGTTACGGCCAGTTCCTCCCGGACGAGACCCTGCACGCGCTGCGCGAGTTCGTGGTCTCGATCAAGGGGCCACTGGGCACGCCGATCGGCGGCGGCATGCGTTCGCTTAACGTCGCGATGCGCCAGAACCTGGACCTCTACGCCTGCGTGCGACCCATCCGATACTTCCCGGGCGTCGCGAGTCCGATGCAGGACGCGAGCCTCACCGACATGGTGGTGTTCCGCGAGAACACGGAGGACATCTACGCCGGTATCGAGTGGCCGGCAGGCTCCGCCGAGGTCCAGCAGCTGATCGCCTACCTGCAGAAGCAGCTGCACGTCACGGGCATCCGCTTCCCGGACAGCTCCGGCATCGGCATCAAGCCGGTCTCGAAGGAGGGCAGCCAGCGGCTCATACGCAAGGCCATCCAGTACGCCGTTGAGCATGACCGCGTCTCCGTGACGCTCGTGCACAAGGGAAACATCATGAAGTTCACCGAAGGGGCCTTTCGCAACTGGGGCTACCAGCTGGCGCAGGAGGAATTCGGCGCCCTGCCGATCGGGGAAGGGCCGTGGTTGTCGTTCAAGAACCCGCTGACCGGCACGGACATCGTGATCAAGGACGTCATCGCGGACAATTTCCTGCAGCAGGCGCTGCTGCGCCCGGAGGAATACGACGTCATCGCCACGCTGAACCTGAACGGGGACTACGTCTCCGATGCCCTGGCCGCCCAGGTCGGCGGTATTGGCATCGCCCCCGGCGGCAATATCGGCGATGGACTGGCGGTCTTTGAGGCCACCCACGGCACGGCGCCCGGATTCGCGGGCAAGGATCGCGTTAACCCAGGTTCGCTCATCCTCTCGGCCGAGATGATGCTGCGCTACCTTAAGTGGGGCGAGGCGGCGGATCGCATCCTCAAGGGCATGACGCTCACGATCGCCAACAAGGAACTCACCTACGATCTCGCCCGCCTGCGCGAGGCGATCAAGACGCCCAAGCGGGATCTGGCCGCGCGCAAGAACGTCGAGGAAGACCTGCAGCGCTTGATCCCGGGCGCGACGCTCATGACCACCTCGGGTTTCGCCGGCGCTGTGATCCGGCACATGGATGACTGAGCGGAAGCGTGTGGGAGCGCAGAAGGCCTACGACCCCGGTTGCGTGCGCTGCGCGCGCCTGGCGACCTTCCTGCGGGAGACACGCGCGCGCTACCCGGATTACTGGGCGCGCCCCGTACCCTCGTTCGGGGATCCGGCCGCGCCGCTGGTGGTCGTGGGTCTTGCCCCGGGCATGCATGGCGCGAACCGCACCGCCAGGCCCTTCACCGGCGATCACGCCGGGATCCTCCTGTACCAGACGCTGTTCGATGCGGGGCTCTCGACGCAGCCGGTTTCCACCAGCGCCCAGGACGAGCTGCGGCTTACCAACGCGCGCATCGTGAACGCGGTGAAGTGCGTGCCGCCACAAAACAAGCCCCTGCCCGAGGAGATCCGCACCTGCAACGCCTACCTCGCCCGCGAGCTGGGAGAGTTGTCAGCCGCGCGCGTTTATCTCGCCCTGGGCAGGGTCGCGCACGAGGCGGTGCTGATGGCGCGCGGACTCAAGCGCTCCGCGCACCCGTTCGCGCACGCTGGCGAGCACCTGCTGCGGGATGGGGTTCACCTAGTCGATTCCTATCATTGCAGCCGCTACAACACGCAGACCCGCAGGCTCACCCGCGAGATGTTCCGTGCGGTCGTGGCGCGCGCGTGTCAGCTGGCGCGACTGCCGGTGCCGGCCAGTTTGCGGCTCGCCTGAGACCTACGTACATGTCCGGGCACTTCGACCACAAGCAGTTCATCGCCGCCCTGCCTAAGCGCCCGGGCGTCTACCGCATGTTCGGTGCGGAGCAGGAACTTCTGTACGTCGGCAAGGCGCGCAGCCTCAAGGATCGGGTCGGCACCTATTTCCTGGCGAGCAACGCGCATCCGAAGGTGCAGGCCCTGGTTCAGCAGATCAGCGCCATCGAGGTGACGGTCACCAATTCGGAGACCGACGCGCTGCTGCTTGAGTACAACCTCATTAAGGCGCATAAGCCCCGCTTCAACGTGGTTCTCAAGGATGACAAGAGCTTCCCGTACATCCAGCTATGCGAGGACCACCCGTTCGCGCGGCTGGCGTTCCATCGCGGCCCTCGGGAGGCGAAGGCGCGCTACTTCGGGCCCTTCCCGAACGCGGGCGCGGTCCGTGACACACTCAACCAGCTGCAGAAGCTGTTCCGCATCCGCAACTGCCGCGACAGCTTTTTCGCCAACCGCAGCCGGCCGTGCCTGCAGCACCAGATCGGGCGCTGCTCGGCTCCCTGCGTGGGTCTGGTTGGACGCGAGGCATACGCGCAGGACATCGCCGCGGCGGTGAAGGTACTCGAGGGGCGCAGCGACGAGGTGAACGCCGACCTGCACGCCCGGATGGAAGCGGCGGCGGAGAAGCTCGAGTTCGAGCGGGCCGCTCAGATCCGGGACCAGCTGGGCGCGTTGCAGCGCATCCAACTGCAGCAGATCGTCACCGCCGAGGGCGAGCGCGACCTGGACGTGTTCGCCATCACCGGCGAGGGCGGGGATTTTGGAGTGAGCGTGATGCTGGTGCGTGGCGGCCGCAACCTCGGAACCACCAGCTACTTCCCGCGGGCCGCGCTCGCGGAGGCCGACGAGGCCTTGAGCTCTTTCGTCATGCAGTACTACGCGAACGCCGAGGCGCCTCCGGAGGTTCTGCTCGGCACTCGCCTCCAGGACGCGGACGCGCTGGCGCAGGTGCTCAGTGAGCGTGCCGGGCATTCCGTCGCGGTGCGCCTCCCCGTGCGCGGGCTGCCGCTGCGCTGGGTCGAACTTACCCGCGACAACGCGGTGCAGGGGCTGCGGATGCGTTTCGCGCAGCGCCAGGGAATGGAGGAGATGCTCATGGATATGGCGCGCGTGCTGGACCTTCCGGAGGCCCCGCAGCGCCTGGAATGCTTCGACATCAGCCACACGGGCGGGGAGGGCACGGTCGCCTCCTGCGTCGTGTTCGGGACCGATGGACCTTTGAAGAAGGAGTACCGGCGCTTCAACATCACGGGTGTGACCCCGGGAGATGACTACGGCGCGCTGCGCCAGGCGCTGGAGCGGCGCTACCGGCACGTACGCGAGGGTGAGGTTCCGCCGCCGGATGTGCTCCTGATCGACGGCGGCACGGGACAGATCGGCGAGGTCCACGGGGTGCTCGCGGGCCTGGGTTTCGGGGATCTCACCCTGGTGGGCATAGCCAAGGGACCCGATCGTCGCGCTGGCCAGGAGCGCCTCTTCGTGCACGGGTCGGCGGGTGCTGTGGTCCCTGAGTCTCATGGGCCGGCCTCACGCCTGATCCAGCGCATACGCGACGAGGCGCACCGGTTCGCGATCACCGGACACCGGCGCCGCCGCGCGCGTCGCTACAACGAGTCTGTGCTGGAATCCGTGCCGGGGCTGGGGCCGGCGAAGCGGCGCGCGCTACTGAGGCACTTCGGCGGGCTGCAGGGGGTGATGCGCGCCGGGATCGCCGATCTCACCCAAGTACCCGGAATCGGCGCGATGCTCGCGCGAAGCCTTTATGATCACCTGCATCCTGGAGCATAGGCGGCGCAGATGGCATGGAGCGTACCCAACTCGCTGACGTGGACGCGGATCGCCGCGATCCCGCTCATCGTGCTGCTTTTCTACATGCCTTATCCGTGGGCTGACCCGGCCGCGGGCCTGTTGTTCGCGGCCGCCGGGATCACCGACTCGCTTGATGGCTACTTCGCCCGGCGGCTGAACCAGATCTCGCGCCTGGGGGCGTTTCTCGACCCGGTGGCCGACAAGCTAATCGTCGCCGTGGCACTCGTGCTGCTGGTGAGCAGGGACCCGCGCGCGCTCATCGTGTTGACCGCGGCGGTCATCATCGGTCGGGAGATCACCATCTCGGCCCTGCGCGAATGGATGGCCGAGATGGGGCAGCGCCGGAAGGTCGCGGTATCGCTGCTGGGCAAGTACAAGACGACGCTGCAGATCATCGGCCTGTCGCTGATGCTGTACCGCCAGGACCTGTTCGGCCTGCCGATCTATACCATCGGAGTGATCGCCACCGAGCTCGCGGCGGCGTTGACGCTGGTCTCGATGAGCGCTTATCTGCGCGCCGCGTGGCCCGAGCTTAAGCGTTAATTCAGGTTCATAACTCATTGTATAATAAAGACATAGTCTGCCAATCCCGAGGTAGTTTCGAGGCAGGTGAAGCTGCGTTCGCGCCTTGACTTCCCATCAGGTGTGCCTAGAATCTCGCGCTCACTTGATTCCGGATGCGGGAATAGCTCAGTTGGTAGAGCACGACCTTGCCAAGGTCGGGGTCGCGAGTTCGAGTCTCGTTTCCCGCTCCAAAATCAAAAGGTTGCGAAGGTGCGTGTGGACCGTTGGCACGCGGAGAATCCGCGCCGCGAACGCGGTGTCCTTATGCTTCCAAGTTCACGCATTTGCGGTGGACGCGGCCCGGCGCAGGGCACGTTGTTTGTAACGCGATGCGCGCCGACCTCCGACTCGCTGCGCGCACTGGCCCCGTTCCCACCGCCGACCGGCCCTTGTCCAGTTCGCGCGGCCTATGCGCACTCTCGTGAATGCCGGTCAGCCACACAGGCGCCCGACGCTCGAGGAACGCAACCGCGCGCGCCGAGCGCATCTTGAGCACCTTCTCATGATCGCTTACGGGGCTCCCGGGCCAACCAATCGCATGCGCGGACACCCGAGTTGACTTACATTCGTGCATTGCGCGCAGCGTTGAGTCCCATCGTGACGTGTCCGCCAGTGTCCGCCGTGGTTCTGTTGCTGAGCTCAATGCTGCTGTCCGCGTGCAGCGCGATTTCTTTCGGCGTTGCGAATCTTCCAGCGCACTTCAGTCGGTCCCAACGTGATGCGAACGTCTCTTTCGGCGCCGCCACTTGGCAGAAGCTTGATGTCTATCGGCCGGATCACAGCTCAGGCGCAGTCCCCGTGGTGGTCTTCTGGTACGGAGGGGGCTGGACGAAAGGGAGCAAAGACCAGTATCGATTCGTGGGCGTCGCGCTCGCGAGCTTGGGGTATGTGGCGGTCCTGCCTGACTATCGCTTTTACCCACAAGTTCGATTTCCGGAATTCCTCGACGACGCGGCTCTCGCTGTCGCGTGGGTTCAGAGTCATGCCGCCGAATTCGGTGGCGACCCCGAGCGCATCGTGCTCATGGGCCATTCCGCGGGCGCGCACATGGCGGCCATGCTTGCGCTCAACGAAAGTTACCTCGCTCGCGCGGGGGTGGACACGCGTAATGTCGTCGGCCTCATCGGGCTGTCAGGGCCGTATGAGCTCACGCCAAACGATCCCACGCTAGAGGCCATATTCGCCGCTCCGTACACCCCCCACGATTGGCAGGTTATGCCGTATGTCTCAGCTAAGGGACCGCCGGCGCTGTTGGTGCACGGGGCGGATGACAAGGTGGTATGGCCGCGCAACAGCGAGCATCTGGCGGCCGCGCTTGCGGACGACCAAGTGCCTGTGTCATTACGTGTCTACCCAGGCCGCGGGCATGCTGACACTGTCGCGGCGCTCTCCTGGGTACTACGCTTTCGCTGCCCGACGCTGAGCGATATAGATCAGTTCCTGCGCTCGCTGCTCAATCGATCGTAGCAAGGTCCCTGATGCGGCGGTCGCAGGGCCAGACTGTCCCTGCGGTTGGCCGGTTCCAAGGTCCCGCGCCGGGCGGCGTCGCCGCATCCCCGGCCGGGGCGATCGCGTATATACGCTATGGACAAACCTGTGGCTCACTGTGCCCGTATCGCGGCAGCGTTCATCCTGGCAATCGGGTGCCCGCTAGCTGTCAGCGCGGCCCCCAGTACGGCGATTCCGTGGCGAACGCAGTGGAATCAAGCGCTGTTCGCGCAGGCGACACGCGAGCATCGCTTCGTTTTGCTTGATCTGCACGCGGTTTGGTGCCACTGGTGCCATGTCATGGATGAGCAGACTTACGCTGATCCAGCCGTCGCAGCTCTGATAGGCAAGCGCTATTTGCCCGTGAGTATTGACGCTGATGCGGATCCGGCGCTCGCCAGCCGCTATGGTGACTGGGGTTGGCCGGCAACCATCGTGCTGGCGGCGGATGGCAGCGAAATCGTTAAACGGCGGGGATTTATTCCGGCCGCGCAGATGGCCTCGCTCTTGCAGGCCATCATCGATGACCCAACGCCGGGTCCCTCGGCGCGTACCGCCGCGACGCCGGCCGCCGGCGGCGGCCTCGCACTTAGCGAGTCTCAGCGCGCAAGATTCAAGAAGACTTACGTGGATGCCTATGACGTGACGTTTGGCGGGTGGGGAAGCGGCCAGAAATTCATCGATGCGGCGACGTTGGACTACACACTGGATCTTGTGTCGCAGGAGCGTGACCGGGAGGCTGAGCGGCGGGCCCGCCAGACCCTGGATGCGAATCTAGCGCTCATCGATCCCGTATGGGGAGGCGTCTTCCAGTACGCGGCGACTCCCGACTGGAACTCGCCACATTACGAGAAGCTCATCTCGTTCCAGGCCGATGATCTGCGACTTTATGCCGAGGCCTACGCTCGCTGGCACGATCCGCGTTATCTGCAGGCGGCTCAGGCGGTGCGCCGCTACATGGTGACTTCCTCACGTCTCCGGCCGGCGCGTTCTATGTCAGTCAGGATGCGGACCTGTCGCAGCGCGTGTCGGGACATGATTACTACGCGCTGAGTGACCGTGCGCGGCGTGTGCAGGGCCTGCCGCCGGTGGACTCGCATGTCTACGCTCGCGGGAATGGCTGGGCCATCCGCTCCTTGTGCCGCCTGCATGACGTGACCGGTGATCCCGAGGCATTGAAGACGGCTGGGCTCGCCGCTGATTGGGTACTCGGGCAGCGCGCGATAGCCGGGGGTGGCTTTCGTCACGACGCTCAGGATAGCGGCGGCCCCTACCTCGAGGACACGCTTTCGATGGGGCAGGCTTTTCTAGCCTTATATCGTTCGACGGGCGACCGCGAGTGGCTCATCCATGCGCGGGAATCCCTGGCGTTCATCGCACGCAGATTGCGTGATCCTCGCGGCGGTTTCATGAGCGCGCCGATCGCCGCTGGTGCGACCGGAGTCTTCGGGCACGCGGTGAGGTCCATCGATCAAAACGCGCAGCTTGCGCGCCTTGCCAATATGCTCAATCACTATACGGCGGATGCGAGCTATCGTCGGATGGCGATGTTCGCCATGCGATACGTTGTCGGGGCGGCGAATCCGAATGAACTGCACTCCGACGTGTTGCTGGCGGACCGCGAGCTCAATAGCGCGCCGATCCACATCACGGTGGTGGGAGGAAAGAAGGATCCAGCCGCTCAGGCGCTGCATGCGGCGGCGCTACAGTTTCCCGCGGAGTATCTTCAGGTCGATTGGTGGGATAGGGAGGAAGGTCCGCTGCCAGATGCGGAGGTCAGCTATCCGCGGCTTCCACGGGCTGCCGCGTTTGCCTGCACCGGTAGAAGCTGCTCCACTCCGGTGTATGAAGCGGCCGGCGTTGCGAGAGCCATTTCCGCGGCTCTGTACCGATGACGACACCCACGCGGCGGACGATACGACGATGCGGCTTGTTAAGGAATTCGTAGCCGGCCGGCGATGTCACCCCGCGCGTCGGCCGCGCATTGAAGTCAGGGTGATGACTTAGGGTTCCTGTCTTGGTACGCTTAACTTCATATGGATGTCCGTCGCGAGAGCCAGGTAATGCGACCTCGATGACGCTGACGGGATATCCGGGCCGGCTAATCCCTCAGCGGCGACTTGCCGAATCGGATCGGACGCCAGTCACGAAACCGCCGAAGCGTATCGCGAACGAATCGTGCCGCTCCGCGGTCGCGTGCGAAGGAGCCCGCAGGCCAGGCGAGGTGCGCGCACGCCGCATCGACGGAAGTTCGATGCCAGGCTTGGCGCTGAGCGCCGGCTAAGGGGCAGCGGCAACCATTGCGCACCTTCCGCTCCGAAGAGGATCACCGTGTTCCGTGAACGCGACCAGTCCGCGCGTGTCAGCGCAGATGTGGCTCCCATAACGGGCGCGGACGCGCTTGTCCCGGGCGAGCGCGCCAGCCGTTGGTTGCGCGCACTCGTGTTCGGGATCGTGGGCCTGTACGCGTTGTTCCTCGCCGTTACCGCCGGCAGTGTAGGACCCACAGACCAGGATCAGTTCCTGGTGTTCCACGAATTGCAGTACTGGAACGCGATGTTGTTCGGACTCAGCAAGCAGTGGGCACCGATCATGTGCTCGGGCATGTCCCTGGCGGACGAGCCCCAAATCCCCTTCATGTCCTTGAGCATGGCACTGGGCTACGTGCTCGGACCGTTCTGGGGAATAAAGCTTGCCACCGTCACTTACCTGGCGATCGGGTGGTACGGGGCTTATCTCTATGCTTCGCTCTGGCTCCAACCGCCTCTGCAGCGCTCGCTGGCAGCCGCACTCTTCATCGGCAACGGCTTCTTTTTCTGCCGGCTCGGGGTGGGGCACGCGGACTTCATGCCATTTCTCATCCTGCCGCTTGTCCTTTGGACGCTGCACCGGAACGGCGCGTGGCGCGGACTTGCGGCCGGGCCAGCGGGAGTCATTGCCCCGCTCCTGTCTCTCGCATGCGTCGCCGCGGCTATGAGCTTGACGGTCGATGGCTCACCGGTGGCGGCGATTCATCTGTGGTTCTGGATCGGAATCTACGCGATCGTCCTTGCGTGGACGCGTCGCCGCTTCGCTCCAATCGTGCTGTTGGGCGGCGCGGTCGTCCTGGCTGGCCTGCTGGACGCCGGCTACCTGTGGCCCATGCTCAGAGCGCAGAGTGAAGCTCCGCGACTTACCCCGGACCGGTTCACAAACCCGCTCAATATTCTGTGGTATGCGGTTGTCCCAATGCGCGGCGAGGTGATGTCCGACAACGGCCATGGCCATGAGCTCAACATCTTCATTGGTCCAGTTATCGCGTGGGCGATTTGGCGTCATCGACACTGGCTGGGGTCGGGTGTCCCCGCCGCCCTCAGGATTCCGTTGCTGGTCGTTAGCGCTATCGCGATCGTCATGGGAACCGGCAGCCTCGTGCGGTTCGGCGTTCCTCGCTGGCTGAGTCTTTTTGACGCGCTGCGCTCGCTCCCCGGATTCCGTTCGCTGGGGATAACCGGGCGCTACTGGGGTTTCCTCGCGCTGCCCTTGAGCCTGCTCGGCGCCGCGGCGCTTTGGAGATTCGCCGCGGAGGAGCGCCCACCCCGCGCTCTGGCGCTTTGGATGGGAGCGCTCCTGTTCCTGCAATTGGGATTCCAGGGTGAGACGATGTTTGGGCAGTGGCTGGGTACCGACCGCTATCATCCAGTCCCCTGGCAGGGGCGATTCCAGCGCGGGCCTGAGGCCGTGACCTACGTTTCACGTCCCAAGGATGTCTCGCAGGGACGGTTCCTCAGTCCGATTCAGGGCGTCGTCAATTGCTATGACATGGACGACTTCCAGCGGGCCAGTATGATTCCCGGCGCCGGGTTGCTGCGGGCGAGCTCCTCGCCTGGGGGCAGCGCGGTCTTCACGCGGTGGGACGAGATTCAGCTTGGCGGTACCCCAGTTGATGTCGGCGGCGGGGTCGCTCCCCGCAGTGTCCGATGGACCCTCAATCAAGCGTACCATCGGTTCTGGACCATGCCCGGATGCTCGACGGAACGAAGCGCGACCGGCAACCTAATCGCCGACTGCCCGACGGATCTCTTGCCGCATCCGCCGCCTCTGACTTTCTATGATTCCCTGAGCGCCATCGCCGCGCGTGTATCCGTGGCGGCGTGGCGGCTGTGGCTCGCGGGAGTCGCGGCGTGTCTCGTGGCGCTATGGATGACACGGGGCAGGCTGCCCCGCGTCACGGGTACTGCAGGTGACTTTGAGCACGGGGGCAGGGCCGCGGGCACGGACTAAGACGCCGCTGCTCTGGCAGGCGATCACAGCCGCGGCGCGGACCCGTGGGGGCCGATGTGGCCGCGGCTGCCAACAACAGCACGAGCGCGCACGCGCGGCGCGTCGACCGGGGTGCCGCGCGCACGGGCGCTGGGGGAACCGGCGAAGGCGGTCCGCATTCCGCGCATGTCGGACCCCATAGATGTCGAGCTTCATGCCCATTGAATCAATTTTTCCTTGCGTGATGAAGGAGCTGGAACGTGAATGATGCATCCCTGATCCTGAACGGCAATTGGGCCTGGAGCCTGCCGCTGATCGTGCTGACGCTGGTGCTGCACGTGATCTGCCTGGGCGTGATCAATACGTGGGTCGTCCGCGCACTGCACGTGGTCAGGGAGCGGTGCAACTTCACCACCGCGTTCACGCTGGTGATGGGAGTTACCACGCTGCTGGCGACCCTCTTGCACGCGTTCGAGGCAGGGATATGGGCTGTCGCGTATCGCAAGCTCGGCGCGATGCCAGATGCCTCCTCCGCCATGGTTTACTCGCTGAGCGCGATCACGACCTACGGGCACGCTGAACTGTATCTTGCGCGGCACTGGCAGTTGATGGGCGCGCTGGAGGCCCTGAACGGTCTGCTGCTCTTTGGACTTACGACCGCGTTCCTCTACGGTCACGTCCAGCGCGCCTGGCTCGTCGAGGACGGCCGCTGGAGCGCACCGCGTGAGCGATAGGCCAACGCGCGGCGAAACCGACTGGTCCGAAGGGCGACCCACCGCGTTCGACCGCGGGTTCGCTAACCATCAGCGGAAGAGCAGTGGGGCGGCCTTTTGCACAGTCATCCACACGCCCCAGGCCATGGGAATCCCGATGGCGAGCCATGCCACTATCAGCATCCAGCCGGGCGAAGGATCGCTGGTGCCTCCGCCGATGTCATGCACCGCAGCCTTGGCGGAGGCGGCGTCGAGGTCCGCGATCTGTGCGGGGGTCATGGAGTACTTCTGCGCGACGGGCCGTATCAACAGATTGCAGACGAAGCCCAGCGCGAGCAGCCCCGCCAGTACGTACATGATCATGCTGTACACCTGGGGCTTTGGCACTCCGTGGTCGATTTGGGCCTGGCGGAAGTAGCCCAGAAGGAATGGACCGAGGACCCCCGCGACTGACCAGGCCGTGAGCAGCCTCCCATGGATCGCGCCAACCATCTTGGTGCCGAAGAGATCCGACAGATAGGCGGGTATGGTCGCGAAGCCGCCACCATACATGGACAGGATGACCCCGAAGAACAGCACGAACAGGGCAAGACTGCCGGTCGACGCGGTCCAGGGGACGGACGAATAGAGCACGATACCCAGAAGGAAGAACACCATGTACGTGGTCTTGCGCCCGATCCTGTCTGAAAGCGAAGCCCAGAAGATCCGCCCCACGATGTTGAACAGTGACAGCAGCCCGGTGAAGGCGGCCGCAAGCGTCGCGATCTTCGCCAGCTGCGCGGTGCTCAGTTGGTCGTAGGTGGCGTCGACTCCAATCAGCCGGCCGCCAAATACCTCCTGCAGCAACGGCGAGGCCAGGCTGAGGATGCCGATGCCGGCGGACACATTGAGCATCAGGACGAGCCAGGCGAGCCAGAACTGCGGGGTTCTCCAGGCGACATCCAGATGCACCTCGTGGTTCGTCACCAGGGCCTTCTTCGTGGGGTCCGGGGTCCAGCCCGCGGGCTTCCAGCCCTCGGACGAAACCCGGTAGCCCAGCGCCCCGCCGATCATGAACACGAAATAGATGGCTCCCAGCACCACGAAAGTCTCGACCGCGCCGATGGAATCCGCCGTTGCGAAATGCTTCATGAGCTTGTCAGCGAGCGGGGCGCCGATCATCGCTCCACCCCCGAAGCCCATGATGGCAAGACCGGTCGCCATGCCACGGCGGTCGGGAAACCACTTAATGAGAGTGGAAACCGGTGAGATGTAGCCCAGCCCCAGGCCGATGCCACCGATCACCCCCGAGCCCAGCCACAGCATCCATAGCTGATGCAGGTGGATGCCAAACGCGGAGATCATGAATCCGCCTGCCCAGCAAAACGCCGCGACCACGCCTGCGCGGCGTGGGCCAACGCGCTCGAGCCAGCCGCCCCAGATCGCGGCCGCCGAGCCCAGAAACACGAAGAAGAGTCCGAACATCCACGCCTGCAGCTGCGGGACCTTCCAGTCGCAGGTCGTCGTTGTCAGGTAGTACAAGATGCCGGCATCGGCGGGGCAGGCGACCGACTTGGTGATGCCGATGGCCTTGGACAGCGGCAGCCAGAACACCGAAAACCCGTAGGCCATGCCGATGCACAGATGGATGGCAAGCGCACAGGGTGGAACGAGCCAGCGGTTGAAACCTGGCCGCGCGACGGTGCGCGCCCGGTCCAGGAATCCTGTACCCGGGACTACGGTGGTAGCGGACATACGGGCCCCCTCATTGTCGTCTGAGTGTATTCGATCGACCCAGCCTGTCTGGCACTCCGCCTCGGAGCGGTTCTAGCGAGTGCCGCAATCGACGTAATGTCGTGTTTTTGCTACCCTTAACCGTATCGCAATTGAAGCGTCCGGCCCTCAGGCCAGCCGCAGACTCGGTCTGTTGGCGGGAATTCGTGTTCCCGAAGCTTCATTTCACACCTTTGGCTAGGTGGCAGAGTGGTCATGCAGCGGCCTGCAAAGCCGTCTACGCCGGTTCGATTCCGACCCTAGCCTCAACTTGTTGTTCCGTTGTATTCCCACTTCGTCCGGGAAACCATCGGAAACCCCTATAAAAACAGCATAAACCACTCAGGGGTAACTCCGCTGGCGTTCGCCGCCGTTCGGGGGTAACCGGAGTGGATCGGGGGTAACTTTGGGGGTAACTTGAATTGGATTCCCACGAAAACAGGGGTAATCGGGGGTAACTTTTCATGCCTAGACTGTCCGACACCAAGGTCCGCAACGCCAAGGCCCGGGCCCTCGCGTACAAGCTCTTTGACGAGGACGGGCTGTACCTGATCGTCACACCGGCGGGCAGCCGCTGGTGGCGGCAGCGCTTCCGTCGCTGTGGCAAAGAGCAGACACTGAGCCTGGGGACGTACCCGGAAGTCACCCTGGCCCAGGCACGGGAGAAGGCCGCAGCCGAGCGCACCCGCGCGGCCAACGGGGTCAACCCGTCTGCCGCGCGGCAGCAGCAAAGGCATCTTCAGCAACACGCCAACGATCGCACCTACAAGACGATCGCCCTGGAATGGCTGGAACGCAGCGCCCGTATCCGGGAGTGGACCGCGGACCACCATCAGCGGGTCCACCGCCGCCTCACGGATCATTTCTTTCCGGGACTGTCCCGCAAGGACATCGCAGATGTCACCGAGGACGACATCATCAGCTGCGTCCGGCGGATGGAGAACCGCAATATCGTCTATACCGCGCGCCGGGCGCTGGCGGAGCAGAACGAGATCTTCCGCTTCGCCCGGGTCTGGAAGTACATCCAGTACAACCCGGTCGCTGACCTGCGCATTGCGGATCTTCTGCCCCGGCCAAAGGTGCGGCACCACGCAGGTCTGACTAACCCGGTGGAACTCGGAGCCCTTCTGCGAGCGATCCACGCGTACCCAGGGGGTACCATCGTCCGGCAGGCATTGCGTTTTGTTCCTCTGGTCTTCGTGCGTCCGGGGGAGCTGCGGGAGGCGCGCTGGTCGGAGTTCAGTCTCTCAGGCCCTCAGCCGGAATGGCGCATCCCAAAAGAACGCATGAAGATGGACGAACAGCACATCGTCGCGCTCTCGAAGCAGGCGGTCCAGATCCTGCTGGAGCTCGGTGCCCTAACCGGACCTGAGGGCTATCTCTTTCCCAGCGTACGGAATGCCTCACGGCCCATGTCCAACAACACCATCAACGCAGCGCTGCGTACCTGCGGCTTCACCGCCGCGCAGCAAACGGGCCACGGTTTCCGGACGACTGCCAGCAGTCTTTTAAACGAGCAAGGCTGGAACCCGGATGCCATTGAGCGCCAGCTGGCGCATGGACCCAGGGATAAAGTCAGAGCTGCCTACAATGCAGCTCAATACCTCCCGGAGCGACGCAAGATGATGCAAGCCTGGGCGGACTACCTGGATCGACTGCGCAGCGGGAGCAACGTCGTACCCCTGCGGCGCGCCCGAGGTTAGTCGCAGGTAACTTGTCGTCCCAAGAGCAGGCTCATCCGCGGTCATCGACCACCGCTCGTGGTCGATCGGCCAGCTTGGCAGCGAGCCACAGCTGCACTTCGTTCTCGACCCACCCAACTGAACGAGGCGTGAGTTGCACACTCACGGGGAACGCGCCGATGGACTGCAACTCATAAAGTGCCGTCTTGCGCAGTCCTGTGACCCGGATAACCTCCGATAGACGCAAGATCCGGATCGGGGTGGACTGATTGATCCCGGCGCCTAGCCAGTCAGGGTCACGCATCGGCCGGTCGGCTTTAGGGCGGTTTTTGCGTGCAGTCACGGTCGGGGCCTTTTGGTGCGAACCGGAAGCGACAAGCGGAGCTATATCGGTCGAGCCGCTGAGCCAAACCGCGATTGCCCGCCAAATGGTCTCTCTTGATGGCGCTGGTGTCACGGCTACATGTGTACCAAAACATGTGAGATCTCGAAAAAGTGCTGCGGAGCCAGGGGGCGACGACAAGCGCGTACCTGCGCGGTCATGACCGGCGAAGCGGGTCTACCTTTCGGGACCTATGGCGCGTACTGGGGAACACGGCCATCGGAGCGGACGTACCTATCAATTCGGGACTCTGGCAGCGGACGCTTTCGATGGTGGCTTGAGCTCTTCAGGGAGGGGATGCCGGTCCGGCGTCCTCTCCCTTATTTTGTGCCCGCGCAGGGGAGCGCCTTCGAAGCTTTCGGACCGCTGCAAAGAGCATGTGTTACGAGAGCGGCTATGAGTGTGACACGCGAGCGGCTGATTCCGGTTTGATGCAGGATAGCCTCGCGGCCGCTGTTGCCCCACGATTGCTGCCATGGCTCGCGAGTCGTTCATCAGGTGTCGGGTGTCCGCGGAGAGAAACGCTCCCTCACAGACGCTGGTTTCGCAGAAGGGCCTGACGGTCCACCGTGGTCCGG
>JANYBG010000186.1 GCA_025360865.1 Pseudomonadota bacterium | reverse complement strand
GGACTACCAGCTCGACATATTAATCGGCGAGGGCCCCGCGGCTCGCTCGATCAAGCTGAACCTGCCGCCCTTCACCCTGGTCGGCGCCACCACGCGCGCGGGCCTGCTCACCTCGCCACTGCGCGATCGCTTCGGCATCGTGCAGCGGCTGGAGTTCTACGACATCCCAGACCTGGAGCGCATCGTGAAGCGTTCCGCGTCCATTCTCGCGGTCGCCATCGACGAAGGCGGCGCCCGGCGGCTCGCGCAGCGTTCGCGCGGCACGCCGCGCATCGCCAACCGGCTGCTGCGGCGTGTGCGCGATTACGCCCAGGTCCGCGCCGCCGGGCACATCGACGAGGCGGTCGCTGATGCGGCGCTGGACATGCTCTAGGTCGACCGGGAGGGATTCGACAACCTCGACCGCAAGCTCCTCACGGCGATTATCGAGCGCTTCGACGGTGGCCCGGTCGGCATCGACAGCCTCGCCGCGGCGGTTTGCGAGGAGCGCGGCACGCTCGAGGACGTGACTGAGCCGTTCCTCATCCAGCAGGGCTTTCTGGTGCGCACCGCGCGCGGGCGTATGGTCACCCGCAACGCCTACCTGCACTTTGGATTGAAGGCCCCGGACCGCGTCAGCCCCAACATGCCCCTGTTCGAGGAGCCGAGTTGAGCGCTTTCACCTGGCCGGCGCGGGTGTACTGGGAGGACACCGACGGTGGGGCGATCGTGTACCACGCCGATTACCTGCGGTACCTTGAGCGCGCGCGCACCGAGTGGCTGCGCGCGCGCGGCCATTCCCAGCGGGCGCTGGCCCGCGATCCGGGCATCCTGTTCACCGTGGTGAGCCTGAACATCGACTACCGCGCGGCCGCGCGCCTGGATGACACGCTGTGGATCTCCTGCCAGCCCGAGGCTGAAGGGATGGCCTCGATGCGCTTCATCCAGCGCATCCACCGCGACGCCGGCGCCGGGGCGCCAGCGCGGCTGTTGGTCGAGGCGAGTGTGCGCGTGGCGTGCATCGATGCGCGCACGCGGCGGCCGAAGCGGCTGCCCGATTTCCTGACCGAAGAATCTCAAGGCGGAGACGTGAGCTAGATGGGCGACCAACTTTCGATCCTGCGCCTGATCGGCCAGGCGAGCGTGCCGGTGCAGATCGTGATCGCGATCCTGCTGCTGGCCTCGCTGATGTCCTGGAGCATCATCTTCAGTAAGCGCGCGCTGATCGCCCGCGCGCGGCGCGAGGCGGATCGCTTCGAGAACCGGTTCTGGTCCGGGGATGACCTCGCCCAGCTGTACCGCGCGATCGAGTCGCACGGCGGGGCGACCGGGATGGCGGGAATCTTCGAGTTCGGGTTCCGCGAGTTCGCCAAGCTGCGCCAGAGCTCGGTGAGCCCGGAACAGCTGCTGGAGGGTTCGCGTCGCGCGATGCGCGTGGCGCAGCTGCGGGAGATCGATCGCCTGGAGCAGGGACTCGCCACGCTTGCGACCGTTGGCAGCACAAGTCCCTACGTGGGCCTCTTCGGTACCGTCTGGGGAATCATGAGCGCCTTCGCATCGCTGGGTAATGTGCAGCAGGCGACGCTTGCGATGGTCGCCCCCGGCATCTCGGAGGCGCTGGTGGCCACGGCCATCGGCCTGTTCGCGGCGATCCCCGCGGTCATCGCCTACAACCGCTTCGCCGACCAGGTGACGCGACTTGAGATGCGCTTCGATGCCTTCGGCGAGGAGTTCTCCACGATTCTGCAGCGCCACGCGGCCCGCGGCACGACGGCGACGCCGGCGCCGGAGCCGGAGCGCTAGGAATGGCACAGGTCATGCGCAGGCGCCGCCTGATGGGCGAGATCAACGTCGTGCCTTACATCGATGTCATGCTGGTTCTCCTGATCATCTTCATGATCACCGCGCCGCTTCTGACACAGGGCGTCAAGGTGGACCTGCCCAAGGCGTCCGCGGAACCTATCGAGCCGCAGCGCATCCAACCCCTGGTGCTATCCGTGGATCGACAGGGCCGGATGTACCTAAGTGTCGGCGGCAACCCACAGTCACCGCTGGATGAGTCCACCGTCGCCGCCCGCGCGGCCGCGGTGCTGCGCCGCGAGCCGCAGACCCAGGTGTTGGTCAGGGCGGATAACGCGGTCGCCTACGGACGCGTCGTGCAGGCGATGGTCATGCTGCAGCACGCCGGCGCCCGCAAGATCGGCTTCATCACCGAGCCGCCGCCGGATCCGGCGCGCCCAAGGGGCTGAAATGCCCGCACCCCATGCAGCGCGGGAATGACCGGTGGCTTTCAGTGGGCCTCGCTTTGCTGGTGCACGGGGCGCTGCTGGCGGCGCTGATGTATGGCTGGATGTTGTTCCGCGCGCCGCCGCGTCCGGTGCCGACGCTTGCCATCGAGGCGAGCGTCGTTGATGCGCGCACGCTAGCCGGCGCGGCCAGGCCGGCGCCCCCGCAGCCGGCCCCAGCCGCGCCGGTACCTGCGCCCGCGCCACCGCAGGCCGCTCCGCCTGAATCCCAGGGACCCCCGCCGCCCACGCCCGAGGAGCGCGCCCAGCGCCAGAAGCAGCGCGAGGTCGAGAAGCAGAAGCTCGAGGCCGCCGTCGCCCAGAAGGCCAGTGAGGAGAAGGCGGAAGCGCAGGCCGCGCAGGTCCGCGTCGCGGCGGACGCCCGCAAGGCCGCCGAGCGGAAGAGGGCGGAGGCAGCGAAGCAAGCGGGCGAGGCCAAGGCCGCTCAGGAGAAGAAGGCGCAGGAGGCGGCCCTCGCGACGCACAAGGCGGAGGAAGCCCGGGAGGCCGCCGAGCGGGAGGCGGATCTCAAGCGCAGTCTCGCCAGCGAAGAGCACGCCGCCAGCTCCGCCCCGGCGCTCGCTAAATGGCAGGCGCAGATCGCCGCGAGAATCGAGCGGGCGTGGATCCGCCCGCCGACGGCCCGGCCCGGAATACAATGCACGCTTAACGTCACTCAGGCCCCCGGCGGGGCGGTCACGCAGGTTACGATCGGGGCATGCAACGGGGACGCGGCGGTACGCCAGTCGATCGAGCAGGCCGCCTACCGCGCCTCCCCTCTGCCG
>JANYBG010000184.1 GCA_025360865.1 Pseudomonadota bacterium | reverse complement strand
GCTCCGCGAGCGCGTTCGAATCGGCGATGCCGCTGCCCATCGCGCTCTTCTCGGCGATCGCGTACGCGCGGTGCGTGGAGGAGATCAGTGTCGTGCGCTCGCGGGTCACAAGTCCGCGCTGGATCGCGCGCCCCGCCTCGGCGAGCTCGGAGGCGATGACGCAGTCGACATCGCCCGCCACCGGCATCAGCGCCATCACCGGCTCGCGACCGGCGCGCTCGGCCACCGCGCGCGGGAAGAACTCAAGGTAATAGACGGTCGCCCCGGTCCGCTGCGCCACGCCCGGGACCGATGTGGATTGCGCGATGTAGCCTTCGACCTTGGCGATCTGCACGAGCCACTGGGTGAGCACACCCCCGCCCTGCCCGCCCAGGGCCGCGATGGTCAGCTTAATGGGTCGCTCGGCCACCTGCCCGATCCTCGCGGCTACAGCGCGCAGCGCAGGCGGCCGCGCTCCGCTCGTCGCTGCAGGAAGCCGATCACACCCATCCGCAGCGAGCCGAGGAGACGATCCCAGGTCGAGGGATTGTGGATGAGGTCCGCGCGGTAGAAGGACGGGCACAGTACGGCGGCATCGGCCACCTCGCCGCACACCCCGCAGCCCACGCAGCTATTGTCCACGTGCGCGATCGGATCCGCGCGCAGCGGGTCCGGGTTTTCCTTGACGGTGAGCGACGGGCAGCCCGACAGCCGGATGCACGAGTGGTCCCCGGTGCAGGTGTCCGGGTCGATGCCGAAGCGCTCCTTCACCACCCGTTCGCCACGCTCGATCGCCTTGCGGACGAGGGGTCGCACGCGCCGCTGCCGGTTCAGCTGGCACTCCCCGTCCGCGATGATGACCTTTGGCCCGCGTTCCGGCGTGTGCAGCGCCTCGCGCAGCACCTTGAGCGTCGCACGCATGTCGTAGGTGCTGGTGCGCTTGACCCACTTGATGCCGATGCCTTTGGCAGCCGCGACGATCGAATGGTTGCCCTGGCGATGCTCGTTGGTCGCGCGCGATGAGAGGATGTCCTGGCCGCCCGTGGCCGCCGAGTAGCCGTTGTCGATGATCACCGTGAGGTCGTCGTGCTTATTGAAGACCGAGTTGCCGATGCCGCTGGTGAGACCGTTATGCCAGAAGCCGCCATCGCCCATGATCGAGACGGCGCGCTTGCCGCCATCGGTGCCGAAGGCGGAGGCGCCCGCCGCGCCCAGTCCGTAACCCATGATGCTGTTGCCCATGTTGAAGGGGGGCAGGGTCGCGAACGAGTGGCAGCCGATGTCGGCGCTGATGTGTAGCGGCCCGACTTCCTTCTGCAGGATCTTCATCGCGGCGAAAAACGGCCGCTCCGGACAGCCGGTGCACAGGCCGGACGGGCGCGCCGGTACCAGCGCCGCGAGCTTCGCGGCCCCCTCGGCGGACACCTGCGCCCCGCGCGTCGCCGGGACGTCACCCGCGGTGTGCGCCCGCGGCGCCCATTGCGAGAGAAAAACGCCCAGCCCCTCGCGCAGGACATCCACGGTGTATTCACCAAAGACCGGCAGGACTTGCTTGCCGAGGATGCGCGCGTTGACGTCCTGCCGGCGCAACATCTGGTTGGCCGCCTGCTCGATGAACTCCGGCTGACCCTCCTCGATGATCAGCACCGCGCGCTTGCCGGCGCAGAACTTCACCCACTCGTCGGCGACCAGCGGGTAGGTGACGTTGAGGATGTACAGCGGGATGCGGCTGACGCCGAAAGTATCGGCGTAGCCCAGCAGTTCCATCGCGCGCAGCGTGTTGTTGTACAGGCCGCCCTGCAGCACGATGCCCACGTCAGTCACGTCGCCGGGGATGAACTCGTTGAGGCCGCGCTCCTGGATGAAACGCAGGGCCGCCGGCAGCCGGGTCTCGATCTTCTCGCGCTCCTGCGCGTAGGTTGACGGGGGCAGGATGATACGGCCGTAGTCTCGCGACGGCGCGGCGAGCGCGTCCGCGGCCGAGAACGACGGCCGGCGATTGTCCTTGGCGACGAAACGACCGAACACGTGGCAGGCGCGGATGCGCAGCATCAGCATGACCGGGGTGTTGCTGGCCTCGGACAGCTCGAAGCCATGTTCCACAGCCGCGACGATCGCCGGCAGCTGCGGCCGCGGGTCAAGCAGCCACATCTGCGACTTCATGGCGAAGGCGTGCGTGCGCTCCTGCATGATGCTCGCGCCCTCGCCATAGTCCTCGCCGAGGACGATGAGCGCCCCGCCCTTGACCCCAGCGGAGGCGAGGTTCGAGAGCGCGTCCGAGGCGACATTGGTCCCGACGGTGGACTTCCAGGTCACAGCTCCGCGCAGCGGATAATTGATGGAGGCGGCCAGCATCGCCGCGGCGGTCGCCTCCGAGGCGCTTGCCTCGAAATGCACGCCGAGCTCGTTCAGGATCCCTTCCGCGTCCGCCAGCACATCCATCAGGTGCGAGATTGGCGCGCCCTGGTAGCCGCCGACGTACGCGACCCCGGACTGCAGCAAGGCTTTGGTCACGGCGAGGATCCCCTCGCCCTCGAACACCTCGCCCTCTCCCAGGCGCAGTGTCTCGACCTCGCTTGCGAATGAGCGTTCCGCCATCGCTACGTCCTGGCCATGGTCTTTCGGGTCACGCGGGCACGAGCGCGAGCACCCGCAGCGGGCTGCCCGAGCCATTGACGATCTTAAGCGGCGGCGCGATCACGATCGCCCCGGTCGCGGGGAGCTTGTCGAGGTTCGTCAGGCTCGCAAGGCCGAACCGGTTCGAGCCGTGCATGATCGTGTGGCAGGGAAACATCGGGTCAAAGGTATGCGCCTGGCCGGCATCGGTGCCCACCGTTTCCACGCCCACACCGAGGATGTCGCGCTCCTTGGCGAGGAACGGCACGCACTGCGGATGGAAGCCGGGTGTATGTGAGCCGTCGGGGCCTGCGTTGAGGAATTCCTTCGCCGCCTTGCGATGCGACCAGTCCGTGCGGATGAGCACCCAGGCGTGCGCGGGAATGCGCCCATGCTTCCTCTCCCAGGCCTCGACCACCTCGCGCGTCAGCAGGAAGTCCGCGTTCGCCTTGGCCTCGGCGGCGACGTCGATCACGCAGGCCGGCCCGATGAAGCGATCCACTGGGATGTTGTGCGTGGCGTTGTTCGGATAGTCCTTGCCCGTGACCCAGTGGATCGGGGCATCGAAGTGGGTGCCGGTGTGCTCACCGCAGGCGATGTTGTTCCAGTACCAGCCCGGGCCGCGCTCATCGTAGTGCGAAATCTCCTGCAGCGAGAATGGATGCGACGGTGCGAATTGCGGGGGCAACTGGATGGTCGGAGTCGCCGGTTCGAGCGGCACGGTGAGGTCAACCACGCGGATGCCCCCGCCGATGATGCCGCCCACGAGCTGGGCGAGTGTCTGCGCACTGGAGGTCGCGGGAGTCTGGGGCGTCGCACTCATAAAGCCTTAGCCTCGCTCGGAAGTAATAATTGACACCTGAAGTACTTGGCAATGTAGCATACGGCGCATGTCGACGATACGGGCACTGGAGGAATCGCCGGGATGAAACGAATCGTGTGCCTGGGGGGCGGCCCGGCGGGACTCTACGCCGCGATCCTGCTACGCAAGGCGCTGCCCATGGCGCGCGTCGAAGTATACGAGCGCAACCGGCCCGACGACACGTTCGGCTGGGGCGTGGTCTTCTCGGATGAGACCATGGGGAACTTCCGCGTGGCCGATCCCGAATCGCACGCCGCGATCGTCGCGAGTTTCCACCACTGGGACGACATCGCCATCCACTTTCGTGGCCAGTGCTTCGTGAGCGGTGGCCACGGCTTCGCGGGCATCAGCCGCAAGCGCCTCCTCAACCTGCTGCAGGAGCGGGCGCGCGAGCTCGGCGTTCACCAGCACTTCGAACGCCCGGTGACGGACCTGACGAGTCTGCGGGACGCGGACCTCATCATCGCCGCCGATGGCGTGAACAGCATGACGCGCGGCGCCGGCGCCGCGGTGTTCGAGCCGGACGTCGAGACGCGCAAGTGCCGCTTCATCTGGCTTGGCACCGAGCAGAAGTTCGACGCCTTCACCTTCGCGTTCGAGCAGACCGAGCACGGCTGGTTCCAGATCCACGCCTACCAGTTCAGCGAGGATCTCTCCACGGTGATCGTGGAAACGCGCGAGGAAACCTGGCGGGCGCACGGGCTAAACGAGGCCGATGCCGCGCAGTCGATCGCCTTCTGCGAGGGGCTGTTCGCGCGCTACCTCGGTGGCCACGCGCTGCGCAGCAACGCCGGTCATCTGCGTGGCTCGGCGTGGCTGAATTTCAGCCGCGTGCTGTGCCGCACCTGGCACGACGGCAAGACCGTCCTCATCGGTGACGCCGCCCACACCGCTCACTTCTCCATCGGCTCCGGCACCAAGCTCGCCATGGAGGATGCGATCTGCCTCACGCGGCACGTGAGCACGACGCATGATCTGCCCGCCGCCTTCGGCGCCTACCAGACGGAACGCGGCGTCGAGGTCGCCAAGCTGCAGAGCGCGGCGCGCAACCGCATGGAGTGGTTCGAGAACGTCGCGCGCTACGTCCACCTGCCACCGCCTCAGTTCGCCTACAGCCTGCTAACCGGCAGCCAGCGCATCGGCCATGAGGGCCTGAAGGTACGTGACCCGCGCTTCGTCGCCGGCTACGAGCAGTGGCTCGCGCGGCGAGACGCCACCGAGGCGCGACCGCCGATGTTCCTGCCGTTCCAGCTGCGCGGGATGAAACTCGCGAACCGTGTCGTCGTCTCGCCGATGGCGCAGTACTGCGCGAAGGACGGCATGCCCGACGACTGGCACCTCATGCACTACGGCCACCGCGCCGTGGGCGGCGCGGGCCTGGTGTACACCGAGATGACCTGCGTATCGCCACAAGGGCGCATCACCCCCGGCTGCACGGGTCTGTGGACGGAGGCGCAGCGCGAGGCGTGGCGGCGGATCGTGACTTTCGTGCACGAGCGCTCGCCCGCTAAGTTCTGCCTGCAGCTGGGCCATTCCGGGCGCAAGGGCTCGACGCAGCTGGGCTGGCAGGAGATGGACCAGCCGCTGCCCTCGGGTAACTGGCCCCTCATCGCCGCATCGGCGCTTGCCTATCATGCGGGTGTGAGTCAGGTCCCGGCCGCGATGACCCGCGCTGACATGGACGCCGTGCGCGGGGACTTCGTGCGCTCGACCGCCCTTGGCGCCGCGGCGGGCTTTGACATGCTCGAACTGCACATGGCGCACGGCTACCTGCTGGCCTCGTTCCTGTCACCGCTCACCAACACCCGCGCCGATGAGTACGGCGGCGACATTGACAACCGGATGCGCTTCCCGCTCGAGATCCTGCAAGCGGCCAGGCAGGCCTGGCCCGCGGAACGCCCGCTGTCGGTGCGCATCTCCGCGACCGACTGGGCGCCCGGTGGCCTTGCCGAGGCCGACCTCCTGACGATCGTGCGCGTGTTCGCCGCCGCGGGGATGGACCTGGTGGACGTTTCGACCGGCCAAACCGTGCCCGCGCAAAGGCCACTGTACGGCCGCATGTGGCAGACCCCCTTCGCGGACAAGATCCGCAACGAACTTGGCATCGCGACCATGGCCGTTGGCAACATATACGAGTGCGACCACGTCAACTCGATCATCGCCGCGGGGCGCGCGGACC
The DNA here is from genome assembly GCA_025360865.1 of Pseudomonadota bacterium. Lineage (GTDB taxonomy): Bacteria > Pseudomonadota > Gammaproteobacteria > Steroidobacterales > Steroidobacteraceae > 13-2-20CM-66-19. The sequence goes on along the minus strand of JANYBG010000184.1, from coordinate 18,809 downwards.
TGTGCGCGATCGCCCGACCGCACCTCGCCGATCCGGCCTGGACACTGCACGCCGCGGCGCAGCAGGGCTTCACCGCGCAGTGGTGGCCCGAGCAGTACCTGTCGGGCAAGGCCCAGCTCGAACGCAACCTGCAACGCGCCGCCACCGCGGCAGGGCCTGTATGAACGCGCGCAAGCGGACTGAACTGGCCGGGCGTCACGCCGTCGTGACGGGGGCGAGCCGCGGCATCGGCGCGAGTATCGCCGCGACACTGGCGGCCCAGGGCATGTGCGTTTCGCTGCTCGGGCGCGACGAGGCGGCCCTGCGGGGCGTGGCGCAGGGCCTCGGGGGCGCCGCCCACGCGGCCGCGGTGACGGTGGATGTCAGCGACGCGCAGTCGGTGGCGCGGGCATTCGCGGCCGCGCGGGGCACTTACGGTCCGGTCGATGTGCTGGTCAACAACGCCGGCCAGGCCGCCAGCGCCAAGTTCACCGACACCGACGAAGCGCTGTGGCACCGCCTGATGGGCGTCAACCTCACCGGCACCTACCTGTGCACACGCGAAGCCATCACCGACATGCTGCGAAGTGGCTATGGGCGCATCGTCAACATCGCTAGCACCGCGGGGCTGCGCGGCGCGGCTTACATAACCGCCTACGCGACCTCCAAGCACGCGGTTATCGGCCTCACCCGCTCGCTGGCGCTTGAATACGCGCAGCGCAACATCACCGTGAACGCGGTCTGCCCGGGCTACGTCGACACCGACATCGTCCAGGGCGCGATCGCCAACATCATGAAGAAGACCGGCCGCAGCGCGGCCGAGGCACTCGGCAGCCTGGTGGCGACCAATCCGCAGCAGCGCCTCATCGAGCCCGGGGAGGTCGCCGAGGCGGTCCTGTGGCTGTGCCGACCGGGCTCTGAGAGCGTCACCGGCCAGAGCATCGTGCTGTCCGGTGGCGAAGTGACCTGAGGGGGAGCGCGATGGCGAAGGCGAAGGCGAACCTTAAGCTCATAGAGCCCAGGCTGGACGCGGAGACCCGCATCCACGACGACCACCATGTGTCCGTGCGGCTGTGGCTGCGCCTGCTGGCGTGCACGAACCGCATCGAAGGGGTGGTGCGGCAGCGACTGCAGGCGGACTTCCAAACGACCCTGCCCCGATTCGACCTGCTCGCCCAACTGGAGCGGGCGCCACAGGGGCTGCGCATGAGCGAGCTCTCACAGCGGCTCATGGTGACCGGCGGCAATGTCACCGGCGTCACGGACGGACTAGAGAAGGAAGGCCTGGTGGTGCGCGAGACCGACCCGTCTGACCGACGCGCCTTCAAGGTGCGGCTCACGCCCGAGGGGCAGCGGCAATTCGGCCGCATGGCCGCGGAGCACGAGCAGTGGGTCATCGGCCTGTTCAAGCGGATGAGCCCGAAGCGCAAGAACCAGCTGGCGGAGCTGCTCGGTGAACTCAAGACCCAGATCTCCCAGTCCCCGGACGCCTAAGGAAGAGCACCGCACGCCATGAACGACTTCGCCCCGCACCCCCAGCATTTCCTCTGGCGACAGGAGGGCCGCGTCGGGGTCATCACGCTCAATCGCCCGCAGCGCAAGAACCCGCTCACCTTCGATTCCTACGCGGAACTGCGCGACCACTTCCACGCGCTCGTGCGCGCCCCTGAGGTCCGCGCCATCGTGCTGACAGGCGCCGGGGAGAACTTCTGCTCCGGCGGCGACGTGCACGAGATCATCGGTCCGCTGACCCGCATGAACCCGGAGCAGTTGCTGGGCTTCACGCGCATGACGGGTGACCTGGTGAAGGCGATGCGCCATTGCCCGCAGCCAATCGTCGCCGCGGTCGACGGGGTGTGCGCGGGCGCCGGCGCGATCCTCGCGATGTCGTCTGATTTTCGACTGGCGACGGCGCGCGCGAAAACCTCATTTCTCTTCACGCGCGTCGGGCTCGCCGGCTGCGACATGGGGGCCTGCGCCCTGCTGCCGAGGATCATCGGCCAGGGCCGCGCCGCGGAGTTGCTGTACACCGGGCGGGCGATGTCGGCGTCGGAGGGCGATGCGTGGGGATTCTTCAACCGTCTCGTGGCGCCCGCGCGGCTGCAGGAGGAGGCCCTGGCTCTGGCGCAGGAGATCGCCAGCGGCCCCACGCGCGCGCACGCGATGACCAAGAAGATGCTGCACGCGGAATGGGACCTGCCGATCGATGCGGCGATCGACGCCGAGGCGGAAGCGCAGGCCCTTTGCATGCAGAGCGAGGACTTCCAGCGCGCCTACCGGGCGTTCGTCGCCAAGCAGAAGCCGCGGTTCGAGGGTAACTGAGTGCGCACGCGCGAATTCCTGGAATGGCCGTTCTTCACGCCCGCGCACCGGGACCTCGCCGAGCGGTTGGAGGCCTGGGCCGAGCGACGCTTCCCGCGGCGGCCCGGCGCGCTCCACCAACCGCGGGACGAGGCGTCCGTGGATGCGCGCTGCCGCACGCTGGTGCGGGAGCTGGGAGCCGCCGGGTGGACGCGCTATTCAGCGCCCTTCAGCCCCGAGAGCCCGGTGGCTGAGTTCGACGTGCGCGCGCTGGCGCTGATTCGCGAGACCCTCGCCTGGCACGACGGGCTGGCGGACTTCGCCTTCGCGATGCAGGGGCTGGGCAGCGGGCCGATCTCGCTGGAAGGATCGCACGCGACCAAACACCGCTACCTGCCGCGCGTCGCCGCCGGGGAGAGCATCGCCGCCTTCGCCCTCTCGGAGCCGGAGGCGGGATCGGATGTGGCGGCGATCAGGTGCCGGGCGACCCGCGACGGCGATGAGTACGTGCTCGATGGCACCAAGACCTGGATCTCCAACGGCGGGATCGCCGATTTCTATTGTGTGTTCGCCCGCACGAGCCCGCCGCGGACGCGCGCGGATGGCTCGACGCTCGCCCGCGGCATCAGCGCATTCGTCGTGGACGCCGATTCGCCCGGCCTCAGGATCGCCAAGCGGATCGAGCTGATCGCGCCGCATCCGCTGGCAACCCTCGCCTTCGATGGCTGCCGCGTGCCCGCGGCGAACCGGCTGGGCGCCGAGGGCGAGGGCTTCAAGCTCGCCATGCGCTCGCTCGACATTTTCCGCACCTCGGTCGCCGGGGCGGCGCTGGGTTTGGGCCAGCGCGCGCTCGATGAAGCCATGGCGCACGCAATAGCGCGGCCGATCTTCGGCAAGGCGCTGGCCGACCTGCCGCTCGTGCAGGCCGGGCTCGCGGACATGGCCACGCGGCTGGATGCCGCCCGGCTGCAGACCTACAAGGCCGCCTGGCTGCGCGATCACGACGACGAGGTGCCGACCAAGGACATCGCGATGGCGAAGATGACGGCGACCGAGTCGGCGCAGCGGGTCATCGACCAGGCGGTGCAGATGTTCGGCGGCCGCGGTGTCACCCGCGGCGAGGTGGTCGAGCACCTGTATCGCGACATTCGCGCCCTGCGCATCTACGAGGGCGCCACCGAGGTTCAGAAACTCATCATTGCGCGTGAACTACTCAGCGCCGCGCGCGGGAAGAAGACATGACAGCACAAATCCTCAACCCCAGCGGGTGGCCCCGCCCGAAGGGCTACAGCAATGGAGTCGCGGTCAGCGGACGCCAGATCTACGTCGCCGGCCAGATAGGCTGGGATGCCCACGGCGATTTCGTCGGCGCGGGCCTGGCCGACCAGGTACGGCAGGCCCTGTTGAACATCTGCGCGGTACTGGCCGAGGCCAAGGCCGCTCCCGAGCACATCGTGCGGCTGACCTGGTACGTGACCAGCCGCGATGAGTACCACGCGCAACTTCCCGCCATCGGCGCCGCCTACCGGGACGTGATGGGCAAGAACTTCCCCGCGATGAGCGTGGTCGCCGTGAGCGCGCTGATGGAAGCGCAGGCCGAGGTCGAGATCGAGGCCACGGCGGTGGTACCGGCCTCGCTGGCGCGGTAGCGGCGGGATGTGGCGACCGCCTGAGCGGGTCCGACACGATGCGCGCCCCGGCATCTGGCCCAGCGCCGCCGAGGCCAGCGCATCGCGACTGTTCTCCGCGGTCGACGTCGGCCCGCTCAAGCTGCGGCAGCGCACCTGGGTGCCCGCGATGGTCCCCTGGCGGGCCAGCGCTGACGGGGCGGTGACCCCTGAAGTACTCGACTGGTATGAATGCTTCGCGCGCGGCCGACCCGGGGCGATTGTGGTGGAGGCCACCGGCATCCGCGATGTCCCCAGCGGCCCCCTCCTGCGCGTCGGCCATGACCGCTTTGGGCCGGGCCTGCGTCAGCTGGTGGAGCGGGTGCGCCGGGCAAGCGGCGGGGAAACGCGGCTGTTCATCCAGTTGATCGACTTCCTCGCGATACGCCGGCGGCCCCTGGCGACGCGCTTTTTCGGCCAGTTTCTCAGGATCAGTCCGCGCCACCGGGCCGCCTTCGGCGATCCGGCCGCGCCGGAGGCCGAGGTGCGCTCGTGGCTGGCGTCCCTGACGCCCGAGGACGCGGCCCAGGTCCTCGACGCACGCGAGCGTGAGTCGCTTGATTTCGGCGAGCGCGAGCGGGTCACCGACACCCACCTCGAGCACATCCGCGAACTGCCGGTGCGTCTGCCGCCCCTGTTCGCCGCGGCCGCGCGCCGGGCGCGCGCGGCCGGTTTCGATGGCGTCGAGCTGCACTTCGCGCATGCGTACACGATGGCCTCGTTCCTGTCGCGCTCGAACACTCGCGTGGATGGCTACGGTGGCAACCTGGAGAATCGCCTGCGCCTGCCGCTTGAGGTCTACGAAAGCGTGCGCCGCGAGGTGGGCGGCGACTTCACGGTTGGCTGCCGCTTTCTGGCCGATGAGTGCGTCGAGCAGGGCTCGGATCCGCGGGACGCCGCGCACTTCGCCGTGCGCTTCGCGCACGCCGGCATGGATTTTCTCTCGCTGTCACGCGGGGGCAAGTTCGACGACGCGCGGCAGCCCAAGGTAGGGGAAGCGGCCTACCCGTACACCGGGCGCAGCGGCTACGAATGCATGCCGTCGTACTTCTCCGACCGGCAGGGACCGTTCGGGCGCAACCTCAACTCCACCGCGCTCATCCGCGCGGCCGTGCGCGCCAGCGGCGCCAATACCCCGGTCGTCGCCGCCGGCGGCATTCACAACTTCGCGCAGGCCGAGGCGGTGCTCGCCTCCGGCGCGGCTGACATAGTCGCCTTCGCGCGCCAGGCGCTGGCGGACCCGGACTGGTTCCGCAAGGTCGCAGGCGGCCACGGGTCGCAGGTGCGACTGTGCCTGTACACGAATTACTGCGAGGCGCTGGACCAGCGCCACCGGCAGGTCACCTGCGAGCTGTGGGACCGCGAGAGCCTGGATGAGCCGGGCATCACCCGCTCCGCCGACGGAAAGCGGCGCCTCACCCCGCCCCGATGGGAGCCGTGACGGCTGCTTAGCGCCGTACGAGGCCCTTGGACTTGAGGTCCTCGTAGACGATCGCCAGCAGGTACGGCTGCTTCACCAGATTCCCGCCCCACACCGGATCGAGGTCATCCAACGGGTGGGATGCGACCAGCGCCTCTTCCGACATGCCACTTATGATCGCCGCGGCGACGCGCTTGCGCACCTCACGCAGCATCGCCTGGTATCCGCGGATCTGCTCGCGGCCGGCCACCGGGCCGTGGCCCGGGATCACCCGGGTGTGCGGGCCACACATCGCGTAGAGCGTGTCGTAGAAGGCGATCATTCCATCGATGCTGCCGCCGTGCTCGAAGTCAATGTCCGGATAGAAGCCATTGAAGAAGGTGTCACCGGTCTGGAGCACGTCGGCCTCGACGAAGCGCACCACCAGGTCGCCATCGGTGTGCGCCGGGGGCGCGTGGATCAGTTGCACGGTCTGGCCAGCCAGGTGTAACTCCTGGGTCCCCGAGTCAACCGTGAACACCGGCGCCGCGGCCGCACCCGGCGGGTAGGGACCGGCTCCGGCTCCGCCGGCGCCGCTCTTGTTCTGCTCCGCGACGATGTAGCGGTAGGTTTCCCTGCTGGAAATAATGACCGCGCCCAGTCGCGCGAATGCGGCGTTCCCCCCGACGTGGTCCCAGTGCCAGTGGGTATTCACGACGTAGCGCACCGGCCGCGGGGTGATGTGCTCGACCGCCGCGCGCACCTTGTCGTTGAGCTCCGGCCACTCCGCGTCCACCAGTAGCACGCCGTACTCGCCGGCGAGCACGCCGATATTGCCGCCATAGCTTTCGAGCATGTGCACGCCGTGCCCCAGGTCGCGGTCGATCACGGCCGTCGCGCCCCAGTCCGGCAAGTCCATCTTGAGTTCCGGCGCCGCGTGCGCCGGAGCGAGCAGCGCGCCCACCACCAGCGCGCGGGCGATGCCGAGGCGGCTCATCCGGAGCCGGCCCGCGCCCTGGCCCGGGCCTTCCGCGGCCTCGCGGGCGCGGTTGCCGGCTGCGCGCGGAAGCGCTCCATGCGGGCCTGCAGTTCCGGTGGGATGGCGATCGCGCGGCCGGTCTCGGCCGAGATGAATACCAGCACCTGCTTCAGGCGCATGCGCATCTCGCCCTGGTGCGAGGCCTCGATGCGCAGCTCGCACGATGCGCGGCCGATCTGCACCGTCCACAGGTTGAATGTCAGACGGTCCCCGTAGCGTGTCGGCTTCAGGTAGTCGACCGTGAAGTGCACGGAAGGGGTCAGTATCTTCTTGTGGTGGAACAGGCCCGGAGCGCTCGCCAGCAGGCCATCCTCGAACCAGTCCTCGACGAAGTCACTCACCATCTCGAAGTACCGCGGGTAGAACACCCACCCCGCGGCATCGCAATGGCCGAAGCGAACGAGCATCTCACGCTGGAATGCGGACATCATGACCCCCGGTTGGCGAACCGGGAGCATAGAGCTTTTGCGCGCGGGAAGCGTGCGGGTCAGCGGTCCCCGCGGCCGGCGTCCTAGGCGGCTCCGGCGGCCCGCCGGCGCATCGCCTTCAGGGCCCGGAATCGGCCGGTGGCCGAGAGTTGCTCGCGACCGGCCTGCGCGGTCCACAGCACCCCGCGACGCGCGACGAAGGGGCTCGTGGAGATCTGCTCGAGCGACCCCGCCTTGGCGAACAGGAAGCCCTGGCCGGCGACGCAGCCGAGCTCCAGCAAGGCCCCGACCTGCGCCTCGAGCTCTATGCCCTCGGCGACCGTGTCGAGCCCGAGGGTCTCCCCCAAGGTGATGACCGCGCTCGCCAGCTCCGGACCGTTGTCCGAGTTGGTGAGGCGACTCACGAACGAGCGGTCGATCTTGAGGATGTCGATCGGGAAGCGGTGCAGGTAGGACAGCGAGGAGTAGCCGGTGCCGAAGTCATCGATGGCCAGCCGCACACCCAGCGCCTTGAGCTTGTGAAACCGCTCAAGGTTCGCGTCCGTGTTGTACATGATCGTGCTCTCGGTGAGCTCGATCACGAGGTTGCCGGCCTCGAGCCCGGACTCCTGCAGCGCCTGCGCGACATCCGCGGTGAGGTCCCCGTGCTGCAGGTGCCGCCCGGAGATGTTCACAGCCAGCCGCAGGTCATTGCCACCCGGAATGGCGCCGCGCCAGGCGCAAAGATCCTGGCAGGCCCGGCGCAGCACCCAGCGACCGAGCTTCTCGATCTGCCCGCACTCCTCCACCACCTGAATGAAGCGCGCCGGCATGAGAATGCCCGCCTCCGGATGCTGCCAGCGCACCAGCGCCTCGACCCCCAGCAGGCTGCGCGTGCCCAGGTCGATGATCGGCTGGTACTCAATGAAGAATTCCTCGCGTGCCAGCGCGCGCCCAATGTCCGCCTCCAGCCGCAGCCGCTCGTGCAGCATGTCCTGCATCTGCACCTGGAAGGTGACGAAGCGGTTCTTGCCAGCCGCTTTCGCGTGGTACATGGCGATGTCGGCGTTGCTGAGCAGCGTCTCGGCCACCGCGTGACTGCCCGAGGAAGCCACGCCGATGCTCGCGCCGACGCGCACTTCCATCGCATCCAGCGTGAAGGGCGCATCGAGCGTCTCGATCAGGGCCGCCGCCACGCGCTCCACCTCGCCGATCGTGGCGATGCCCTCGAGCAGCACCCCGAATTCGTCGCCACCCAGGCGCGCCACGGTATCCGAGGAGCGGGTCGCCTTGACGATGCGCTGCGCGGCCTGCTGCAGCAGGCGGTCGCCGGCGTCGTGGCCAAGTGAATCGTTGATGTTCTTGAAGTTATCGAGGTCGAGGAACATGACCGCGACGAAGGTATGCGCCCGGTGCGCGATGCTCAGCGCGTGCTGCACTCGGTCCCTGAAAAGATTGCGGTTGGCCAGCAGCGTGAGCGGATCGTGGAAGGCGAGCTGACGCAGCTGCTCCTCGAGCGCCTTGCGTTCGCTGATGTCACGGAAGTTCAGGGCCAGGCCCCGGACCGCGGGATCCTTGGTGAGGTTGCTGCCGACGCCCTCGATGACGTAGCGCCGCGTGCCGCGCTCGATGTTCAACTCCACCGGGCCCACGGTGCCCGAGTCGGTCGCCGCCACCTCCTTCAGGAAGGTGCGCAGCTTGTCGCCGGCCTCCCCCGCCCACAGGTCCGGCAGGATCTTGCCGGTGATGTCCTCGGGCTTGGAGCCCAGGGTGCGCTCGGAAGCGGGCGACACGAAGCGCAGCGTCCCATCCTCATCCACGATCATGATCACGTCAGAGGCGTTGGCGATCAGCGAGGCGTACCGATCCTCGACGATGCGCGTCGCCTTGCGCTCACGCGCCAGCGCGTCCCCGCGCAGGGTGATTCCCTGGCGCACCATGAACAGCAGCGTCAGCGCGAAGACGACGATCGTCATGATCGTGGCCGGCCCGCCGATGGCGCCACGGCTGAAGTACACCAGCACCAGGAACGCGGCCAGCATCGCCGCGTACGGCAGCGAGCGCGCCAGGGCATCGGAAGTGTTCGATATCGTGCGCGGCGCTCCCGCGGCCGAGCGCATGTGTTCCCGTCCGGCCGCGGCGATCGGCACGTACCAGCACAGGTAAAGCACGTCCTGGAACTGGCCTGGCAGGTAATATCCCTTCACCTTGGCGACCGACCACAGCACGTCGCTGAAGAACATCGCCGCGATGCCGCCCAGGAGCAGCACCGGCACGCGCCTCCCCGCGGTGCTCACCTCCGTGCCGGCGCGCGCCAGCAGCAACACCCCGAGCATCAGCACCAGCACGCAGTCAAGCGCGGCGTAGGCCAGGCTGATCGCCTGCTTGAGGAAGTCCACCTCGGTTCCCGAGGCGGCCACGCGTATCACCAGGAACCAGAAGAAGGCCCCGAAGCCGACCACGAAGATCGTCGCGTCGAGGGACAGCTGTACCCAGGGGACCTTCACGGCCGCCGCGCGGATGAAGAACAGCGCCGCAAGCGTCGCGACCAGGTAGAAGGCCGAGTAGAAGATATCCGCCGGCCCGGGGAAGGGGTCACGGCCGTTGAGCCACGACACCGCGCCGATCGAGATCGCGATCACGTACACGGCGAGCGCTGAGGCCAGCAGGACCCAGGCGGCGCGCTGTGGACCGCGCGGCGCGTGACGCGAGGTCGCCGCGACGACGATCACGCTCACGATGCCCGCCGGGATGTCGGACAGCAGGCCGACGTAATGGGTGACGGTCGGCCCACCGATCCCGATCAGCATCCACAGCGAAGCCACCAGCGCGTACACGACGAGCCCGCCGAATAGCCGGTTAACCCACGCCGGGATGCTTCCGGGCCGCTGCGCTGGCGCGGTCATTACTTTTCTGTCCACATCTGTCTGCAAATCAACCCGTGAACCCCATGCCCGCACCGGCAGGAGTTAGCCGCGAAAGGTTAAATCTGACGCCAATTCGCAAGGTGAACCAGAAAAGGAACCCGGGGCGTGACGCAGTTCTCGCGCGGTCAGGAACCCCCGCCGACACCCCCCCGCGGGGGGTGCTTTATGTTCGGCCGTGCAAAGCGCATCACAGCCCGCGGGAGATGGGGGTCGAGGGGGCTTGCACGGCGCGAAACCCCTGTTCCCGCGAGTCCCGTCCGGACGCTTGACGCGCGTGACCGGCCTGTAGGATGAGCGCGAGATGAACGCCCCCACTCCACTCCCACGCCGCGCTCCGCCGCCCGGGATGGCCGCGCCCGCGGATGCCAGGTTCACGCGCTGCGTGCTCTGGACCACGATCCTCGCCTCGAGCATGGCGTTCATCGACGGTTCGGTGGTGAACGTGGGGCTGCCCGCGATCCGTGACGGCCTCAACGCCGAACCCGCGGGACTGCAGTGGGTCATCAACGCCTACCTGCTTCCGCTGGGGGCGTTACTGCTGCTGGGTGGAGCGGCTGGCGATCGGCTCGGACGCAAGGCGGTGTTCATCACCGGGATCGCCTCCTTCGGCGGTGCGTCGGCCCTGTGCGCCGCGGCGTGGAATCTGCCGGTGCTGCTCGCGGCGAGGACCGTGCAGGGCATCGCCGCGGCGTTCCTGCTGCCGAACAGCCTTGCGATTCTGGGCACTACCTTCTCAGGAGCCGCGCGAGGCCGGGCGATCGGGATCTGGGCGGCGGCCGGCGCCGCGCTGGGAGCCTCGGGCCCGATGCTCGGTGGCTGGCTGATCGACAGCTTCGGCTGGCGCACCGTGTTCATGGTCAATCTCCCCCTGGCGGCCGCGTCCCTGGGGCTTGCGCTGGCGTTCATACGCGAGGCGCGGCCGGGGGTCCGGCACGAGCGCCTGGACCTTAGGGGAAGCACGCTTGCCACCGCGAGCCTGGGTGCCCTGACGTGGTCACTCACGGTCGCCTCGGGCGTCGCGGGATGGACGCGGCCGGCGATCCTCGCGCTCATCACCGGCGGCGCGCTCCTGGTTTGGTTCCTTAAGGTCGAAGGATCGCGCGGCGCGCACGCCGCGGTGCCCCTGGGGTTGTTCAGCTCTCGGACCTTCGTCGGACTCACCGCGCTCACGTTCCTGGTGTACGGCGCGCTTGGCGCCCTGCTGCTGCTCATTCCCTACGTGCTCATCGAGGGCGGTCACTTCTCGGCCACGGCTGCGGGGGCGGCATTGCTACCCGCGCCACTGATCATCGCGATGCTGTCGCCCGCCACGGGCACGCTCGCCGGCAAGCTCGGGGCGCGGCGCCTGCTCGCGGCCGGCTCACTTCTGGTGGGCATGGGCTTCCTCGTTCTGCTGTTCGAACGCGCCGACACTCCGTACTGGTACGTGATATTCCCGGCGCTGCTGCTCATCGCCGTGGGCATGAGCGCCGTGGCCGCGCCGCTGACCACGGCGGTCCTGGCCGCCGCCCGAGCGGACACCGCCGGAGCGGCGTCGGGGCTCAACAGCGCGGTATCCCGCATCGGCGCCACCTTCGCGGTGGCCCTGCTCGGCGGGACACTCGGCGCCGGCACCACGCTGCTGCGCGCCTTCCACGGCGCCGCGGTCGCCGCGGCCGCCGCCTGCTTCGCCGCCGCGGCGGTCGCGTTCGTGTGGGTTGAGGATACGCGCGAGAGGCGCTAGGAAGCCGGTGCCGGGGTGTCCTCCCGGCCGGCGTGGCGCGCCGCCGCTCTAGGTACGCGGCGCGGCGAACACCTGCACCCAGTACAGCCCGGACTTGGAGCCGCTGCCGGGGGCGTAGGCGATCCCGACTTCCGAGAACCTCACGTCCATGATGTTCTCGCAGTGGCCGGGACTGTCCAGCCAGCCACGCACGACTTCATCCGCGGATTGGGGCCCATAGGCGATGTTCTCGCCCACGAGCTTCTCCTCATATCCGGATGCGCGAACTCGATCCGCCGGGGAATGCCCCGAGAGGTCCTCGTGCGCGAAGTAGTCGCGGCGCGCCATGTCGGTCGCGTGCGCCAACGCCACATCGCTCAGCCGCGCGGACAGGCGCACGGGGGGAGCCGGTCCCTCCTCATGCGCGCCACAGCGCGCCCCGCCGGCGCGCGCCGCGTTGATCAGCTCGAGCTGCCGGCTGACTTTTTGGGGAGCCTGGGTCGCGGAATGCGCCGGGCTTGCGACCATGATGGAGTTGCGTCCGGCGGGGGTGGGCGCGTGCGCCGCGGCGAGTACCAGCCACCACCGCGGCCCGCGCTGGAACATGCCGAACTCGCGCAGCCTGGGGTCCGCGGCCTTATGGCAGTCCACCCGCCTGAGCAACTCGTCGGTCGTCGCCGCATCCACGGTGAGGTCGAAAGTCGCGAGCGCCTTAGGCGCGTATCCCACTGACCGCAGCGCGGCCTCGGGGGGCGTGCCGCCAGCCCACTGGCGGGCGGCCTGGTCGAGCGTCGCGTTGCGCTGCAGGAACGCAGCCGCCGCCGCGGTACCCCCGCAGCCCCCCACCCGCAGCGACTGCAGCGCCGTCACGACGTCGGCGCGCGCGGCGCCCGCGGTGAGTGCGCAGCACAGGAATATGTCTCGCCAAAAGCCTCGAGCTAAAGCCGCTTGCACGCGCCGCCCTCCGGATTGCCGTTGATCCCGCCCACCCACGGATGTCGCCGGGTGCGCATATCCGGACGAACGCGCCAGCCGGGATTGCGCCTACAGATCCCGCCGTGGACCTGCCAGGAGCACCGCGTGAGGGCCGGTTAGCCCAGGGCGTAGAGGAACTCGACGAACGAGGCTATCGCCCCATCGAGGCCCTGCACCTTCGGATTGTTCGATTCGATGACGTAGTACTCATCGGGCGCGTGGGCGCCCGTGCCATACCCGAGACCCAAGTGCCCGGCCGCGAGCGAGAGCGGCGCGTTCGTGAATACATACCCTGGCCAGGAGCCTGCGGAGCGCGGCCAGAGCAAGGGCTCCACACCAAGCCTGCGGTAGGTCGCAAGCTCGGTCTGGACGAGCTTGCTGTTCGGATCGGTCTGCGTCGGATCGTAGCCTCCGCTCATGTTGACCTCGATGTCCGCGAACCCGTGCTTGGCCAGGTGCGCCTTGAGCTTCGCGAGTGTGTCGGCGGCGGTCATATCGAGCACCAGGCGCATGTCGATCTTGGCGACCGCGCGGTGGGGCAGCACGGTCTTGCCACCCGGGCCGGTGTAACCGGCCACCAGTCCTTCGATGTTGATGGTGGGCCGCGACTCCAGCAGCAGCAGCGAGTCCACCCAGTTCTTGTCGCGCACCCAGTGCTTGACCCCGAGGGATTCCATCTCGGTGCTTTCCGAGTTCTTGGCCGCGAAGTCGCGGATCATCCGCTGCTGCGCGGTCGTGAGGGGCTTCAGCTTCTCGAATAGTGCCTCGACCGCGGGGGTGTGCCCGTCGCTCTCCACGAGGGTGTTCAGGGCTTGCACCAGGTGCCACGTCGGCGAGTCGAGCTGGGCCTCGAGGCTTGAGTGGACATCCTTCGCCGGACCCCGCCCCCACTTCTCCCCAGACGAGACCAACTCGAGCTCGATGATGCCCTTGGCGCCCAGGGTCACCTGGACGCTGCCATCGCGATCCTGGCCGGCTTCGGGCATGAAGACCCCGGCGCATTTCCTCAGCTTTGCCATCACCTTCGGGTTGGCGATCACCTCGTGGAAGTGCGGCGAGCCGATCTCCTCCTCGCCTTCGGCCACCAGCACGAGGTTCACGGGAAGCTTCCTGCCCGCGGCCTTGAACGCGAATAGCGCGCTCAGGAATGAGTTCTCCGGGCCCTTCTGGTTGACGGCGCCGCGGCCCATGCAGACCATTCCGAGCCCGTCCTTGTGCACGAGCCTTCCCTCAAGCGGGGGCGAACTCCACTCCGCGGGGACGAACTGCTTCACGTCGTACATGAAGAGAGGGCCATGGTCGTGCGGGCGCCCGCGTCCAGCACGCCGAAAACCCCCGCCTTGCCTGCGGTGGGGATGAGTTCGACGCCAACGAAACCCGCATCGCGGGCGAGCTGCGCCATGTACTGCGGGCCCTGCGGGTAGTTACGGTCCTCGGCGGCTATCGAGGGCAACGCGATCCATTCCTGCAATCGCCTGACATTGGCGTCGTGCATCGGTGCGATCCGCGCGAGCACCGCGGCCTTGTCGGCATCCATGCTCGATCCGGCCGCCGCCACCATGCCCGGCACACTCGCCAGCGCTACCCCGGAGGCGGCTCGCTGCACAAATTCACGTCGGCTGAAAGGACCGTCGCTCTCGTTCATGCGGTTTCGTCCGGTTCGTTGTCGGCTGGTGTCGTCGGGGTCTCCGCTCAACGGGTGTCACCGGTGCGCGGGCGCAGTGGCGCGCGCGGGCGGTGACGGTAGGTGATGAGCTATGATCATCGAGCGCGTTACAGGTTGGCAACTCCGCCGCAGGCGCCGATCAACCGGAGGGACCACAATGAGTCTGAGCAGATGGGCAATAACTGTCGCGGCAACGGTCCTGCTCGGCGCATCGGCCGCGCATGCGGCGCCGCAATACTTCCCCCACGCCGTCCCGGCCGGCGCGAAGGCAATGCCCTTCAGCGACGCGGTGCTCGTTGGCGACACGCTTTATGTCAGCGGCCACATCGGCATCGATGCAAGGACCGGCGTGCCGGCCGGGGACGCGGCGCAGGAGGCCCGGGTGGTACTGGATTCAGTGCAGGCCACGCTCAAGGGCGCCGGCCTCACGATGGACGACCTGGTGTCCGTGACCGTCTATTGCACTGACCTCGCGCTGTTCGAGACCTTCAACAGCTCTTATGTGAGCTACTTCCACGGCCAGCTGCCGGCCCGGGCGTTCGTGGGCGTGGCGACGCTGCTACGCGGGGCCCGCTACGAGGTTCAGGGGATCGCCGTGAGGCCACCGGCCCGACGGTGAGCCCTGCGCGCCGGGCGCCGTTTCGGCCGCGTTTGACCCTACCGATGGCGATTTCGCTGGTCGCCGGAGGCGCCACGCCGTATCTTGTTTCCCCGGCTGCAGGCTTTTTCCAAGTCGCGCGGATAACCCCGGCAGGAGCGATTCATGGCTAGCCTCAACCTGGTCGATGCCTACGCCAAATTCGGCGCCAAGGCGGGAGTGCGCGCACAGTCGGCCATCGCCGCGGACGGCGCGGTCGTACTCAGCTGCGCATCGACCTACTTCGGACATCACGCCGTGGGTGTGCTGCGCTACCAGGACCGGCTTTCACGCGAGACCGAGAAAGCGCGCGGCACCGTGCAGCTCGGCGAGCATCTGGCGCGGGCCCGCGATGAGAGCCTGCCCGTGCGGGCCGTCATCGTGTCACGAACCGCCCTGCGCGGCGGGAAGTCGAGCCGCACCGTGCACGTGCGCTCCGACATCGTCGGCAAGGTCACATCCTTCGACGGCGACCTGTTCGTCGTGGATTTCCGGCGCATTCCGGTCCCCGAGAAGCCCGTCACCAAGCGGCGCTGAGCGCCTTCCGGCTCACTGCCGGTGGATGGCGCTGAGCTGCTTGCGCAGCACGTATTTCTGGATCTTGCCGGTAGCGGTCTTGGGCAGCTCCGTCACGAAACGCACCTGGGTCGGGACCTTGAACCCGGCAAGCCGCTCGCGACAGTGCTGCCGCAGCTGCTCCTCGGTGGCCGCCGATTCCGCGCGCAGGACGACGTGTGCGACCGGGGTCTCACCCCACTTCGCGTGCGCCATGCCCACGACGGCCGCCTCCAGCACGGATGGGTGCGCGAGCAGCACACCCTCCAGCTCGATCGAGGAGATGTTCTCCCCGCCGCTGATGATCACATCCTTGAAGCGGTCGCGAATCTCGACATACCCATCCGGGTGCACCACCGCGGCGTCGCCGGTGTGGAACCAGCCGCCGCGCAGCGCGGTCGCCGTGGCCTGCGGGTCGTTGTAGTAGCCCTTCATGACCACGTTGCCACGAACCACGATCTCCCCGAGTGTGCTCCCGTCGGCCGGCACCTCCCTGTCGCCCTCGTCGAGCACCCTGATCTGCCCTGAGGTGATCAGTTCCACCCCCTGCCGCGCCTTGTGGGTCGCGAGTTCATCGCCGGACAGGGCGGCATCCCGCGGCCGTGACTCGCACACCAGGATCATCGGCGCCGTCTCGGTGAGGCCGTAGAACTGCGTGATGACCCAGCCGAGCTCCCCCTCGATGCGCTGAATCGTGGCTGCCGCGGGCGGCGCTCCACCCGTGGCCACGCGCACACCGCGCCGCAGGTCGCGGCGCCCGGCCTGCGGCCCATTGGCGATCGCGATCAGCACGGTCGGAGCCGCGGAAAGCATCGTCACCCGCTCGCGGTTGACCAGTGAGTACACCGCGGCCGCGTCCACCTTGGCGAGGCAGACGTGGGTGCCGCCGGCCGCCGTTACCGTCCATACGTAGGTCCAACCATTGGCGTGGAACATCGGCAGGGTCCACAGGTAGCGCTCGCCCGCCCCCATGGGGTTGTGCACGAGGGTGCCAACCGTGTTCATCCACGCGTTGCGGTGGGTGATCATCACGCCCTTGGGGCGCGAGGTGGTGCCGCTGGTGTAGTTGATCGACAGGACGTCATCCTCATCGATCACCGGGCGGCTGAAGTCCGCCGCGCCCGCGGCGAGCGTGCTCTCGTAGTCCAGCCAGCCGGGACCGGAGCCGGTCAGCGCGACGAAATGGCGCACGCCGGTGAGCTCGCCGCGCAGCCCCTCCACGGTCTGGATGTAGTCCGCGTGCACGCACACCACCGCGGGGGCGCAGTGCTCGATCATGTACTTGAAGTCCGCGCCCGTCAGGCGGTAGTTGAGCGGCACGACGATGGCGCCGATCTGCGGCACGGCGTAGAACTGCTCGAGCATGCCGTGGGTGTTGGGAGCGATGACGACCACGCGGTCGCCCACGCCCACGCCCAGCCGCGACAGCGCGCCCGACCAGCGGTCACAACGCCCCAAAAACTGCGCGTACGTCAGCCGCAGCTCGCCATCGACGACCGCCTCGCGGTCAGGGTAGATGCGGCGCGCGCGGCGCGCGAACTCAAGCGGTGTCAGTGCGACTTCCACATCTTCCCCTCCGAAAGCCTGGCTATCAGTGACCGCGAGCGCCGCCGACCGTGGCCGGGGATTCCCGCTGTCGCCCCGCGAATCACCCGGCTGCCGCGCGGCGCGCCTGGATTTTCCGGACTTCCCAGCGGCCGGCCCAGCTGGCAGTCTACAGGCGGGGACCCGGGCCGCGGAATCGTCGTGGCGGGATATCCCTTAGGTTAGTTCAAGGCCATCAGGAGCCAACTCATGACAACCCACAAGTCCGGCTGCTTCTGCGGCGCGGTGCAGTTCGAGGTGAGCGGGGAGCCCGCGGCGATGGGCTATTGCCACTGCGGCTCGTGCCGGCGATGGTCGGCGGGCCCGGTGAACGCGTTCACGCTATGGCCCCCCGCGGCGCTGAAGGTGACACGCGGCGCCGACAGCATCGGCACCTTCAACAAGACCCCCGTGAGCCACCGCAAGTGGTGCACCCAGTGCGGCGGTCACCTGTTCACCGACCACCCGACGATGGGCCTGGTCGACATCTACGCCGCGTTGCTGCCGCAACTGAAGTTCGAGCCGGCGCTGCACGTGCACTACCAGGAGACTGTCCTGCCGATCCGCGACGGCAAGCCGAAGATGAAGGACATGCCCAAGGAAATGGGCGGCTCGGGAATCACGCTGCCAGAGTGAGGCGAGCGCGGCGGCAACCCGCGGCGACGGACGCCGTGGGATACGCTATGGTGTGGCGCCCGCGCCGACGCGCGGCCCTGGGAGGTCGAGATGCTCCTGACCCTGGTGATTCTGGTGCTGGATGTGCTCAAACCTCCGGGCGCGGCGGCGCCCAGTTTCGACTGCACCCAGACGATCTCCACAGTTCAACGAATGGTCTGCGAGGACGCCGCGCTGGCCGGACTGGATCGAGAGATGGCCAAGCGTTTCGCCGCCGCGCTCAGCGCGAGCCCTGCGGATACTGACGCGCGCAAGCGCCAGAGGCGCTGGCTCGCCGCGCGCGACGACTGCGCCGGGACGCCCGAGCAGCGCGCCTGTGTCGCGGACGCCTACCAGCGGCGCATCCTCGAGCTGAAGATCGAGGGGGGTGAGGTACCGGTCTTCGCGGCCGCGACATACGCGTGCGAGGGGCACACAGCCACCCCGGCGACCGCCAGCTACTACCAGAGCGCCCCGCCGGCGGTGCTGATCGAGTACCAGGACGTCAGGGTCGTGGCTTTCGTCGCCGAGTCCGCCAGCGGCGCTCGCTACACCGCCGACGATGTCGAGCTGTGGGAACATGAGGGGACGGCGTCCCTGAAATGGTTTGGAACACAGCTGAAATGCGCCCGGAAGTGAGCCGCAACCGCTGACCACGACGCTCAGGCTGTGGTCCAATGGGACACCCACGGTTTGCACAGGTGTCTGGCGTGACCAATCTGCGTGTCGGTTTCATCGGGCTCGGCAACGTCGGCGGACAACTCGCCGGCAACCTCCTGCGCCACGGCGTCGACCTCACCGTGCGCGACCTGGACGAGACGCGAGTGGCGGATTTCCTGGCGCGGGGCGCCAAGAGCGCGGCGTGCCCCAGGCAGCTCGCCGCGGCGGTTGACCTGATCATCACCTGCCTGCCCTCCCCCGCCATCTCCGCGGCGGTGATGGAAGGGGCTGACGGGATCCTCGCGGGCCTGTCCCCGGGAAAAATATGGCTGGAGATGAGCACCACCGATGAGGCGGAGGCGCGCCGCCTGGCGGGGCTCGTGATCGCCCGCGGCGGGGCGGCGATGGACTGTCCGGTCTCAGGCGGCTGCCATCGCGCGGCGACCGGCAACATCTCCATCTTCGCTGGTGGCGCGCGGGCGAGCTTCGAACGCGCGCTGCCGGTGCTGAAGATACTCGGGCAGCGTATCCTCCACACCGGCGATGTGGGGTCGGCCTCGGCGCTCAAGGTGCTGACCAACTACCTGTGCACGGTGCACCTCGCCGCGCTCGCCGAGGCGCTCACCGTCGCAAAGGTGGCAGGTCTTGACCTCAACA
>JANYBG010000175.1 GCA_025360865.1 Pseudomonadota bacterium | reverse complement strand
GGTACCGCGGTGGGCCATATCGCCGAATTGGCGCCCGAGGCGGCCGTCGCCGTGCCGGTCGGGGACTGGGCCGGCCTCGCTCGTGAGGCCGGCAAGGTGCTTGGCGACGAGGATTTGCGCATGCGCATCGCCGGGGAGGCGCTGGCCCGTGCGATGCGGGAAGACGCGGACTACACCGCGCGGACTTTTCAGGCGTGCTATGTCCAGCTTATCGCTTCTTCATCACGATGAGGAAGTGATCACCCACCCCGCGCAGTAGCGGCCAACCGGCGATGCGCCTGTCAAGACGCCAAAGTCGGTTGTACGTGGCCCGCCGCCGTTCACGCACCTGCGTCAGGTAGGGTGGCGGCGCGAACACACACAGTCCGCGATAGTGCGTAAGCGTGAAGTGCCGTTTGAACGCCCGATAGAATTCGCGCGGCCCGTAGTAGTGGGTCCAGATGGTGTGCTTATTCATGCCGACGGGCACAAAGTCGCGAGCGAAGCGTACCTTGACACGCGCCCACCGCCCGCGCCGCAGGAAGTGCGCGATCTCCCACGGGCAGACGCGCCCGACGACGGTGAAAACCAGGGAACCGCCTGGTTTGAGCAGGCGGGCGCACTGACGCGCAACCTCGTGCAGGTCGGGCACGCAGTTGAGCGGGCCTAGGTTCGAATAGGCTCCATCGTAGGAACCGCCGCCGTCCAGCCGAGCAAGCTCGTGCGCCCCCACCGCTATAGCACGCACGCGGTCCGTCAGCCCCGCGTCCGCGGCGCGGTCCGCTGAGCGCTGCACCATCTGGGGCGACCAATCGGTGGCTGTCACGCTGTGCCCCAGCCGCGCCATGCGGATGGCGTCCAGGCCGGTCCCGCACCCCAGATCGGCCAGACGGCTGCCGGGGGTGAATGTCTTGTCCAGCCATCGCCACATTTCCTGGCGCATGTCCTGGATCAGAGCGTTGTTGCCGCGCGGCCCGTCATATTCCGCCGCGACACTGTCGAAGGCGTCCTGGGTGTCGCGCAGGCGCGGTGGCGTCGCGGCGGACGCATTGTGCGCACCGGGCGCCCCGTTCACGGCCCGACCCGGCCTACCGCGATACTGAAGGTCTGCAGAAAGTGGAAGTCGGGGCGCCGCAAGGCGAACTGTGGGTGCCGCACATCACACAACTGGGCCAGTGACGAGTAATCCTCGTCCGCCATATAGGGGCGCAGCCGCTCTCCCCAGGTATCTTTGAAGATCGCTTCCCCCAGGTAGGCCTCATCCTCCGGAGCAAGGGGTGCCACCCGTTCAATCACGAATGTCCTGGGGATGATCTCGCGCAAACCCGCGCGTCGCAGTACGCCCACGATGGACCTTACGGCCGCCAGGTCGCGCTCGCTGACCGCGTAGCGGTCCCGGTAATACTGTCGTACCGCCTCGTTCGTAAGCCGTTCCAGCCGCGCATCCCATGAGAAACACATATCGGGGAGCAGGGAACTCTGACCCAGCGCGATTCGGCCACCAGGTCGTAATAGGCTCGCGAGGGCACGCACGCCGAGGAGCGGGTCGCGCAGGTGGTTGATCGTATTGACGCACCATATGAGATCGAAGCTCTCCGCCGGAAATGGTGCCGCCAGAAGGTTTCCAAGAAGCACAGGGACACTGGGTCGCGCGCGCCTGCGCGCCGCGGCGACGTGTGCCGACGCCAGATCGATTCCGACGACTTGGCCCTCCGGGCTCACGTCGTCATCCAGCCAATTCAATGCCTCGCCCGTTCCGCACCCGGCATCCAGAACGCGCGTTCCGGGCTTCAGCCTCAGGGATGCGATAGCCGCGCGCAGTTCTCGTCCGGCGAACGCGTTGAACAGCTCGAGTTTGCGCGAGTAGTCGCGCGCGGGCGTGTCGCCGAGCAATCCGATGGCCGTCGCCGTCGCGCTCACGCGCCGCTGCCTTGCGAGCCGAGGCGCGCGCTTGAGCAAATCGGTCTGCGAACCGCGATCCGCGCGCGAGCCATCAACCCGACACTTTGAGTCAGCTCACGCGCTGACGTTGCCCGCAAGCGCCGCCGCGTGGATTTCTCCGGATCGATATTGATTCTCACGTGATAGCAATTCCTGCCAACGGCGTTTCAGCGCGCGTTCCGCTGGTGAATGTTCCGCAGGGGCCGCCGGCGCATCCCCGACCTTCAGGCACACTTGATCGTGCAGCAGGTCCCTAATGGCACGGTAGAAGTCGGACGTGTAGGTGCCCTTGAACATCATCGCCAGGTCACCGCTGTCCTTCCAATGCCGCTTGCCGTTCAGGAACTGGTACTTCACCTGCTCGAAGAACTTCGTGCCAGGCAGAGGATAAGCGACACTCACACCCACATCATCAGGACGCGCCGCCTCCAGTAGTTCTCGCGTGGCGAGGATGTCCGTGAGCTGCTCGCCAAGATAGCCGAGCTGGATGAAGAAGCCGACCCGAATGGCGTGTGCCTTAAGGCGTGCCCGCGCCACCTTGATCTCCGGCACGGTAGTGCCCTTGTCCATGGCATCGAGGATGCGCTGGCTGCCGCTCTCCGCGCCGAGCCAGGCTTCCGCGCACCCGGCCTCTTGTAGCGCCTCGGCCATCGCCTCCGTGACTAGGTCGGCTCGCGTCTGGATGGTGAATGGGAGACGCGCACT
The DNA here is from genome assembly GCA_025360865.1 of Pseudomonadota bacterium. Classification (GTDB taxonomy): domain Bacteria; phylum Pseudomonadota; class Gammaproteobacteria; order Steroidobacterales; family Steroidobacteraceae; genus 13-2-20CM-66-19. The sequence goes on along the minus strand of JANYBG010000175.1, from coordinate 8,088 downwards.
GGCCTCGCGCACGGCATGGGCGAAGCGCAGCACCCACGCGGGCCGAAACCCGAAAATGTCGTCCGCGAACCAGATGTGGTCCGGGTTGAAGCGGTGCTTGAGATAGGTGAATTCCGCCGCCACGGCCTCGGCGCTGCGCTGTGCGTATTGGTTGCCCCAGATCGGCTTCGCGCACCAGCTGCAGCGAAACGGGCAGCCGCGCGACGCGGCCATGTTGAGGCTGAAGTAACCGTGCGATTTGAGCCACACGGCGCGGTAACGCTCCATGTCCACCAGGTCCCAGGCCGGCAGGTCTGGCTGCGCCACTAACCCGCTCAGGCGGGCCTCATCCACGCTGGCGACCTTGTCTCCTATGAGTCGAGCGGTCCCCGGCAGCCCACTGGCAAGGGCCGCAGGCAGGACGCCGATGTCAGCATCCAAGCGCTTGATGAGCGTAGCCAGGGTGTGGAGTCCCTCGCCCCGCAACGCGATCTCCGCGCCTGCCTTCAGATACGGCTCCGGCGCGTCGGTGGCGTCGGAGCCAGCCACGATCACGCGTGCCCCCGTGGCCCGGGCAAGTGTGATCATCCGCAGGCAGGCCTCGCGCATCGCGGCCAGGCACATCTTGGTCAGGAAATTGTAGTTGTCCTCGTACAGGACCACGACCTGGGGCCGGGAGGCCGCCAGCTTGGCCCCGTACTCCGACAGACCGTCGGCCAACATCGCATCGAATAGCGACACTTCATGCCCGCTCTCGCGGAGCGAGGCGGCCACCTGCAGCGTCGCCAGCGGCGGATAGGGCTTGGCGCGCTCGAACTGCTTGGCGTCGAGCCGAAGAAAATAGGAATGGCCCACAAGGATTGAAAGCATTACGTTTTTCTCTTCGCCCACACGGCCAGATGCCCGCGTCCCACCTGCAGCCGATTGTGGCACGGGCGTGCGCTGGCGACCTACGAGTAAGTAGGGGCGCCGCCGGATTGGGTTCTGTGCGGCCGCCAGATCCTCCAGGTTTTATGACCGCTGTCCCTTGCACATTCGAAACACCGCGCACCGTGTCGTCGGCTGGTCGTTTTAGCACAGAATATCCCCAGAAAAATGCCAATTATTTCAATTAGTTGCATAGGTCGTGGCTGAGCTTGCCGCAGCCACTCACCGCAGGTCAGCGCGTGCGCCGACGTGCGATCCGGCGCCCTGGTGTGGCGCCAGCGGCGGGCAGGGAACGGGCGTCCATACGCTATAATGGCGGACCCCGAGCGCACGGCCGACAGGTGAAGCATCCGGCCCGACCGGAGGACACGGCACGGGCGAAAGTGGCGGAACTGGTAGACGCGCTGGCCTTAGGAGCCAGTGGGGCAACCCGTGAGAGTTCGAGTCTCTCCTTTCGCACCAGTTCCTCGTCGTGTTCACAGGAATTTCGCTGGGGATCGTTGATTCCGTTAGCTGAGGATTGAATCGATGGAAGTCTCTTTGACCGATACCGGCGGACTGAACCGGCGCCTCGAAGTCGCCGTGCCCGCCACCGAGGTGATGCGCGAGGTGCAGCAGCGCCTCAAGCAGCTTTCACGCACCGCGCGCCTAAAAGGCTTCCGGCCTGGGAAGGCCCCGATCGGCGTCATCACCAAGCAGTTCGGTGACCAGGTGCGCTCGGAGGTGCTGAATGACCTCATGCGCAGTTCCTTCGCGCAGGCCGTGACGCAGCAAAACCTGCGGCCGGCGGGTGGCCCGCGCATCGAGCCCATCGCGCTCGAGCCGGAATCGGACCTGAAATACGCGGCGCACTTCGAGGTGCTCCCCGATGTGAAGCTTAACCCGATCGAGGCACTTGCCATCGAGAAGCCGGTCGCGACCGTGAGTGACGCGGACGTGGACACCATGATCGAGAACATGCGCGTGCAGCGCCCGATCTACACCCCCGTCGAGCGCACCTCCCGTGACACCGACCGCGTCGTATTCGACTACCAGGTGCGCATAGGTGGCAAGCTGATCGAGGACGGCGACGTCAAGAACGCGCAGGTGGTGCTCGGCGCGCGCCAGACGATGCCGGAGCTGGAGGAGGGCTTAAAGGGCGTGAGCGCCGGGCAAGAGAGCACTGTGGCGGCGACCTTCCCGGCCAACCATCCGAACGCTCGCGTGGCCGGGCAGGCCGCGGAACTGCATCTGGTCATTAAAGCGGTGGAGGAGCACTCCCTTCCGATGATCGACGAGGAATTCTTCCGCGCGTACGGTGTGGAGCAGGGTGGACTCGAGGAGATGCGCAGCGAGGTGCGCAAGAGCATGGAGCGTGAGCTTGCCGGAGCGGTGCGCAACCGCGTCCGCGTCCAGGTGATGGATGCGCTGTTCCGCGAGAATCCGGTGGCCCTGCCACAGGCGATGATCGATGAGCAGGTTCAGCAGCTGCAGCTGGATACCGCGCGCCGCATGGGTATCCGGGATGCCAGCCAGATTCCGCCGCGCGACAACTTTCTGGAGCCCGCGCGCCGCCGCGTGGCGCTTGGGCTCTTGATTTCCCAGATCGTGCAATCAAATAGCATGGCTGTGGAACGAGAACGCGTGCAGGAGAGGCTGAACGAGCTCATCGAGAGCTATCCTGACCAGGATCAGGCGCGCCGCGCCTACCTGCAGAATCAGGATGCGATGCGCGGCATCGAGTCTACCGCGCTGGAGGAGCAGGTGATCGACTGGGTGCTGGCGCGCGCCACAGTCACCGAGAAGGTCATGACTTTCAAGGAGATGACCGGATTCGGCGGCCATGGACACGACCATGACCATGAACACGGCCCGGCCTCCGATGCCGGCCCCGAACCCCACGAACAGATGAGCAATATATGAACGAGCGCAACTTGAATCTGGTGCCGATGGTCGTCGAGCAGACAGCTCGCGGCGAGCGCGCCTACGACATCTACTCGCGCCTGCTCAAGGAGCGCGTGATCTTCATCGTTGGCCCGATCGATGACTACATGGCGAACATCGTCGTCGCCCAGATGCTTTTCCTCGAGTCCGAGAACCCGGAGAAGGACGTCGCGCTCTATATCAACTCCCCCGGCGGCGTGGTGAGCGCCGGTCTTGCGATCTACGACACCATGGAGTTCATCAAGCCGGATGTGAGCACCATCTGCGTGGGCCAGGCCGCCAGCATGGGCGCGGTGCTGCTCGCCTCGGGCGCTAAAGGCAAGCGCTTCTGCCTGCCGCACGCGCGCGTCATGATCCACCAGCCTCTGGGTGGCTTCCAAGGGCAGGCCTCGGACATGGAGATCCACGCCAAGGAGATGCTCGATACGCGGCATCGTCTGAACAAGATTCTCGCCAAGCACACCGGCCAGAGTGTCGACCAGATCAAGCTCGACACCGACCGTGACCGTTTCATGGACTGCGCCGACGCCGTCAAGTACGGCTTGGTCGACAGCGTGCTCGACAAGCGCGGTGACCTGTCGCCTAAGCTCGCGGCCAAGGCCTGAGGCGCCTACTGGACGCAGGGCCCGGGCCGACAATTGTCAAAGTGGTGAACCACGTCATACAAACCCCGTGCGCACAAGGAGTTAGCGGTGCGTGGGCGCTTTGCGGCGTGGCTCGACCGTGCTATAAGAAACTGCGCCTGCACGGTTTTGGCAGTCGCGCCACGTGGATTTCATGAGGCACATCGATGACTGAAGACTCGCGCAGCCGGCACGACGACGGCAAGCTCCTTTACTGCTCCTTCTGCGGGAAGAGCCAGCACGAGGTGCGCAAGCTCATCGCCGGACCCTCCGTGTTCGTGTGCGACGAATGTGTCGAGCTGTGTAATGACATCATCCGCGAGGAGCTCGAAGACCGCGCCGAACGGGCGCGCGACAAACTCCCCAAGCCCCACGAGATCAAGAAGGTCCTCGACGAGTACGTGATCGGCCAGGAGCGGGCCAAGCGCGTGCTCTCGGTGGCCGTGTACAACCACTACAAGCGCCTGCAGACCCGCACCGGGGCGACGCGCTCCAAGGACGATGTCGAGATCGCCAAGAGCAATATCCTGCTTATAGGCCCGACCGGTTGCGGTAAGACGCTGCTCGCCGAGACGCTCGCGCGGCTGCTCAACGTGCCCTTCACGATCGCCGATGCGACCACCCTCACCGAGGCCGGCTATGTCGGCGAGGACGTCGAGAACATCATCCAAAAGCTCCTGCAGAAGTGCGATTACGACGTCGAGAAGGCGCAGACCGGTATCGTCTACATAGACGAGATCGACAAGATCTCGCGCAAGTCCGACAACCCCTCGATCACCCGCGACGTGTCGGGCGAGGGCGTGCAGCAGGCGCTGCTGAAGCTGATCGAGGGCACGATCGCCTCGGTTCCGCCCCAGGGTGGCCGCAAGCATCCGCAGCAGGAGTTCCTGCAGGTCGACACGAGCAACATCCTCTTCGTGGTGGGCGGCGCCTTCGCGGGTCTCGAGAAGATCATCCTCAACCGCACGCAGAAGAGCGGCATCGGCTTCACCTCCGAGGTGCGCGACATCAACACGCGCCCGCACGGCAGCGACCTGTTCCACGACGTGGAACCGGAGGACCTGATCCGCTACGGTCTCATCCCCGAGTTCGTCGGCCGCCTGCCGGTGGTGGCGACGCTCGACGAGCTGGACGAGTCGGCGCTGATCTCGATCCTGACCGAGCCCAAGAACGCCCTCACCAAGCAGTACCGCCGCTTGTTCGAGATGGAAGGCGCTGAGCTTGAGTTCCGCGACGAGGCGCTGCGCGCCGTCGCCAACCGCGCCATGCAACGCAAGACCGGCGCGCGTGGCCTGCGGACGATCCTCGAGACCGTGCTGCTCGATACCATGTACGAGCTGCCCTCGATGAAGAACGTGTCCAAGGTCGTGATCGATGAGACCGTCATCGACGGAACGACCAAGCCCTACGTGGTCTACGGCGCCGACGAGAATCGCCTGGCGAGCGTCGAGGAACCGCGCCGCGCTTCGGGCACCAACCACTGAAGCCGGTCCCGGCACGGACCGGATCGATCGCGCACCTCGTGCGCGAGCTGTGGCGCGGCGCTCTTGAAACGGGCAGCGCGCGCCTCAATTCCCGCTACACTAGCGTTACAAAACGCCATCGGCCGAGGTCCGACAGACGCCACGGCCGGTCTCCCATGGGTCCATAGAGGGCTTGAGCGTGTCCGAACCAACCATTCCCGTGACTCCCCCGCCGGCTGAACTGCAGAACGTGCCCGTATTGCCGCTGCGCGATGTGGTGGTTTACCCCCACATGGTGCTGCCGCTGTTCGTCGGCCGCGAGAAATCGATTCAGGCCCTCGATGTGTCCATGCGCACGGACAAGCGCATCATGCTCGTCGCCCAGAAACAGGCCGACGTGGATGACCCGAAGGCCGATGACCTGTACCGCATCGCAACCGTCGCGACGGTGCTGCAGCTGCTGAAGCTTCCCGATGGCACCGTGAAGGTCCTCGTGGAGGGCGTGGACCGAGCCCGCATCGAGAAGCTGCACGCCGGTGAGTACTACTCGTGCGACGCGACGCTGCTGCCCGCGGCCGAGGCCTACGACGAGAAGGAAATGGATGTGCTCGCGCGCTCGGTCATTTCCCAGTTCGAGCAGTACGTGAAGCTGAACAAGAAGGTGCCGCCTGAGGTGCTGACCGCGCTCGCTGGCATCGAGCAGGCCGGCCGCCTGGCCGACACCGTCGCCGCGCACATGTCGCTCAAGCTCGCCGAGAAACAGAAGGTCCTGGAAATTCTCGACGTCAAGAAGCGCCTCGAGCACATCCTGGTCGCCATCGAATCCGAGATGGACGTGCTGCAGATCGAGAAGCGCATCCGGGGACGCGTCAAGGCGCAGATGGAGAAGAGCCAGCGCGAGTACTACCTGAATGAGCAGATGAAGGCCATTCAGAAGGAACTCGGCGAGATGGACGAGGGCGGCAATGAGATCAGCGAGCTGGAGCAGAAGATCGCCAAGGCCGGCATGCCCAAGGAAGCGCGCGAGAAGGCCAACGGCGAGCTCAATAAGCTGAAGATGATGTCGCCGATGTCCGCTGAGGCCACGGTGGTACGCAACTACATCGACTGGCTGGTCAAGGTTCCGTGGAAGAAGCGCACCAAGATCATCAAGGACATCGCCCGCGCCCAGAAAGTGCTGGACGAGGATCACTATGGCCTTGAGAAGATCAAGGAACGCATTGTCGAGTACCTGGCCGTGCAGCAGCGGGTCGACAAGCTGCGCGGCCCGATCCTGTGCCTCGTGGGTCCGCCGGGCGTCGGCAAGACCTCCCTGGGCCAGAGCATCGCGCGCTCCACGAACCGCAAGTTCGTGCGCATGTCCCTGGGCGGCGTGCGCGATGAGGCCGAGATCCGCGGCCACCGCCGCACCTACATCGGCTCGATGCCCGGCAAAATCGTGCAGAACATGTCCAAGGCGGGCGTGCACAACCCGCTGTTCCTGCTCGATGAGGTGGACAAGATGTCGATGGACTTCCGCGGCGACCCGTCATCGGCGCTGCTGGAGGTGCTCGATCCTGAGCAGAACTCGACCTTCAACGACCATTACCTCGAAGTTGACCTCGATCTGTCCGAGGTGATGTTCGTGTGCACGGCGAACACTCTGAACATCCCGGCGCCGCTCCTGGACCGAATGGAGGTCATTCGTCTGCCCGGTTACACGGAAGACGAGAAGATGAATATCGCGCGGCGCTACCTGCTGCCGAAGCAGATGAAGAACAACGGGCTGAAGCCGGAGGAGCTGAAGGTTTCGGATCCGGCGCTGATGGACATCGTGCGTTACTACACTCGCGAGGCCGGCGTGCGTAACCTCGAGCGCGAGGTCGCCAAGATCTCCCGCAAGTCCGTCAAACAGCTGCTGCTGCACAAGAAGGACGAAAGGTCGGTCTCGGTGACCCCGCGCAACCTTGACAAGTACCTGGGCGTGCGCCGCTTCCGCTACGGCAAGGCGGAGGACCAGAACCGCGTGGGCCAGGTGACGGGACTTGCGTGGACCGAGGTCGGCGGCGAGCTCCTGACCATCGAGGCCGCCGTGGTCCCGGGCAAGGGCAAGCTGCAACACACCGGCCAGCTGGGCGAAGTGATGCAGGAGTCGATCCAGGCGGCGATGACGGTGGTGCGCAGCCGCGCCCAGATACTCGGACTGGAGGCGGAGTTCTACCAGAAGCTCGACGTGCACCTGCACATCCCGGAAGGGGCGACGCCCAAGGATGGCCCCAGCGCTGGCATCGGCATGTGCACCGCTCTGGTCTCCGCTCTTACCCGCATCCCGGTGCGCTCGGACGTGGCGATGACCGGCGAGATCACGCTTCGCGGTGAGATTCTGCCGATCGGTGGCCTGAAGGAGAAGCTCCTCGCGGCGCACCGTGGTGGCATAAAGACGGTGCTCATTCCCGATGAGAACCAGAAAGACCTCGTCGAGATCCCGGACAACATCAAGGGCAACCTTGAGATCAGGCCGGTGAAGTGGATCGATGAAGTGCTGGCGGTCGCACTCACCCAGCAGCCGATGCCCCAGCACGCCCCGGACACTGTTCAGGCTCCTGCGGCCGCCGGCGCCCCTGCGGAGGAAAAACCGACACGGCGCGGCGTGCGGCGCATCAAGTCGGACGTGCCTCCGGCACACTGAACCTCACACGGATGGCGCGAAGCGGGGCCGGGAGGCTGGGACCTCCCGGCCTTGTCATTTGCGACTGGAAACCTGCGCGCTTTCCTGCGTTCAGCTTCTGCTAAAATCCCCGCACCTGGCGTACGGAGACCAGGGCTTGGGTGCTTAGCTCAGCTGGTAGAGCGTCGCCCTTACAAGGCGAATGTCGGCGGTTCGATCCCGTCAGCACCTACCAGATTCAGAATTTGGATTCACAGAGGGTTAGGTTGATGTCCTAGCCCTTTTTTCTCGCCTAAAGTTTTCGTGACTCTAAAGTCTTAAAGGGTAATGCCATGGATGTTTTTGACCGCAAGTGGTGCGGTAGGATATACTCAATTGAGGTGCGGCATTGGCTGCACTTCGTTTTTGAAGACCGTACTTTGTTTTAAAGCCCCCGTTAAGAGAAAAAATAGATATGCCAACTATTACCCTGCCGGATGGTTCGCAGCGCAGTTATGCGCAACCCGTTACCGTCGCCGAAATTGCG
>JANYBG010000151.1 GCA_025360865.1 Pseudomonadota bacterium | reverse complement strand
ACCGCCGATGAGGTGGCGCGCGCCTATGCATTCCTGGCCTCGGATGACGCATCGTTCATCAACGGGCAGGTGCTCGGTGTCGACGGTGGGCTCGTGCTCGGAACGTGAGCGCGATGAGCTTCGGCCACATTCGAATCGCCCCGGCAGGAGACCGCGCAGTGTTTTCGATGTTCCCTGATCGGTCCGTGTCCAGGTCGCGGGTTCCGTCTCGGTGGTATTAACGACCCTATCAACCTGCCCTTGTGCACGCCGCAGGACAAAGTCGTGTTTGGTAATCAGAGGTACTGGCAAGATGAGAAGGACTGGAACTACGAGATTGGCGCGAAAACACAATGGCTCGACCATCGCGTGACGTTCAACATCTCGGTGTTCGATTCTCAGATCAAGGATCTGCAGGCCAATACCACCGCCGGCAGTTGTTCTTCCCGCATCGTCTTTAACGTGCCGACCGCGCGCAGTACGGGCGTCGAAGCGGAACTATTCGCCAGGCCCAACGCGAACTGGGACTTCGGCCTCTCGGCCACCTTCATCGACGCAAAGCTGACCTCCTCGGTCATCGCTCCCAGCACCGGCTTGGTGGTTGGTGGGCTTGCCGACGGCAACCGATTGCCGACGGCGCCAAAGGTCCAGGCCTCTGGCAGCCTGGGTTACACGATGCCGGTTTCGGGAGCGACGGACCTGTTTGCGAACCTCACGGTGCAGTACGTAGGTTCATCGTTCTCGCAATTCGAAAACGAAGAACCAGGGTTCGGTGAGATCGGTGGGCCGAGCCCCAATTCCGCGCGACTCATCCCGTTCGGCGGTGTCCCTGCGGGCACGCAGATCACTTTCAATCCGGAACTGGCGGCGTATACGCTCGCCAACTTCAGGCTTGGCGTCAAGACTGATCGCTGGCAAGTGGCTGCCTATGTCAACAATCTGACCGACAAAACGGCCCAGCTCGCACTCGATTACGAACGCGGCCGCAGCGCCCGTGTCGGTTATCTCACCAATCAGCCACGCACCATCGGGGTCTACGGCAGCTACAGCTTCTAAACGATGAACTGCCAGCACAAACGGGGCCGGCTTCACCTAAGCGCCGGCCCCTTTGGCATACACCGCGTTCGAGCTGGTCACTGCACACGCCTTCCGATCGAGATAGATCTTAAACCGAAATCGCTGATCAATAACGAGGGACGTCTGTGAGGTTCACAATACCGGAAGACAGTGCGAACCCGATCTTGCCGCGCCCCGTGGATTTGCCAAATCCGTTTGACTTGCGTCGCGTGGGTGCGCACCCAGATTACTGGTACCCCTTGGCGTGGTCCAATGAGCTGGCGGTAGGACGAGTTCTCGGCCGTTATTTTGCTGGCGATCCGATCGCGCTTTATCGGAGCGCCGGCGGAGGGGTTTTCGCACTCGAGGACCGCTGCGCTCACCGCCAGGTACCCCTCCACCTTGGGGTCGTGTGCGGCGATGAGTTGAAGTGCCACTATCACGGATGGACGTACGACTGCAGGGGCAAGTGCGTGAGTGTGCCGTACCTCGGTAAGGAGCGGCTGCCCAACGGAGTGAGGAGCTACCCCGCATGTGAAGTCGACGGAATGATCCTGGTTTTTCCGGGCGATCCGCACCTGGCGCAAAGCCGGCTCCCAACATCCCTCGGCTCGTACCAGCGCAAGGATTACAAGACTCGACCGTTGTATCGTGAAGTGGCCTGCCACTACACGTTCATGCATGAGAATCTGTTTGATATGAATCATCAATTCATGCATCGCAAGCAGATGGGATCGATAAGAGCCCATTGCATCGGACGGGAGCACGGAGAAAAATGGGCTCAGGTGGAATACAGCTTCAAGCGCACCGAAGGAAAACAATCTCTGGGCGAGCAGGTCATCGTTGATTTGGTGCGCAAGCGGGGCGAGAAAAAGAAGGACTTCCGCGACCACATGCGCATTCGTACCGACTATCCCGTCCAGAGCTTGAAGGTTTGGGTGGGGCGAGATATTCAGGATACCCAGGATCCGGTTTTAGATGTTTGGCTCGGCTACACGCCAACGGACGCTGAACAGCGCACCAACCGGACCTATGGCTATCTCTCCGTGAAGAAGCCGCCCGTGCCCGGTCTCATTCACGCGGTGTGGCCCTTCGTCGTTTGGTTCACCGAGAATATCTTCCGCGAGGATAAGGAAATCGTTGAACACGAGCAGCGCGCCTACGATGCGCAGGGCGCTGACTGGAATAACGAAATATTTCCCGCTCTGCGCGATCTGAGAGCTGTCTTAGCGCGTTGTGGGCTCAGGCGCACGTCAGGCTGATGCGGGGGAGGGCGGCGACCTATTAGTAATGACCTGGTGCCGGCGGATCCTCGTCCACGGGATCGCGCGTGGTGATCTCTCGGACTGTGGTGGAACGACTGGCGACCGCCGGGGGGGTGAACTCGCGCAGCTCCGGGCGACCGAGCTGCCCCCTGAAATAGTGCGCTCGAGCGCGCATTGCCGCGCGCCCTGAAGCGCGACGCGCAGGGGCGCCATCCGTAAATTCAGCGATTCCTGACTACGGAGATGGGCTACACGTACGGGCCTAAAAATTAGAAGCGAGCGTTGAAGATCATGGGAAGCGGGCCGCGGATTGGGGCGCCGAGCGACGCGTGCCTGACCGGAGCCGCTTGACATCGCGGGCGCTATGCGCGCGCTCTGGTCGGTCGCCGCGCCGCTCAAGCCTGCTTCAGGCCCGTGCTATCACTCCGCCCGCAGTCAGAAACTGTCACCCAGCGGCTTCAACGCCCTCCGGAAGACGGTCAATCGCGCACAACACGGAAGGGGGGGCGGTACCCCAGGGAGCCGGTGCGTTCTGATCGCCAACGCACCGTTCTCTGTCCGAGCAATCCGATACCGCCGCAAACCCAGAGCTTCAGGGAAGAACGATAATCTCTCCCTTCATCCCCAGAGTGTCGTGAAGAGCGCAGATATAAGGGTACGTTCCGGGTGTCGTGAATGTTACGCGGAAGCGCGTCACCGCCACAGGCGTTTGGGGTAGGCCAACCCGCTCTTGAGGCGCGGCCCCAATAAGGCCGGAATGCACGCTGTCCGAAGGTGACTTGATGATCGCATGCAGTGCCCCGTCGGCATCCATCGTCACGTTGCCGGACGGCGGTGGCAGATTCATTGGCTCCTTGCCGAACGTGATCGTATGGGGTGTCGCGGGGTCCTCATTCCCCCACTCCACCGTCTGCCCCGCGTGAATCACCCTCGTGTGGTCCATGAATCGCATGACGGACAGCGTGTTCGTTCCCCCGGGCGTGGCGGTTACCTCCCCAATGCCGGCTGTTACATGGTGGTTTCCGTCACCGTGCTCGGCCCCGTGACTGCCGTAGGTCTTGTCGCTACGTTCAAAGCTCGTTCGGATCTGAACCAGCAGCTGCTAGTTCGCCTGAGAGCGATGGCTGTGAGGGCGGTTCAGCCACTCGTAAAACCCGCCGCGCGAGACACCGAAGCCGCGCATATCTCTCGTGTCTGCCATACGCGGTGCTTCGCGATGAACTCGATCGTCACGGCGGTTCCGTCGCGAAGTAGGCAACGGCTTTTTAAAAATGTCTCGCTCGGACTTGGTGTTCGCCAGCTCGCGTCTGAGCCTGGCAACCTCTGCATCGTCCGGTCGCTGCTTGCCGCGACCTGGAAACGCCGCCGGACCGTTGGCCTTGGCATCCTTGCCCCATTTCCGCAATACGTTTTGGTGCAGCCCCAGATCCCGCGCTGCCTGGGCGACCGATACGCTCCGATCGCCGACCAGCCTTACACAGCCTCAACCTTGAACTCCAGTGTGAAACTGCGCCTCGGTGTCAGGAAAATCGTGGGAAGGTCACAGCGCCCTTTGGCGTTGCAGGCAAGACGGGCCTGAAACGTGCGCATGCGTCGTCTACTTCCCAGGGGTTGGTCCTGTGCGCCTCTAGGCGCACGATTGGCACACCGGTCGTTCTCACGCCGGCCGCAGCGGATTTCAATGCTTGTGGAACCTCAACCCAGTTCCGGCAAGTCACGAGTTTTGGATTTGCCAAGATTTCGTGGACTTTCCTAGCATAGATATTCGCCTGGAGGGGTTGCCACGTCGTACCCTGATAAATACAGTAACGCACCGGAGCGCGGCCGTGATCGGGGAAGAAGCAACGGAGTCTTATGAGAGGCCTGCCGATCGGGCGCAAGCGCCGCGGAATCTACTTGCTTAAATGCGCTTGTGGCAGCCATTCAAACTCGCATGGCTGACAAGCATCATCTTATTGGGAATTAAAGTGATGAAGGGTCCGATCAAACGGTGGCTTGACCTCGCGGGCACCAACCCTGCGATCTGGTTCGCTTACCGCGCTCTGAACAGCGTCGGGCAGTTTATTGCCAGGTGTCTTGGCTTTGCCTACGTTAGCTCGACCGTGGCGAGGCGTGCGGCCGAGGACGCCCAGCGCGCGTCGCGGATCTCCCCGTCGCTGATCGTACTTGGGGGGCCGTTTCGCGGCATGCGCTACCCGCACGCGCAGTCCGTGGGCAGCGCGCTGGTCCCGAAGGTGCTGGGTTCATACGAACGCGAGCTGCATCGCGCCATCGAAGAGCTGGCGAGACAACAGTTTACCTGCGTAGTGGACGTGGGCTGTGCTGAGGGCTATTACGCGGTTGGCTTCGCTTTGCGCCTGCCGCGCGCGTCCGTGTTTGCGTTCGACACTGACCCTGCGGCGCGAAGGCTGTGCCTTGAGATGGCGCGCGTGAATGGCGTCGCTGAGCGCGTGACGGTGGGCGCCTTGTGCGACGAGCGAATCTTACTCGGCCTATCTCTCGGCACCAGGGCTCTGGTGATATCGGACTGCGAGGGGTACGAGATCACACTTTTCTCCAGCCGTGTTGCAGCCGCACTTGCCCAACATACGCTGCTCATCGAAGTGCACGACTACGTCAATGAAGACCTCGGGGACGAGCTGAAGCGCCGCTTTGAGCCGACGCATCATCTTGAGATCTTCGAAAGTATCGATGACCGTCGCAAGGTGAGCGGTTACGAAAACGCGGCGCTGGAGCCGTACGACATGTCGATGCGCCGCCGTTTGCTGACCGAGCGTCGAGCCTGGATCATGCAGTGGTTCCTTCTTACACCGCGTGTTCTTGACTGAACCGCTGCTATAAGGTCCGGCTTGTGACCGCCCGCACTGAGCACGGCAGCAACTCCTCCATTGGCAGCCCTCTTAAGCATCTGCGACCACGGCGCCAGACACGGCGCGCTCTGCCTGCGGCCGCGAGGCGATCGCGTCGCTTAGGTTAAGGGACCGCCTGGCCGCACGCCTATGGCGCATAATCGGGGCAGCGACTAGAGTCGGTCGCTTGCGCCGATCAGACCTCAGTTCACTCGCGGCAGCGGATTGGGAAGTAGACCGTGATCAGTGATTGCAGGCAGGCCCCCTCTGGAAAAGCGCCACTCAGGGCCGCTCGGTGGTATACGAGCCGGCCACTCGTTGTGGCCTGCGGTGCGCTGGTAGGCGTCATTCGGCTCGGTGAACCTGCGAGCGCGGCTTCCGAAGTCAAGCCGGGACTGGATAGCCAAGACGAACAAAAGTGCGCAGCGCTGACCGGATTCAATCTCCAGTCCGTTCCGGGAGGTCCGGCGATCATTATATCGGCGCAAGTCGTCACCGTACCGGCGAGCGGCTTGGAACGCTTCGCCCAAAGTGGCTATGCGGGTCCCACTGCTTCGAGCGCTAGCGCGGTACATCGGTATTGCGATGTGACGGGCTACGTTGCGCCGCAGAACAAGTTCGAGTTGAAGTTGCCCATGACAGTAGACTGGAATCATAAGTTCTACCTTTACGCGTGTGGCGGTTTCTGTGGGGCCATCGTGAGGGACGCTGCTAATTTTGGACTGGAGCGCGGCTATGCGTCCGCCACCGGCAATGGAGGTCACGACAGCGCTTTGGGTTTTGATGGCATCTGGGCCGCGAATGCACCCGAGTTACAGGAGGACTTTGGCTGGCGCAGCAATCACGTCGTTACGTTGATCACCAAAGCCATAACGACGCGCTATTACGGAATGCCGATCCAGTATTCCTACATGGCCGGCAATTCAAAGGGCGGTCAGGCGGTTCTCATGGAAGCGCAACGCTTCCCGGAAGATTTCGACGGTTTGATGCCCAGCGCCCCGGTGTATGACTACACTGGCAGGAACACGATCGCCGCGGCGTGGTTTGCGCAGGCTTTCAATGACGGGCACGGCGGCTCGGTGCTCAATGAGGCGGCAGCCGCAGTCGTGCACAAGTCTGTCTTAGAGCATTGCGGTGCGCAGGCCGGTGTGGAAGAAGGAGTGGTGACCGATCCGCCCTCCTGCAAGTGGCAGCCGGAGATGGTGCGTTGTCACTCGGAAGAGAGTGATTCGGATTGTCTGACACCGCGGCAGGTCGAAACCATCAAGCGTCTGATGGCTCCCGCGACCAACTCGAAGGGTGAGGTTCTTTACGCCTATCCCTATATCGCGGGAACCGAAACGCAATGGGCCGGATGGAACTTCTACGGCAAACCGAGTTCACGAGTGCCGCCGCGTACCGCCAACATGGACTTGCCCGCACAGCACCTCGGCTATCTCGCAGACGAGACCGTGCGCCACCACGTGGACGCGCTCTCCTTCAACTTCGAGCGTGACCCAGCAACCCTAGCGCGATCGCGGGGGATATACGACGCGATGTCATTTGATCTGCGCGCCTTTAAGGCCAGGGGCGGCAAGATGCTTATGTGGCACGGTTGGGCAGACGGCGCGATCATGGCAACGTCGTCGATTGGTTATTACGAGGGCGTGAAAAAATTCATGGGAGCCCGCGATACGACGGAGGACTTTTTTCGGCTATTTCTTATTCCGGGCGTTCACCATGGCGGTGGTGGCCCAGGATTCACGGAATTCGATTCATTCAGCGCGCTCGAGAGCTGGGTCGAAAAAGGTTGTGCACCCGACAAGCTGATAGCCGGCCGCTTGATCAACG
>JANYBG010000148.1 GCA_025360865.1 Pseudomonadota bacterium | reverse complement strand
GCCGCGATCATCTTCGCGATGGGCTACGGGGCGCTCAACCAGGCGCTGCGGAGCCACGACACCCTAAAGGAGCAGCAGGCGCGCATCCTCGCGCTGCAGACCGCGGTGCGCGTGATCGAGCAGGACTTAGTGCAGGCCGCTCCCCGTCCGGTACGCCAACCCATCGGCTCGGGCGAACAGGGCGCCTTCCTCGGTTCGGTGCCGGGCACCCAGCCAATCCTCGTCCTCACGCGCGCTGGCTGGTCGAACCCCGCGGGCGTGCAGCGCCCCGGGCTGCAGCGGGTGGCGTATTTCCTCGAGAACGGCACGTTGCGCCGTGAGTACTGGAACGTGCTCGACCCGACCCAGACGAGCACGACCACGAAACGTGAGCTCATGGAGCACCTGAAGTCGGTGACGCTGCGCTACTTCGACCTCAACCACCAGTGGCGGCCGCAGTGGCCGGCCACCACCACCTGCACGACCTGCACCCAGGAAGACCAGACGCTGGTGTCACGTCCGCTCGCGGTCGAGATCACCCTCGACACCGAGGACTGGGGCAAGATCGTGCGCATCATCGAGGTGCCCGGATGAACGGGCGCGCGCCGCGACAGCTTCCCGCGTCCCCGCGCCGCGCGCAGCGCGGCGTCGCGCTGCTCGTGGCCGTGCTGCTGGTCGCGCTGGGGACCATCATCGCCGCCGCCGTCGCCTACGAGAACGCGATGACGGCGCGACGCGGCATGGCGACCTACGCCTTCGACCAGTCGATCCTCATCGCCCAGGGCGGCGAGGCCCTCGCCGCCTACGGGGTGCAGCAGCTGATCCGGCACGACTCGAAACATTACATCTACCTCGGACAGGGCTGGGACAAGCCCCAGGGACCCCTCGAGGTCGTGCCCGGCGTGATGCTCACCCTCACCCTCGAGGACCTGCAGGGCCGCTTCAACCTCAACACGCTGGTGGACACGACCGGCAAGGCGAACCTCACCCAGGTGGCCGCCTTCCAGGCGCTCTTGGAAAGCGTCGGACTGGAGACCAAGTGGGCGGGACTGCTGACCGACTGGATCGACCTGGACGCCGTGCCCTCGATCCCGGACGGCGCGGAGGACGCCACCTACCTCGGCCAGACCCCACCGTACCTCACCGCCAACCGCTACATCACCAGCACGACCGAGCTCATGGCGCTGCCGGGTTTCGACCGCGACCACTATCTCAAGATCGCCCCGTTCGTGGCCGCGCTTCCCCAGGGCGCGAAGCTCAACGTCTGCACCGCCTCGGGCACTGTGCTCGATGCCTACATCGGAGCGGGGCACATCGAGTTTGGCGGCCCGAACGCGGACACCCTGGCGCGCAACCGCGCCAGCGCGGGGGGCTGCTTTCCCACCAAGGATCAGTACGCGAAGTCCTTCACCGGCTCGACCTGGCAGGGCGTCGCCGCCGCGGCCCCGACCGGCATCGCCCAGCCGAAGCCCGGCGGCGGCGCGAACTCGGGCGCCGCCGCCCCGGGGGTGATCGCGCTGGTCGGCATGACCTCGAACTACTTCAGGCTGGACAGCCTGGTCACTATTGGCAGTACGGAATTCAACTTGTACAGTCTTCTTTACGTGATGGACGCCACGTTCGCGCTGCGACCCATCCAGCGCAGCTTCACGCCCGACTGATCCCCAACGGAACCCATGCATCACCAGCCACACACGCTGACAGGAGGAGCCCATGGCTGAATCGCTGCTGTTGCGTCTCGCGCGCGCGCCGGAACAGGCGGCGACGTGGCTCGTGGTGGACAGTCGGGGAGCCCCGGTGGGGCCGCCACAAAGCGGTCCGCTGACTCTCGCCGCGCCGCGTGTGGCGGGCCGGCGCGTGTGCGTGCTGGTGCCCGGCACCGACGTGCTCCTGGCCGAACCCGACCTGCCGGTGAAGACCGGGGTGAAGCTTGCGCAGCTGGTACCGTACGCGCTCGAGGAGCATCTGGCCGATGCGATCGAGGACCTGCACTTCGCGATCGGCAAGCGCCACGGCGAGTCCACGCGCACGCGCGTCGCGGTCGTCGCCCGCAACCTCCTGAATGACTGGCTCGCCCAGCTGCGCGCGGCTGGCATCGAGCCGGACGCCATCTACGCCGACAGCGACCTCCTTCCACGGAACCCGGGCCAGGCGGTCGCTCTCCTGGAGGAGGACGCCGTGTTCGTGCGGCCTCCGCACGGCACACCCGTCACCCTGCCCGCGGATGCGCTCGACCAGGCGCTGGAGATCGCGCGCTCCAGCGCCGACACGGCCGCGGGGGGCGGCAGCGGCCTGATCCTCTACACCGGAGCGGCCGAGTGGCAGCTGCACTCGGCGCAGGTCGAGGCGGTGCGCCCGAACTTCGATGGCATCAAGGTGCAGCTGCTCACCGGCGGTCCGCTCACGCTTTTCGCGCAGCAGCTGCCAACGGATGCGGCCATCAACCTGCTGCAGGGAGATTACGCGCCCGCCAGCGGCCGCGGCCTGGGACTCAAGGCGTGGCGGCTCGCGGCGATGCTGCTCGCGGGCCTCTTGGTGCTGCACATCGGCGGCAAGATCGTGCAGCTGCGCGTGTACAAGAGCCGCGAGCACCAGGTGGATGGCGCCATCCGCGACGTCGCGCACAGCGTCGGGGAGGTCGGGCTCGCCGATATCCGCAAGCACATGGAGGCGCGCGTCGCCGCGGCGCGCGGCGCGGGCGGCGGTCTGCTGCCGGCTCTGCAGGCGCTCGCGCAGGCGCGCGGGGCGACCCCGGGCACGAGCGTGCGGGCGTTGAACTTCCACGGCGGCTCGCTCGAGATGACCCTGGGTGCCCCCGATGCCGCAAGCCTTGCGCAGCTGAGCCAGTCGCTTCGCGAGAACGGCTGGGCCGCGGACATGGGCGGGGGCACCAACACCGCGGATGGGTACCAGGGGCACATCCAGGTCCACGCCAATGGCACCTGACATGAAGCTCTCACTCGACTCACTCATCGACTCCTACGCCAACCTGCCCCTGAAGGAGCGCAGGCTCGTGATCGTTGGCGCGATCGCGCTCCTGGGCATCGTCCTGTTCAGTGTGCTCATCCCGCTCGACCACGCCGTGACCCGCGCGCGCGCGCGCGTGGAACAAAAGCGCGCGGACCTGAACTGGATGCAGACGGTCGCGGTGCCGGTGCTGCGTAACGCACCCGCGCCCAGTTCCTCCGGTGAATCGCTGCTGGTGATCGTCGACCGCTCCGCGCGCGAGGCGAAGCTCGACACCGCGTTGCGCGGCAGCGAGCAGGGCAGCGCCGGGAGCCTGTCGCTGCGCCTGGAGAAGGCGCCCTTCGACAGCCTCGTGGTCTGGCTCGGCCGCCTCGCGCAGCAGAACGGCGTCGTCATCGACTCAGCGACGATCGAGAAGACCGGCGATGCCGGCCTGGTTAACGCGGCCATCGTCCTGCGCCCCGGCCTGATGTGAGGCGCGGCCTGTGGATCACGCTCGCCGCGTCGCTCGCCTTCGCGGCCATCATCCTGGCGCGCCTGCCGGCGGCCTGGGTCGTGCCGGGAGCTGGCAAGTCCCCGGCTGGCTGCGCAAGCGCCAATGGCACGCTGTGGAGCGGCACCTGCCTCGGGCTCACGCTCGAGCACCAGGGATTCGGTGATATTTCCTGGGAACTGCGGCCCGCGCGCCTGCTGGCGGGCCGCCTCGCCGCGCACGTGATCCTCACCGGTCCGCAGGTGCGCGGCGGCGCCGACGCCGAGGCCGGCTTCCACCAGCACCTGATCCTGCGCGACCTCAGCGCCGACCTGCCGCTGGACCCGACGTACATGCGCGGGCTGCCGGCGGGAGTTCGCGGCCAGGCGCGCTTGCGACTGTCGCTGGCGGAATTCGAGAACAACGCGCTCACGCGGCTGCAGGGCCGCATCGAAGTGCACGATCTTGAGAACCGGGATGGCCGCGCCACGCGGCTGGGCAGCTACGCGCTCGACTTCCCAGCGGTCGCGGGCGAGCCGACCGGAAAGCTCAAGGACCTCGACGGCCCGCTGTCGGTGGATGGCACGCTGCGACTGACGCGACAGGGAGGGTTCGATGTCCAGGGAACCGTGGCGCCCCGGCCCGGGGCGCCCGCGGAGCTCACCGACAACCTTCGCTTCCTGGGCAGTCCCGCTCCCTCCGGGCGACGCCAATTCTCGCTGTCCGGCACGTTCTAGGGACCTGCCACCGCGACCTCACGGAAGGCGCCCAGCAACGGGAAGTAGAGGCCGGCGCGCACCGGCTCCGGCGCAAGGCCGCGCATGAGGGCGACGTAGCCTGCCAGCTGCGCGCGGTAGCGCTCGGTCTCGGAATCCAGGAAGGCCTCCAGCCCTCCTCCCTCGTGGCGGCTGGTCTTGTAGTCGATGACCCAGCGCGTGCCCGCCTCGTCGATGAACGTGCGGTCGATGACGAACGTGCGCAGTCGCCCGTCGCTCAATCCCGTGAGCGCGAGTTCCGCGTGGGCATCACGGTGGGTGGGGCTGAGGATCCAACGTCCGCGCGCATCGGTGACCGTGTCGGTCAAGGCGCGCAGGATCAAAGCCGCGGCATCGGCGCGCTCGCGCTCCGGCACGCCGTGCCGCGCGAGCTGCCCCGCCACCGCCGCGCGCAGGTCCCCGATCGCCTGGGGCGTCGGCGGCAGCGCCCCCGCGGCGATGCGCGCCAGCCAGCCGTGAACGATCGTGCCGACCTGGCGCTGGGTCTCCCCCACCCAGCTGAACTCCGGCGGTTCAAGCGCGATCTGCCCCACCGGCAGCTGCTCGATGGCGGGCGCGGCGGGAATCACCACAGGAGTCCAGTCCCCGCGCAGGCGCCGCAGGTGCGCGCGCTGCGCCTGCGGCACGGGGTCCGCCGCCTCGCCCGCGCCAGGCAGCTCGAACCGCCCCGCCAGCACCGGCCACAGGCAGGCGAGCAGCGAGCGCGGGCCCGGCTTCAGCTCCCCCTCGCTGGAAACCCTGGGCGCGCCTGAGAGCCACAGCGTCGTGCGCGCCCGGGTCGCCGCGACGTACATCAGGCGCGTCCGCTCATGGGCCTCGCGCAGGCGCAGCGCCGCCTTGAGGAAGAGGTCGAGTTCCCCTTCCGCCTCCTGCCCGACCGCGGGCGCGGGGGCGATGATGAGATCGCTCGTGCCCGCCTCGTTCGGCAGGTCGATCCAGCGCAGCAGCCGTCGGTCGCCGCTCGCGGGGTTGCGATCGAGGCACGGCACGAACACGTGCTCGAACTCCAGGCCCTTGGCCCGATGGATGGTCATCACCTGCACCGGATTGGCATCCGCGGCCAGACCTGCGCTGAACAGGCGCTGCAGCAGCGCGGGGAAATCGGCCGGACCGCGCCACTCGAGGGCCGCCGCGCGCTCGGCGAGCGCGCTGAAGAACACGCGCGCGTCCTCCAGTTCATCGGGGGCGTAGGCATCGGGGGCGCCCAGCTGGACCCATGTCGCCTCCAGCCAGTCAGTGACAGGCTCGCGACCGCGGCGCGCGATGGCGGCCGCGAGCACCGCGCGCACGCGCGCAAGCCGCGGCAGGTCCGCGGGAGTCACCCGCGCCAGGCGCCGCGCATCGGCCATCGCCTCGAACACCAGCAGCGTCTCGCGCTGGCCTGACAGGACGCTCAGCGTGTGCAGTCCGGCTCCGCACCAGGGTGCGCGCAGCAGCGCGAGCCAGGCGTTGCGGTCGGCCAGGTCGTACAGCGCGCAGGCCAGCTGCACGAGATCGCGAACCACCACGCGCTCGCGCAGCGCAACCAAGTCCACGCCCAGGCACGGTATCCCGCGCGTGCCCAGCGCCTGGATTATCGGCGTGGCGTGCGCATGCGCTGCGACCAGGATCGCGATGCGCCCGGCCGGATCGGCGCCCCTGACCGCGGCGATCCGCGTGGCGACCGCGCGCGCCTCGGCCGCGCGGTCCTGCGGAAACAGCCTGAGCGAGATCGCCTCGCCGGCGGCCCCCGGGTGGTCATCCAGTTGGGCATCCAGAGGGGCTGCCCGGCCGGGGATGCTGCTGTGATAGGCGACGGCCCCGGCGCGCAGGTCATCCCCGGGCGGGAAGACCTGCGCGAAGAGCTCATTGGTGAAGCTGACCAGCGCGGGCGTCGCCCTGAAGTTGCGGCGCAGCCGCAGCCCCTTCAGGCTCACCTCGCCGATCCCGGCATCGCGCGCCGCGAGGAAGAGCCCCACCTCCGCCTCGCGGAAGCGGTAGATGGACTGCATCGGGTCACCGACCACGAAGAGCGTGCGCCCATCGCCGGGCTCCCAGCTGGCGGTCAGCGTCGCGAGCAGCTGGAACTGCGCGAGCGAGGTGTCCTGGAACTCATCGACCAGGACGTGCCGCAGCGAAAGACCGGTGCGCAGCGCAAGCGCGGTCGGTTCGCCCGCCTCGGCCAGCGCCTCGCGGGCGGCCCCCATGATGAAGGTGTAATCGACCCTTCCGGCCTGCGCGAATTGCTGCTGCAGCTGCGCCGCGGCGCGCGCGAGCACGCGCGACAGCGCGGCCAGGGCCTGCGCATCCCCTGGCCTGAGCGCCGCGGTCGGCAGGCCGTCCAGCTCCGCCAGCAGCTCGCCCGCGCCCGCGGTTTCCTTCAGCCGGGCGATCGCCTCCTTCAGCCGCGCGCGCAGCGCCGGGTCCTCGAACTCCGCCCCCAGCAGGCGCGCGGTGATCTGCACCCGCCACCCCTTGTCGGTGCGGCTGAGGAACGCCAGTCGCTTCCAGCCGGCGAGTGATCCCGCCGCGGCATCCAGCGGCGCTGTTCCCGGCAGGCGCTCGAGGGCGACGCGCAGCGCCTCCGGCAGCAGCCGCGCCGCCCTGCCCAGCCGCGCCGCGACGAGCGCGCCGAGACTTGCGTTCACCCGCTCGCACAGCTGCGCGGCGGGCTGATGCAACACGTACCGCAGCCAGTGGCCGCGCTCGGCGAGCATCTGCGCGAGCATCGCCTCGAGATTCGCCCAGTGATTGTCGAAGCGCTCAAACAGCAGCTGGATATCCTGGGCGAAGGCCGGCTCGGCCTCGGCGCTGATCAGGGTCGCCCGGGCGGCCGCCTGATACATCGCGCCGGCGGACTCGGTGACCTCGAGCGTACCGCCGGCCTTGGCCGCGATGGGCAGCTGGCTCGCGAGCCAGTAGTTGAACGCATCGATGGTCTGGATGCGCAGCGCCTGGGGCTCGTCAGCCAGCCGCCAGCCGCGCGCTGCCCCGTGCGCGAGGGCCGCCGCGGCCAGTTCGCGCAGCATGGCGGTGCCTGGGTCATCGCCGCTGAGCTGTCCCTTGAGCGCGCGCGTCACGCGCGCGTGCATCTCCGCGGCGGCCTTGCGCGTGAAGGTGATCGCCAGGATCTCCCCTGGATCCTCGACCGTGCACAGCAGGCGCAGGAAGCGCTGCGTGAGCACGGCCGTCTTGCCCGCCCCGGCCGGGGCCTCGAGCAGGATCGACTCGCGAGGATCGCCCGCCTCGGCGCGCGCCTGCGTGTCATCGCGTGCCAGCGCCTCAGTCATCCTCGTCCCCGTGCGCCGCGGCTTGCGCGCCGTCCGCGCGCTCGAGGATGCGGCAGATGTCCATGACGTGGCAGTACGCGCACGCCCCCGGGGCCGGGTCCACCCCCGCATCGCCTGCGACGAAGGCGCGGATCAGGCCCTCGATGAGTTCGCGCCATTCCAGCGTCTGTCGCGCCCATGCGGGACTGCCGGTCCTGGCCGCCTTGACCTTCGGCAGCAGTCCCTCCTGCGCGGCCACACCGCTGAAGCGCACCTCGCGCGCATTCACGTGCACCGTGGCCAGCGCCACGACGTCCTCGCCCAGGGCCGCCAGATACGCGAGCAGCTGCGGGTGGGTCGGGCGCGGCCCGTACCAGTCAGGGGATGGGCGCCGTCCGCTCTTGTAGTCGAGTATCGCGCGCCCCTCCTCGAGCCGGTCGACGCGGTCGAGTCGCATGCGGATGCGCGCGCCGTCCACCGCGAGTTCCGCCTCCTGCTCGGTTCCCACGACGGTGAACGGCGGGCGCGTGAGCTCCAGCGCGCACAGCTCGCGGATGAGCCGCTCGGCGCGACGACACTCCCGCTCGAGCACCGCCGGCAGGCGCACGAACAGATCGAACTGCCCTTCCGCGGGCCGCCGTCCGCGCCGGCGGCGTCCGGCCTCGAGCGCGAGCATCGCGCGCGCGGCCTCGTCGACGCTCTCACGGATGCGCTCATGGAGTGAGGTGGGCGAGAGGCCCGCGAGCTTGCGCGAATCCTTCAGGCGCTCCCACAGGATCTGCAACGCCCCGTGCAGCAGCCGGCCGCGCTGGTCCATGGCGATGCCCGGTTCGGCCTCCCGCGGGGGCAGGCTCCCGAGGCGAAGTTCCGCGTAGGCGCGGAACGCGCACTGGCTCTGCAGGGTCACCACGCGGGTGCCGCCCGGCAGAAGTTCCGCCACGTCCCAGGGGTCCCCGCGCGCATCTTCGATGGATTCAGTGTGATCGGCGCGGCGCAGCGCCGCGGCCAGCCAGCGATGCGCCGGCGCGCCCGCGAGGGTCTCGAGGCCTGCGAGCACCGCGCTGGGCAAAATCTCGAGGTCCTGGGCGAGCGTCGGCGCCGACAGTACCAGCTGCTCGCATCCGGCCCGCCAGCTCGCCAGAAGGTACCGCGCCTGAGTGGCGCGCCCGGTGGCGCTGGCCGCCGGCACGCCCGCGCCGACCTGCGCGGCTAGTGGCAGGAAGGGATCCGGATGGACCGGCTGCGGCAGCACCTGGGCGGACAGTCCGCCCACCCAGATTCCGTCGTAGATGATGACCGGGTCGGCGAGGCTCGCGGAGATCGTCACGACGACATCCTCATCCGCGGGCCGAAACACGCTCTTGGCCGCGAACTCGCGCAGCAGCGCGACGGCCTGGGCCTGCCCGAGCCCCGGCAGGCAGGCGTTAAGGTCACCGAACTCCTCCAAGAACTCGTGCCAGCGCACCAGTGTCTGCTGCGCGTCGCTGTCGGGATCGGGGCCCGCGGCCAGACCGAGCCCCGCCAGCCCCGCGGAGGCACGCTCCGCCCAGGTGCGCGGCGTGGCCGCCGCGCCGGTGAGCGCGCGCTGCGCATGGGTAAGACGCGCATCCAGGTTGTGCGCGGGGACCTTGAGCCGTGGCGGCACGAGCCTGAGCGCCCCGAGGAGTTCGCGCAGGTCGAGGCTTGCGACGGGGCGCTCGCGCAGCACGAGCGCCAGGGCGGCGCGAGCGGCGGTCGAGGGACTGTGCCAGTGGGGCGAGCGCAGCCATGCGGCCACGCTTTCAAACTCGAGCGCCTCGCCGGCGAGCATGCGCAGGCCGAAAAGCGCGTGCGCGATGAGCGGAGACTCGCTCAGGGGGATCCCGCCTTCAATGCCGGCCAGCGCGCGCGCCGCCCGCCCGCGGTCCATCCCGGCCGCCGGATCCAGCGCCTCGCGGACCAGCGCGGCCAGGCGCTCCCGCGCACCGGCAGGTCCCGGCAGGATGACCAGCAGGCGGGCATCGGGCTGCGCGGCAAGGCGCCACTGGCACCAGCCGGCGATCGCCTCCAGCTCATCGCGCGCGGTCCCCGGGCGCAGCGCGTATCCCTGGGTGCGCGCCCGGGCATCATCGTCCGTGACGCCCAGTCCGCGCATCCGAGGCGGCAGCGCATCGAAGCCGCGCAGCCAGGGTTCGTGACCGCCGCGTCGGGCGCGTTCGACGAGGCGGCCGGTGAGCTCAGCGGCCGTCACCGCCTCCAGCACCCGGCAGCGCTGCGTGAACAGGCGTTCGGCTTCGCTCAGGAGTTCCGCTTCCAGGTCACCGGGTGCCTTGCGCAGTGGGATCCCATAGTCGGCGGCGAGCGTGGCCGCGCGATGCAGCGATTCGCTCAGCCGCTGCGCATCCAGGAGCTCGAACCCCCGGGAAGCCGCGGCGGTCGCCTCGCGCCACAGGTACCACTCCTCCGCCCCCGACAGCAGCCGCGGCCACTCCCCGGGCTCCGCGGTCGCGGCGCGTTCGGTCTCCCGGCGCAGCCAGCCCGACAGACTGAGCACGTCGGCGCTCGCCCAGGTGCTCAGTCCGTCCGCGAACCGGGCCGCGGCGTAGGCGAGCTGCGCGGCGCGCGCCCGCTGGCGCGTGGGCACGATCAGCGTGCCGCCGCGCGTCAGGTGTTCGGTCAGCTCGGTGGGAAGCCTGAACAATTTCCGCTGGAGGGATCCTGCGCGACCGGCTTACTTGAAGCGGGCGTTCACGACCTTGGACGTGCCACCGAGGTCCGCACGCCGCGCGCCGGCGTAACCGGTGAGCAGGTCCTCGATGCGCGTGAACACCTCGCGCAGCGTCGCCGCGTCCGGCAGGTTCGTGATACGGAAGTGATTACGGTACGGCACGTTGAAGCTGACTCCCGGGGCGATCAGCACGTGCTTCTGCTCGAGCAGCTCCAGGGCGAACTGCTGGTCGTCGAAGTCCGGCAGCACGCCGGTGTCGATCCCGACGAAGGCGTACATCGCCCCCCCTGGCGGGGCGAGCCTGAGGAAGCGGCTGCGGGCGGTGGCGTCGAGGATGGCCGCGCGCGAGTCGTGCAGGCGCCCCCCGGGCGCCACCAGCTCGAGCACGCTCTGGTGGCCACCCAGGGCGGTCTGCACCGACCACTGCGCCAGCACGTTGCTGCACAGGCGTAAGGATGACAGCAACTCGAGCGCGCTCAGGTACTCCCCAGCGGCGTGCGTGCGCCCGGAGAAGCTGACCCAGCCCACGCGGTAGCCGCAGGCGCGATACACCTTGGAAAGCCCCGAGAGCGTCGCGCACAGGGTGTCGCGCACCAGCGTCGCCATCGGCACGAACTGCGCGCCGTCGTAGGTCATCTGGTCGTAGATCTCGTCGCTGAACACCACGAGGCCCGAACGCTCGGCCAGGCGGGCGAGTGCTTCGAGCACCGCGCGCGGATAGACGGCGCCGGTGGGATTGTTGGGGTTGATGATGACGACCGCGCGCGTGCGCGGGGTCACGAGGCGGGCGACTTCCTCCGGATCGGGGATGAACCGGTGCTCCGGCCGGCACGGGTAATGCACCGCACGGCCGCGGTTGAGGGTGACGGCCGCGGTCCACAGCGGGTAGTCCGGGCTTGGGACCAGCACCTCGTCGCCATCGTTCAGCAGGGCGCGCAGGGTGAGGTCGATGAGCTCGCTCACCCCGTTGCCGATGAAGACCTCTTCCGCGGTCACCCCGGTGACACCCCGGCCCTGCTGCTGCATGACAACGGCCTCGCGCGCCGGGAAGATGCCCTTCTGGTGGCAGTAGCCCTCCGCCTCGCCGAGGTTCTCGATCATCGCCAGGCGCATCGTCTCGGGGGTGCGCAGCCCGAAGGCGCGCGGGTTGCCAATGTTCAGGGAGATGATCTCGTAGCCCTGCCGCTCGAGTTCGTGGGCGCGCCGCGCGAGGCGGCCGCGGATCTCGTAACGCACGTGCTTCAGGGCCTCGCTGGGGCGGATGCTGTGCTCGGTCATAGGTCAGGGAGAATACCAGCTGGCTTCCGCCGCGCCCGCGCCGGGGGCCAATTCCTGATGCAGGACCCGCGGGGTGTTCTCGGGGGATCGGCGCTTACAGTTCGCCCCAGCGGTGGCAGGCCACCCGCTCGCCCGGGATCGCCTCCTCCCAGGCCGGTACCGAGCGGGCGCAAAGCGCGATGGCATGGGGACAGCGGGTGCGGTAGACGCACCCGGCGGGTGGCTCCAGGGGGGATGGCGCCTCCCCTGCGCGCGCCGCTCCCAACCGGGCCGGCTGCAGGCTCGGGTCGGGGAGCGGAATGGCCGCCAGGAGCTCGCGCGTGTAGGGATGGCGTGGGTGGTCGTACAGCTGTGAGGTCGGGGCGAGTTCCATCATCCGGCCGAGGTACAGCACGAGCACGCGTTCACACAGGCGCCGCACCACGCTCAGGTTATGGCTCACGAACAACAGGCACAGGCCCGACTCGCGCTTGAGCGCGGCGAGCAGGTCCACGATCTGCCCCTGGCTGGGCACATCCAGGGAGCTCACCGGCTCATCGCACACGAGCAGCTTCGGGGCGAGGATCATCGCGCGGGCGATCCCGACCCGCTGGCCCTGGCCGCCGCTGAGTTCATGGGGATAGCGACCGAGCAGCGCCGCGGAAAGGCCAACACGCTCAAGCATCGCGGCGACCCGCGCGGCGCGCTCCCCCGCGCCCAGCGCCGGCTCGTGCGCGCGCAGCCCCTCGCCGATGATCTCCCCGACACGCATGCGCGGATCAAGGCTGCCCAAGGGGTCTTGGAAGATGATCTGCAGGTCGCGGCGCCGCAGGCGCAGCCGCGCGCGCGTGAGTTCATCCAGGTCGCATCCCATCCACACGATGCGCCCGCCGCTGCGCGGCAGGAGCTTGACCACCGCGCGGGCGAGTGTTGACTTGCCGCTGCCCGATTCACCGACCACCGCCAGGGACTCCCCGGCGCGCAGCTCAAGACTGACCGCGCTCAAAGCCGTGAGCCGCCGCGGCGCGCCCCAGCCCGTGGCGCGCACCGGGTAGCTCACGGTGAGATCATCGACCCGGAGCGCGACTGCCACGCCTGCCGCGGGATTCCCCGGGGCGGGGGCCGCGAGCGAGCGCGCCGCGCGCACCAGTGCCTGCGTGTAGGCCTCGCGCGGCTGTTCGAACAGCCGCAGGGCCGGTGCGCTCTCGATGATGCGCCCATGGCGCATCA
>JANYBG010000121.1 GCA_025360865.1 Pseudomonadota bacterium | reverse complement strand
TGCCGCTGCCCTCCTCGACGCGCACGTTCGAGAACAGCAATGACTCGCGCACCAGGGCGCCGGAGATGATGCAGCCCCCGGAGACCATGGAGTTCAGGGCGGTGCCGCGCCGGCCATCCTCGTCGAGGATGAACTTCGCCGGGGGCTGCTGCACCTGGTAGGTCCAGATCGGCCAGTCCTGGTCGTATATGTTCAGCTCCGGCCGCACGTGCACCAGTTCCAGGTTCGCTTCGTAGTAGGCGTCGATCGTGCCGACGTCGCGCCAGTAGCTCTGCGCGCGCGTCTTCACATCCTGGAAGGGATAGGCGAACACCTGGCGGTTGCTGGCGATCGCCTCCGGCAGAATGTTCTTGCCGAAGTCGTGCGAGGAGGACTCCTGCGCGGCGTCCTCGGTGAGCAGCGCCTCGAGCAGGCGCGCGTTGAACACGTAAATACCCATGGAGGCGAGGATGCGGTCGGGGCGGCCGGGCAGCGTATCGGGTTCCGCGGGCTTCTCGGCGAAGCGCGTCACGCGATTCCACTCCGTGGCGGTGAGCACACCCAAGTGGCGCGAATCGCGCGCCGGCGCCTCGACCACGCCCACCGTTATGTCCGCGCCCTTCTCGACGTGGTAGGCGATCATCGGCCCGTAGTCCATCTTGTAGATGTGATCGCCGGCGAGCACCAGCACATGCTTGGGACGGTGCGAGACGATCAGCTCGAGGTTCTGGTGCACGGCATCGGCCGTGCCCCGGTACCAGTCCGCCCCCAGCTGCTGCTGCGCCGGCACTACCTCGACGAATTCGCCGAACTCGCCGCGCAGGTAACTCCAGCCATGCTGCACGTGCTGGATCAGCGACTGCGCCTTGTACTGCGTGAGGATCGAGATCTGGCGGATGCCGGAGTTGACGCAGTTGGAGAGCACGAAGTCGATGATGCGGAATTTGCCGCCGAAGGGCGTGGCCGGCTTGCAGCGGTGCGCGGTCAGATCGTGCAGTCGCTCGCCGCGTCCACCGGCCATGATGATCGCGAGCGTGCCGCCGGTGAGGCGGCTTACGTAGCGTCCGGAGGAAGCGCGGGCGGGCTGGCGCGGCATGCAGTCCTACTTCGCCGGGCGGCGAACAGGTGGACCCGGCCGCGAGGATACGCTCACAGCCACTTCATCAGCCCCAGTTCGTAAGGGTGCGAGAGCAGCTCGTGCCAGGGGAAGACGCGGACCTCGGTGCTGAACTGGCCACACTCAGGCGGCTCGACGTCCAGCGCGAACACGGTCGTGCCATCGGCGTCGTGCTCGCCGGTGGGGCTGAGCGCCGCCTGCCACAGCCCCGGCCGCGGCGCCTGGGCGAACGAGGACAGCGGCGGCGGCGACAGGTCCGCCTCGGGCAGCAGGCGCCGCGCCGCGAACTCGACGCGCACGTCCGCGGGCGACAGCCCGTTGAGCCCCGCGGCGACTCGCAGGCGCAGGCGCTCCCCGCGCGGCAGGTCGCGCGCCGAATCACTGAGCAGGCGCAGGCTCACGCGCGGCCACGCCTGACGCACGCGCTGCTTCCAGTCGGCCAGCGTGCGCGCCCCCGTGAACGACTGCGCGGCGAGGCGGCGGTAGTGCGCCGCCGCGGGCTGGTACAGCCCCTGCGTGTAGTCAACGAGCACCCGGCGCATGTTGAAGCGCGGGATCACGCTCATCATGGAGCGCTTGCAGG
The DNA here is from genome assembly GCA_025360865.1 of Pseudomonadota bacterium. GTDB lineage: Bacteria > Pseudomonadota > Gammaproteobacteria > Steroidobacterales > Steroidobacteraceae > 13-2-20CM-66-19. Next base: position 20,159 of record JANYBG010000121.1, on the reverse strand, counting down.
TGCGCACCCAGGCGCGCGGCACGCCGGCCTCGTCGCGGGTGTAGTACCGCGGCACCACCTCGTCCTCGAGCGCGCCAAGGAACAACTGCGCCTCGATGGTGTCGCGACGCTCGGGGTCCTGAACGTCGGCCGGCGGGATGCCCCAGCCGTTGTCCTGCATCCATCCTTCGGCCCACCAGCCATCCAGGATGCTCAGGTTGAGCCGACCGTTGATGGCCGCCTTGATGCCGGAAGTCCCGCTCGCCTCGAGCGGGGCGATCGGGTTGTTGAGCCAAACGTCGACGCCGGAGACGAGGCTGCGCGCCAGCTGCAGGTCGTAATCCTCCAGGAACACGATCCGGCCGGCGAATTCCTCGCTCATCATGAGCTGGCGGATCTCGCGCAGCACGTACTTGCCCGGTTCATCGGCCGGGTGGGCCTTGCCGGCGAACAGCAGCACCACCGGGCGCTCCGGGTTGTTGAGCAGCCTGGACAGGCGCGCGCGGTCGCGCACCAGCAGCGTCGCGCGCTTGTAGGTCGCGAAGCGCCGCGCGAAGCCGATGGTGAGGACATCGGGGCGCTGTGGATCAAGGTAGCGCGTGACATGGCGCAGCTGCGCCGGGCTTAAGCCTTTACGCCGATACTCGCGCTGCAGTCGCTCGCGCACGCTCGCCAGCATGCGCGCCTTGACGTCCTGCGAGGTCACCCAGTAGCGTTCATCCGGAACCTTCTCCAGCGCGTTCCAGAAATCCACGTCTCGCAAGCGCTCGCGCCACTCCACCCCAAGCTCACGGTCGAAGAAGTCCATCCACCGCTGGTGGAGGAAGGTCGGCACGTGCACGCCGTTCGTGACCCAGCCAACGGGATTGTCCGCCGGCCGCACCTCGGGCCACTGGTCAGCGCACAGCTTCGCCGAGACCGCTCCGTGGATGCGGCTTACGCCATTGACGTGACGCGTGCCATTCAGGGCGAGGCGCGTCATGTTGAACAGACCCGGGCCCGCCGGCGCGCGCGCCAGTTCCAGGAAGCGGTCGACGGGAATCCCCAGTTCCCGGATGTAGTCGCCGAAGTGCTGGACGATCAGATCGGGTCCAAAGGCGTCGTGCCCGGCGGCCACCGGTGTGTGCGTGGTGAAAACGCACGCGGCCGCCACAGCCTCCAGCGCCTCGTTGAAATTGAGGCCGTGGCCGAGGTGCTCGCGCAGCAATTCCAGGATGAGGAAGGCCGCATGGCCCTCGTTCAGGTGCCAGACGGCCGGCTGCGCGCCCAGCGCGCGCAGTGCGCGCACTCCGCCGATGCCGAGGATCATTTCCTGGCGTACGCGGGTGGATTCATCGCCACCGTACAGGCGATGGGTGATGTCCTGGTCGGCGGGCGCGTTCTCCGCGCAATTCGTGTCGAGCAGGTAGACGGCGACGCGTCCCACCTGCGCCTTCCACAGCCGTGCCACGACATCGCGCGAGGCGACGCGCACGCTGATCTTCAGCCACTCCCCCGCGGCGGTGCGCACCGGTTCGATCGGTAGGTCACGCGGATCGCGTTCACGGTACTCCGCGTGCTGCACGCCATCGTTGTCGACGGTCTGCGTGAAGTAGCCCTGTTCGTAGAGCAGTCCGACGGCGACGAAGTTCGCGCGCTCATCGCTGGCCGCCTTGCAGTAGTCCCCGGCGAGCACTCCCAGACCGCCGGAATAAATCGGCACGCTCTCGTGAAACCCGTATTCCGCGCAGAAATACGCCACGAGCGGTTGCTCGCCGGTCGCCGGTGTGACCCGCATGTAGGTTGCGAGCGTCTCGAGCGCCTGCCGGTAGCGGGCGAGGTAGGTCTCATCGCGGGCACACCGTTCCAGCGTGTCCTGGCTGACACAGCGAAGCATCAGTCGCGGGTTGCCGTGCGTCTGCTTCCACAGTTCGGGGTCAAGGTCCTCGAACAAGGCGCGCGTGGGGCGGTGCCAGCTGAAGAAGAGATTCGCGGACAGTTCAGACAGGCGCGAAAGGCTTTCGGGGATGACGGGCGTGACTTCGAGGAGCGAATTTCTCATCAGCGGCCTTCGAGGGAGGAGCGAAACAAAGTCTAGCAGCCCGCCGCGCGGCTTCAGGAATGGCCTTAATGCTTGAGCCGGTAACGGGTTTTCGTCCCCGGCCCGTGAAAATGGCTTATCGAGGGAGGAATACTCTAGTCATTAATACTGGTTGACAGCTAGTACTACAGAGTTAATAGTACTGTCAAATGAACGATAGCGCAGCCCGAAAATTCCAGAAGGACCTGAACGCAGGCCTCGTGTCGCTGGTTCTGCTGGGTGTGCTCGATAGCAGTCCCGAGGACCTGTACGGCTATGAGATCGCCAAGCGACTGCAAAAGGCCAATGAGGGTGAGGCGCTGTTCAAGGAAGGAACTGTCTACCCCGTGCTCCGGGCCCTCGCCGCGGGGGGCCTGCTCACCAGTCGCGTCGTGCCCTCCTATGCGGGGCCGCCGCGACGCTACTACCGCATCACAGAGGACGGGCGCGCCATGTTGCGCCAGTGGAGTGCGATCTGGCGCCAAACGCGCTCGTTCGTCGATCTTTTCATTGAAGGGACAAAAGAATGAACGCCCCCCGCTCGACCGATGAATATCTGAAGCAGCTGCGCGAGGCCCTGCAGGGTGAGGATCCCGCCCTGGTACAGGACGCGCTGTACGACGCGGAGGAATACCTGCGCGCCGAGGTCGCCGCGCACCCCGGGAAATCCGAGGCTGACGTACTGGAACTGATCGCCACCACATACGGCGCGCCCGAGGAAGTCGCCGCGGCCTACCGCGACACTGAAGCGAAGGTGAAGGCCGCCCTGCGAAGCCCGCCCCCCCGCGCGCGGGACGCCTCCTCGCCGCGATCACGGTTCTTCGGTGTCTACCTGGATCCGCGCGCCTACACCTCCGTTTTCTACATGTTGCTGTCGCTTGCGACCGGAATCGTCTATTTCACGTTCGTGGCGACCGGCCTGTCGCTCTCGGCAGGTTTCGCGGTGCTGATCATCGGAATTCCATTCTTCCTCGCCTTCATCGGGGTGGCACGGGTCATCGCGCTCGGCGAAGGAAGGCTGCTTGAAGCGGTGACCGGCGAGCGCATGCCGCGGCGCCCGGTCCACCCGGGACCCGCCGCGCACTGGTGGGACCGCGTCATCGGGATGCTGAAGGATGTACGCACCTGGACCACGCTTGCGTACCTGGCGCTGATGCTGCCCCTGGGAATCATCTACTTCACCATCGCCGTGACCGGTATCGCGATCGCCGTGGGCTTCATCGGCGCGCCGGTGTTTTGGCTCGTGGAGCGCCTGGGGTGGGTGCATGAGGCCTACCACCTCTCGGTGGGCCCGGACTCGGAGTTCTGGAGCGCGCACCAGGGCATGGCCGCGATGCTCCTGCTCGTCATGGGCGTTTTCATCACCACGCTGCTGATGCACCTGGCGCGCGCCATTGTCCGCGGGCACGCCCGACTGGCCAAGGCCCTGCTGGCCATCCCATCCTCCTGAACGCCTGCGGCGCGCGGCGCGGTACACTGCGTCGCATGCTGCGAACCCTCGTTACGATGCTCGCCGCCGCGACCCTGGCCGGTGGCAGCCTTGCAGCCCGGTCGGCGGATGCGGCCAAGGCCACGACCCATGGATGCCTGGCCGGCGGCAACGGCTACCTGCGCGCGACCATTCGCGGGGCCACGAGCCTGGATGTCAACTGGCACAACGCGGAAATCGAATGTGACGGCGGGCCGCGACCTGATGGCAGCGGCGTACGCGTGGCCTTCGCCGGCCCGCGCCACCCCGATGGCCGGCGCTTGCGTCTGGTGTTCGGAGTCGAGGCGCTGCGGGAGGGGCACCCCGCGCGCGACCTGCCGACCAATCTCACCGTCATATTCGAGGGCGAGGAGCGAGTGTTCGCAACCCGCGGTGACGACCACTGCACCGTGGACGAACTACACCAGGAGCGTGTCGGCGCGCTCGGTGGCACCCAGCGAGCGTGGCGCATCGTCGCGCGCGGTTTCTGCATCGCGCCGGCGAGCAGCCTCACCGGCGACGCGCGCATCCTGGTCAGCAAGTTTGATTTCGCCGGTATCGCCGAGTTCGATGACCCCACGACAGCGGCGGCCACACCCGCGCAGGTCACGGAACAGAAACCATGACCATCATCAGGCGCCGCTCGTTAATCAGCCGGCTCATGGCGATGATCACCGCCGCGGCCCTGCTGTTCACGCACTCGCCGCACGCGGCCCGGGCGCAATCACCGAACCTGCCCTTGCAACTATCGAGCTATCCGCGCACGCAGCTGCGCATCACGCCACCGGGCGCGCACGCAATCGCCGTTCATCAGTTCGACGTATGGGTGGCGGACACGGCCGAGCGCGCCGAGCAGGGACTGATGTTCGTCAGCGACCTGCCGGAGAGTGAGGGCATGGTATTTCCGCTCGATCCGCCGCGAGTCGAGCACATGTGGATGAAGAACACCTACATCGAGCTCGACATGCTCTTCATTCGCGCCGACGGCCGCGTGACCAAGATCATCCAACGCGCGCATCCAATGTCGCTTGAGACGCTGAGCTCGGAGGAGCCCGTCGCGGCCGTCCTTGAGCTTCGCGGCGGCGCGGCCGCGAAGCTCGGCCTGAAGATCGGTGACCTGGTGCGCTGGAACAAGCCGACTTCCTCCTAGCCGGCCGGAAACCATGCAATCCCCCGCCGCGCCGCGCCGCGTCCTGATCGTCGATAACAGCCCTGATCTCGCCCAGGCGCTCGGTATGATCGTGCGGCTGGACGATGCTCTGGAATACAGCGGTTATGCGCTGACGGGCGCGGAGGCGCTCGAGCGATCGCTCGCCGGTGAGATCGACGTGATGGTGCTGGACCTGGGGCTGGGGGACTGCAGCGGCTTTGACGTGCTGGACCGTCTTCGCGAACAAGGCTCCCGCGTCAAGGTCATCATGCATACCGGGCACGCCATCCCGGAGCTGCGGGAGCGGGCGCGCCAGAAAGGCGCCGCCGGCTTCGTGATCAAGGACGGTGATTTCCGCTCGCTGCTGAAGGCGATACGCGAAGCCTGACCACGGCTGAGCGCTGAGCGGCGGCCGAGCCATGATGAGGCTCTGATATCGCGGACCTCAAGCCGCCCCGCCGCTCAAGCTCCGCCCGACGGCGGCGCCACTCGAGCAGACCCAGATAGTTGCGGAATTGCGTGTAACTTAAGACCGCCGGCTCCGGATCGCCGGACTCCGGGCCATCATCGCCAAGTGCCGCGCCGCGCATGGTGTGTGTTCCTCAGCTGTCGCTGGTGTTGGATCGACTTGCGTTCCACTACGCTGCTACGCCTCGTGGCCGCAGGCCTTCGGCGCGGGCCCCCACCCACGGTAGGACTGCGCTGACAGGCGATCGCGTGGACCCGCGGCGCGGCATGACTTCCGCTTCCGCTAAACTCCCAACAAGTGTTGCGGGTACGTGTCCGCCGCCCAGGGCGGTCCGGCTCAGCAACCGAAGATTGCCGACCCGGGGCACCTAGGCGCATGGTCGAAAAGTCAGAGCCAACTCCGGCCGCCACGTACGACGCACCCGCCGCCGAGCCGGATGCGCTGGCCGCGGCGCGCCTCGCCGCCATCGTTGAGTCCTGCGACGACGCCATCGTCGGCAAGACGCTCGACGGAATCATCACTTCCTGGAATCGCGGCGCGGAACGACTGTTCGGCTATAGCGCGTCCGAGGCCGTGGGGCGCTCGATTCTGCTCATCGTGCCGGACGAGCGTCGTGGCGAGGAAACCATGATCCTTTCGCGGCTGTGCCGTGGCGAGCGCATCGATCATTTCGAAACCGAGCGCGTGGCGAAGAGCGGCGAACGCATCGACGTATCGGTCACCGTATCGCCGATCCGCGACGCGCGGGGCACGATCGTCGGAGCCTCAAAGGTGGCCCGCGACATACGCGAGCGCCGGCGCATCGAGGACGCGCAAAACCAGCTCATGGAGGCCGAACGCCATGCCCGCGAGGAGGCACACCGGGCCAACCTTCTCAAGGACGAATTCCTGTCGGTCCTTTCGCACGAACTGCGAACGCCACTGTCGGCGATACAGGCGTGGGGACACCTGCTGGCGGGTGGTAGGGCGCGCCCGGAGGAGATGCGCCAAGCCGGTGAGGTGATCGTCCGCAATGCCCTGGTGCAGCGACGTGTGATCGACGATCTGCTCGACATCGGACGGATCGTCTCCGGCAGGCTGCGGGTCGAGATGGAGCAGGTTGATCCGGCGCAAATCGCCCAGTCCGCGCTGGACACGATAAGACCCACGGCGCTTGCGAGGCGGATCCGCATCGACTCCGCGCTCGGGCAAACCGCCTGCTCGGTCCGCGCCGATCCCGCTCGCCTGCAGCAGGTACTCTGGAACCTGCTCTCCAACGCCGTGAAGTTCACGGCCGAGGGCGGTTCAGTCCGGCTGTCGATGGAGAACTCGAATGGCCAGTTGCGCATCAGCGTCACCGACGACGGCAAGGGGATCGACGCGGAATTCCTGCCGCGCGTCTTCGAGCGCTTCAGCCAGGGGGACGCCACCCCCAGCCGTCAGCATGGCGGCCTTGGGCTCGGCCTCGCGATAGCCAAGCAGCTCATGGACCTGCAGGGTGGGACCATCAGCGCCATGAGCGCGGGGGCAGGACTGGGCGCCACGTTCAGCGTGACGCTGCCGCTGGCTGACGGCGCCACCGCCTCCGCGGCCATCCCACCCACGCAGCCCGCGTGGATTTCCGATCCCTCCCCGGCCGCCGAGCGCGCGGACCTTTCCGGCATCAAGGTGCTGGTGGTCGATGACGAACCGGACGCCCTTGAGTCACTCACCCGTACTCTCGCCGACTCCGGCGCCACGGTCTTCGCGGCACAATCGGCCGCGGCCGCGATCAAGCTCGTGCAGAGCCAGTCCCCCCACGTGCTGGTGAGCGATATTGGCATGCCCGAAATGGACGGCTACGAGCTGCTGCGGCGCGTGCGCTCGCTCGACGGAGTGGCGGCGGATGTGCCGGCGATAGCGCTGACCGCCTTCGCCCGCCCAAGCGATCGCATGCACTCGCTCCGCTCGGGCTATATCGCCCACCTGGTGAAGCCCGCCGACCCGACGCAATTGCTCGCCACGATCTCGGCCGCGGCGGGCCGCGTCGGCGCCTGAGCCCGCGGTCAGGCGGCCGGCGGCCCTTGGACCTCCAGAGCCTTCCGCAGAGCATCCAGCTCCACGGGTTTCACCAGATGCGCGTCAAACCCGGCAGCGAGGGCGAGTTTCCGGTCTTCCGGCCGCCCGTACCCCGTCAGCGCGATCAGGCGCGGCGGGCGCGCGCCGGCACGGATGCGACGCGCGAGCTCGAAGCCGTCCATCTCCGGCAGGCCGATATCGAGCAGCGCCGTATCGGGCGCGAACGCGACCACCTGCTCAAGCGCATCCGCTGAGGTATAGGCCGCGCGCGTCTCGTGCCCCGCCAGTCGCAGCAGTAGGCACAGCGAGTCCGCGGCATCGATGTTGTCATCGACGACCAGTATTCGCCGCGCGCCGCCCTGCGGCGCGACCGCGCTTTCCGCCTCCGCGGCGGCCGAGTCAACGCGCGGAATCGTGAGTGTGAAGCGGCTGCCCTTACCCTGCCCGGGGCTCGCCGCGGTGATAGCGCCGCCGTGCAGCTCCACCAGGCGCTTCACTATCGCCAGTCCTATCCCCAATCCGCCCTGCGCGCGATCGAGGTTGCGGCGCCCCTGCACGAACAGGTCGAAGATGCGCGGCAGCAGTTCTGGCGGTATGCCGATCCCGTCATCGATGACCTCGATGATGGCCTCCTCACCCACGGCGCGAGCCTCAACGCTGATCTGCCCGCCCTCAGGCGTATAGCGCACGGCGTTGGCCAGTACATTCGTCACACACTGAACCAACCGGTCCTGGTCGGCTCGCACCAGCACCGGGCGCCCCGGGGGCGCGACCCGCAGTCGCTGGCGCTTTTCCCGCACCGACGCTTCCACCGCCTCGACCGCCTGAGCGATCACGGCCGCGAGTTCAAGCACCTGAAGCCTTAGGGCTATGCGCCCGTGCGCGACGCGCGATACATCGATCAGGTCGTCCACAAGGCGCGTGAGGTGCGCGGTCTGCCGACGCACGATCCCGGCGGCGACCTTGTGCGCGTCCGCGCTGGCCTCGCCCACCAGGATCTCGCTCGCGGTTCGGATCGGCGCCAGCGGGTTACGCAGTTCGTGCGCCAGCATGGCGAGGAACTCGTCCTTCCTTCGATCCGCCTCTTCGAGCGCTCTGTGGGATGCGACGCGTTCTGTGACGTCTGAACCCTGCACCAGAACGCCTGTCACCAGGCCCGCGCCATCACGGATGGGCTGATATACGAAATCCAGGTAGCGCGGCTCGCCACCACCACCATTCAGTACCAATGGCGAGGCGAACCCCTCGTGGCGTTCTCCGCTGCGGAAGACCTGATCGAGCTGGCCGATGAATGCTTGCGCTGCGACCTCGGGAACCACGTCGCGCGCCCGTCTGCCGGTGACGTCTCGCGCATCCAGCAGGTGCAGGTAGCGCTCGTTGGCGTATTCAAATACGTGGTCAGGTCCGTCCAGAATGCAGGCGAAACTGGGTGACTGATCGAACATCGAGCGCCAGCGCGCCTCAGCGGCCTGGAAGCGCCTTTCAGCGAGAATCTGGTCTGTGGTCTCCGTACAGACCACCAACACCCCGCCCACGCCAGATGGCACCGTAGGCTCATCGATCGGGCTGTAGCTGTAGGTCCAGTACACATCCTCACGCCGCCCGTTGCGGGTGATGGGGATGAGTTGGTTCTCGTGCCACGTCGCGCTGCCGCCAGCCATGACCTGCTCGATCTGCGGACCAATCACGTGCCAGATTTCCAGCCAACACTCCCGGCCCGGCTGTCCAAGAGCGCCAGGGTGGCGCTCCGGGCCGATGGAGCGCCGGTAGGCATCGTTGTAGAGCTGGATCAGCTGTGGGCCCCACCAGATGAACACCGGATGACGCGTGGACAGCAGCAGACGCACCGCGGTCTTCAGGCCCTGAGGCCACTCAGATGGATCCCCGAGCGCCGCCGCGTTCCAGTCGTACTTGCGGATGAGCTCGCCCATCTCGCCGCCACCGGCAAGGAAGGGGGCCGCTGATGTGGACGGCTGGGTGACCCGCAGCGGTTCCTTCACTTAAGATCGCCGCCGCGAGGGCTCGCGCCCAGCGGAAGGCGCCGTCCCCCGACGCGCGCGGCTATAAGCGCTTGCGGGTGACAGCGTGGTAGATGACAAGCACGGCGACCGCGCCGACGATCGCCACGAGCATGCTGTAGATATTCAGACCCGTAACGCCGCTCATGCCGAACGTCGTGAAGAGCCAGCCGCCAACCACGGCGCCCACCACCCCCAGGACGATGTCGAGGATGACCCCTTCGCCTGACTTATTGACCAGCTTGCTGGCGATGAATCCGGAAATAAGACCCAGAACGATCCACGCAAGAAATGACATACCGCGTTCCCCCGCTTGTTGTTATTGCTTATGGGCGGCTGACCGCCAGACGCCTCGGGCATGAGCTTCGCCTATGCAGACAGGCGTGAGCATCGGCAACCGGCGCCAATGGGCGTCAGACAGCGCCGACGCGTCTACGCTCTGGAGGAAGGCAATGGACTGCTGCGCAGTCGCGGTTGCGCCTTCGCCTTAGCTCGAGTGCGTCGCGCGAATATGGGCTTGGAAATGGGAGCGCCGTACGCGTTGTTAAAGGAACGCGCGCCCGGGGCGAGCGAGCTTGGCTTCACGTAATTACCGTTCATGCCGGAGGGCACGCCGTTAGGGCATGCCCCTAGCGAGACGTGCGAGGCGCCCGCCGTCGTGACAAGCGCGAACGCCAAGGCTCCGACAAACGCCGCGCAGACCCATTCACGTAGCATTTGAATCTCCTCAAAAGCTCCTTGCGTAGTCTACGCAGGCGAGGCCGCGGGGAATGGCTTCGTGACTTATGACAGTCACCGGCATCTCCAAGACGCGGACTCCGTCTCAATTTCGCCGCCGCGGGCGCGCCGATCTCCCACAGCCGGGAAGGGCGCGCGCGGCGTATGCCACCGTGACCGTCCGCCGCCGGCATGAGCGGTGAGGTGATTTGACGAGTGAGCCAGACAGCGGGACACGAACGTGAACGCCGCAGGCTGCAGAAAGATCCAGCGCCCGCTGGATGAGGCGCTGGCGGACAGCTTCCCCGGCGAGCGATACGGTTTCCATCGTGACCTCCCCCGCGGCCGCTCGTTCAAACCGAGCGCTGCCTCGGACTTTGGCTATCCCCGTCGCCAATCCCCATTCCAGCCTCTCGGTACTGTGAACTGACGCACTGCGTGGGTCGGGAGGCGACATATCCTGTTCTCGCGGAGTCACGAACCGGCCAGCTTTCCGAGCGCCCGCGTGTAACCGCCTGTGCGAACGGAGAATTCGCTGCGTTGAATTGAATGAGCTTGTTGGAGAGACCCCACGTGGCCAGTGCACCGTCATCAGCGTCCCGCGGTCCCGAGACCGCCAGTTCCGCCCCCGAGCGAACCCCCGCGAGCTCGCAACCGGCCGTTGACGTCACCGCGGTGACGACGCGGGATGATTTTCTCCTCGAACTGGGGCAGACCCTGGACGGCCAGGCCTCTGTTCGTCCGGTGGAGACAGTCGAGGCCGCCTTGGAACTGCTCGCCGGCGCAAAGCGCGCACAGGTACTGGCCATCGACGCGCGCGCCTGCGCCGACGTGCGCGCCGCGGTCGACGCGGCCGCCACCCGCGCCCCCAAGACCGTGGTACTCGTGTTCGCCGAAAGCGCCGCGGAAAAGCAGTTGGCTGACGCGCTCAAGGGCAGCAAGGTCTTCGCCGTGCTGCCAACTCCTGTTGATGTGCGCAAGACCCAGGCCGTGCTCGAAGGGGCCATGGCCGAGGCTATCGCGAACAAGGCCGAGCAGCCGCAGGCGATCGCGCCCCCCGTTGTCCTCAACATTGGCGCGTTCCGTGGTGATTTCGCCCACACCAACGCCGACGACGCCGGTGGCCTTCCACCGCGCCGCTCCATGACCCCTCTGATCGCAGCGGCTGTGGCGGTGCTGGCGGCCGCCGCCGGCGGCGCCTGGTACTTCACTCACAGCTCGGCGACGAACCCGGCCCCAGCCACTCCGGCATCGACTGTCGCCGCGGCGCCCGCGGCCGCGACGCCCGCCACCGAGACCCCGGCCGTCGCACCGGCCGTCGCCGATACGGCGATCGTGCAGGGTAGGGTCGACGAACTGCTCGAAAAGGCCCGCCTGGCGATGCACGAGCGGCGCTATACCGAACCGAGCGGCGACAACGCTCTGCTCTACTACCGATCAGCCGCAGCCGCTGACGCCAGCAACGGCGAAGCCAAGGATGGGTTGCAGCGAGTCGCTGGAGTGCTGGCGGGGCGCTTCGAGGAAGCCCTGAGCGCCAGCCGTTACGAGGAGGCTGGGCAGATGGTGGCCAACTTCAAGTCCGCGACGCCGGCGGACCCGCGCAGCGCGAGTTTTGAACAGCGCCTGTACGCGGCGGAGGTCTCCCGGGCACTCGCCGACGGCAACATTGATCGCGCCGTGGCGTACGTGCGTCAGGCACAGCAGTCCGGCAGCGCCTCGCCCGAACAGATCGCGAAGTGGCGCGCCGACATCGTCCACCGCACCGAGGACACCAAGGTCACGCGCCTCGCGAGCCTGGTCAGCGAGCGCATTCGTGATGGCAGGCTCGTGGATGGCGATGACAGCGCCAAGGCCTACCTGCTGCAGCTGCAGGCGGCCGCGGCGGCCAATCCCACGACGCAGCACGCCGCGCACGATCTCACCTCGGCCTACCTGCGCAAGGCGCGCGAGGCGGCGCTCGCCAAGAACACCGCCGAGCAGGATCACTGGATGAGCGAAGCGCGCGCGCTGGGCATGAAGCCAGCTGAGATCGCCGCGTTCCAGCGCGATTTGGCCAATTCCCGCCAGAAGGCGGTACAGGCGGAGAGTGAGCGAGTTCTGCAGCTCAGCCGAGAGCGGATGCGCGACGGACGGCTCACCGAGCCCGCGCAGGACAGCGCGGCGTTCTACCTCGCGCAGCTTGAGGCGAGCGACCCGACAAACGCCGGCCTGGCCGAGGCGAGCCACGGGCTGGCCGCGAAGCTCGAGGAGCGCGCGCGCGGCGCGATCGCCGCAGGCAAGCCCGCTGACGCGGATCTGGCGCTGGCCAAGCGCTGGGGCGCCGATCCGAAGGACCTGGCGGCGCTACAGCTACTGCAGAGCGCGCCCAAGAGCGGCGGCGCGGCCGACACCGCCGCGCTGGCGGTCAACCTGAAGCGGACCCGGTCCCCGCCCCCGGATTACCCCGAGAGCGCGCTTAGCCAGCGTATCAGCGGCAGCGTGCTCCTGCAGTTCACGGTGGACGTCACCGGCGAGACCCGCGACGTCCGGGTGCTCGAGGCGAATCCGCCCGGCGTATTCGACCGCGCGGCGACCAACGCGATTCGGCGCTGGCGCTACGCGCCGATGCTAGTGAACGGCACCGCGGTCCAGGTCCCGGTGAAGACCTTGCTGCGTTTCGAGTTGCCGAAGTAGACCCAGGAGAATCACTGATGACCGTCGCAGGCACAGAGCGTCGCCGCCAGCTGGCCACTGCCTTTATCGGCACCGCCCTCACGCTCGTCATGGGCGCAGTGCTCATCTGGGGCTTCCATCTCGCCACGAACATGCGCGCGAACATCACCGCGTTGCAAAGCGCCAGCGCGCTGCAGAACTACCCGGAGGAGATCGCGCACCAGCTCAATACGCTGCGCGACCGCCTGGAGGTGCGTGCCTATTCCGGACAGGCGCTCTCGGACCTGCAGGCCACCGTCACGCGCTTCGACCAGGAACTCAAGAAGATAAACACCGGCGGCAACTCCGAGTCTCCGCAGCTCGACCGCGCACTGCTGCTGTGGCATCAGTACCGCCCCGTGCTCGACCCGGTGGTCGCCTTCGCCGGCCAGCCCTACGTGGAGTCCGACAGCGCCGGCAGCGCCCTGTCACGCGAAGGACGCAAGCACTACGCGGAGGTCAAGCAGGCGCAGCTGTTCGCCGCAGATAACGCCCGCCCCCTGCAGGCGCAGCTGGCGAGCCTTGCCAGCACGCTGCAACACTCCTCCTCAGATGCCGCTGACCACCTGCGCGGCCTGCTGTTCGTCGGCGTGATCGCCGCGCTGATGCTGGCCGGAGCCGCCGCATGGTTCCAGCGCGCGCGCAATCGCCAAGAGCGGGTCGCGCGCGATGCCACGGAACAGACCCGCGACATCCTCAAGACCGTGCGCGAGGGATTCTTCCTGCTGGACGCCAACTATCGCATCGGCTCGGTCTGGTCCGAGGCGCTGACCCGCATGTTCAGCCGCAACGACTTCGCCGGGCTGTCGTTCGAGGAACTCCTGCAGAACCTGGTGCCGGCGGCCACGCTCTCCACGGCCACGAAGTACATCAAGCTGCTCTGGGGCGACCGCGCCCACGAGAACCTGATGAAGAGCATCAACCCACTGGGCCAGCTCGAGATCACGATGGACAATGGCCACGGGAGCAAGGAGACGCGCTACCTGCAGTTCGACTTCCATCGCGTCATGGGCCCCGAGGGCGTGAAGCACGTGCTGTGCTCGGTCGGCGATATCACCTCAAGTGTCCTGCTCGCGCGTGAGCTGCACGACTCGCAGGAGAACGCCAACCAGCAGCTGGACATGATGCTCGGCATGATGCACGTCGATCCTCTGCAGCTGGTGTCGTTCCTGGACACCGCCGAAACCGGCCTGAAACTGGTCAACACCATCCTGCGTGAGCCGGCGCGTACCGACGCCGAGTTCCGCAAGAAGCTCAACGGCCTGTTCCGCGAAATGCACAGCATCAAGGGCGAGGCCTCGGCGCTGAATCTCAAGAGCATCGCCAGTCGCGTGCATTCACTCGAGGACATGGTGAGTGATTGCAAGAAGCGCCCAGAGCTTTCGGGCAACGACTTCCTCCCACTGGTCCTGAAACTCGATGACCTGCTGGCGCACCTGCGCGGGGTGCGCGAGATGGCCTCCCGGCTGACCGCCATCAAGGACACACCCGCCGGGATCGCCGCGCAAACCGCGACGCTCTCAACCACTATGCCGTCGATGAAGCTCAGCGCCGCGACCCCGGCGCCACCCGCGCCTGTGGCCACCCCTGAGCGCGGCGCACCACGCTCCGTCGAGGATCTGAGGCCCGCGCTGCAGTCAATGGCTGAGCGGCTCGCGCACGATCACTCCAAGCGCTTCAAGCTCACCATGGCCGGTCTCAGCGAGGTGCCGACCGCCTACAGCGCGACGATCAAGGACTGCCTCATCCAAATGCTGCGCAACGCGGCGGTGCATGGGATCGAGTCCCCGGACGTGCGCCAGGCCAATACCAAGGACGCCGAGGGAACCGTGCGCGTCGAGTTCCGCAAGATCAGCGACGGCTATGAGCTGGTCTTCGAGGACGACGGCGTCGGCATCGCGCCGGATTCACTGCGCACCGCGGCGGTGCGCAAGCAGATGATCACCGAGGAAGAGGCGGCTGGCATGGACACCCGCGCCACGATGGCGCTCATCTTCCGTCCAGGCTTCACCACTCAGGACGGGGTCTCCATGGACGCCGGCCGCGGCGTGGGCATGGACGTGGTCGCGCGCAGCGTCTACGCGCTGGGCGGCAAGATCGGCGTCAGCACTCACCCAGGCCGGTTCACACGCTTCAAGATCGTGCTGCCCCCTTCCGAGGCAGCCAGCAGCACGGCGGTCGCGTGAGCACCAACTCGGCGACCTTCAATGGCAAGCGCTCGTTCAAGTTAATGATCGTGGACGATTCGAACATCATGCGCCGGCGAATCGAGCGTTCGAATAAATTCGAGGAGCTCGAGCTGGTCGGCACCGCCGGAAATGGCGAGGAGGCGCTGGAACTGTTCGGCAAGACCGACCCGGATGTGGTCACGATGGACCTGACGATGCCCCGCATGGACGGCATAGAGTGCATCGGCAGGCTGGTCGCCCTGAAGCCCTCGATCCGCATCCTGGTCGTCTCCGCGCTCGCCGACAAAGCGACGGCGGTGGAGGCGATGGAGAAAGGCGCCAACGGCTTTCTCAACAAACCCTTCACCGATCGCCAGCTGAACGAGGCGATCGCGGAACTGATGCGCTAGGCCGCCGGGAAACAACGAAAATGCTGTACGAACAGGAGCTCAAGACCTTCGTCGAGGGAACGACGAATTTCTTCGAGGTAGCGGCGCAGCAGCCCGCCTCCATCGGCTCGCCGTACCTCATGGAAGGCTCGCCCTCGGTGCATGAATACACCGGAGTCATCAACATCTCCGGCAAGCGCGAGGGCGTGGTGTATTTTACCGCCCCAAAGGCGATGCTCACTGTCCTGCTCATGAAGATGCAGGAGAACGACTTCAGCCACGAGACCATGCGCGACTTGGTCGGCGAGGTGGCGAACACCATTTCCGGCAACGCCCGCCGGGACTTCGGTCGCGACTTCGTGATCTCCGTGCCGAGTGTCGTCTCGGGTGAGAAGCCAAGTATCCCGCTTCGACCGGGGCACCGTTCGTTCATCATTCCGATCAACTGGCGCAGCCACTCGGCCAAACTCGTCGTCGCCCTCGCCTAGGGCCGCGCCCGCGTCCTTATGGGCCCGTGTCCCCGAACTCGCCGCTGTCGTCGTCGTCCGCGCGCGGTCGATAGCCCAAGCCAGGCTCGGTGACCAGATAGCGCGCTGGCGCGGATCCGGCCCAAGCTTGCCGCGCAGATTCTTGATGCACACGCGCAGACTGCGCGAGTCATGTTCGCGGCCCGGCCCCCATCCCTCGCGGATCACCTGCTTTTGCGGAACGATCGATCCGGGCTGGCGCGCCAGGCACCCCAGCAACCGATATTCGAGCGGCGTGAGGTGCGGCTCCGTGTCAGCCCGCGGCGCCTCGCGGCGGCCGAGATCAACATGCGTCGCCCCGAACCTTAGCACCGCTGTCGGGGCGGCGCCGCGCACTTGCCGCCGCAGCGC
Organism: Pseudomonadota bacterium; assembly: GCA_025360865.1. GTDB lineage: Bacteria > Pseudomonadota > Gammaproteobacteria > Steroidobacterales > Steroidobacteraceae > 13-2-20CM-66-19. The sequence continues at coordinate 4,136 of JANYBG010000121.1, read as the reverse complement.
GGCGCTCACGCGCGCCAGGTACGAACAGCGCGATCGTCAGAATCGCCCCCAGGAGCTACCGTTCGTTCACTCGAGCGGGGAGCAAGCTACAGAAACGCCGGTTAGTGGCGCGTTAGCAAAACGTCGGCGGCGCCATCTGTGACTCTTGCACTGTTGGGGTGGGTTCTTTCGGGCGATAACTCACGTTATGCAAACAAGCGCACTCGCCATTATCACCATGCGCCGTGAGGCAGCCGAGCGCTACGAGCGTATCAATCGCCTGTGGCTTGGCGCGCGCACGGCCTATCGACGCCTGCATGACGCGCCAGTGCTGAACCTCGCGGCCATGCGCAGCGCGGCCGCACGGCTGGATCAGCTCACAACCGGGCGCGCGGCGCTCATACGCGATCTAAAGGCCCTGTCCGACTAGCCGCGCTCGCCGGGCAGTCGCGCGGGGAGGCACACCAGCGCTCGCCCCCGGGCGAACACCCACCTAAGGCGATCCGGAATAGCCTGAAACGTCAGTAGCAGCGGCCAACGAAACCGTGGCGGTACCAGCGCCAGAGGTGCCAGTGGCGCGCGGATCGCGAGCGGCGGCACCCATGCTACGAAGCCGATCACGGCACCTGTTTCCGGGGGGGTGTATGAGGGTTGCGGTTCCCGGACGACCCGGATGTCAACGCCCCCAAAACCACCCCTCGTCATCGTCGCCGCACGGCTGCCTCGGGCGGCCCCGAACAGGCGATAATCGGCGCGGTATGACTCACATGCCGAGGCCCGCCCCCGTGACCACCGCCCCTTTCAGGCCAGCCGCGACCGTACGCCCCGGCGACAACGTGGCGGTCATCGCCCCGGCGAGCGGGTTCGAGCGGCCGCCCTTCGAGCTGGGTCTCAAGGTACTCGCGGAGCGATACCGTCCGACGTACTCGGAGGAGATCTTCACGAAGCATCGCTACCTCGCCGGTGACGATGGCCGGCGCCTGACCGAGCTGTTGGCGGCGCTGGCGGACCCGGCGGCGCGCGCGGTGTTCTGCGCGCGTGGCGGTTATGGGGCGACCCGGCTCCTCACCAAGCTGGTTAACATGCCGCCACCGGGGGCGCGGAAGCTACTGGTCGGGTTCTCCGACATCACAGCGTTGCACCTGTGGCTGCAGGCGCATGGCTGGGTCAGCATCCATGGGCCGGTGCTCACCCAGCTCGGGCGCCTCGGGGCGGCGACGCACGGAAGGCTCTTCGCGCTGCTCGAGTCCCCTGTGCCGGCGGCGCCGCTAGAGGGGACGGATACTTACGTCGGGGGAAGTGCCGAGGGGCGATTGGTCGGGGGCAACCTGTCGATGCTTTCGCGTGTCATCGGCACCCCCTACATGCCGGTGCTCGAGGACACGATCCTGCTGCTGGAGGACCAAGGAGAGCGGCCGTACCGGATTGACCGCATGTGGACGCATCTCGCGATGGCCGGAGTCTTCGCCCGCGTGCGTGGCATCGTCCTCGGCGACTTCACGCAGTGCGAGGAGAAGGACGCACCCTACTCGAGCGCCGACCTGCTGCGCGAGCTCGCCGCGGCGACCGGCCTGCCGTGCGCCGCCGGATTCCCGATCGGCCACGGGGAGCGCAACGAGCCGGTGCCCCTTGGCGTGCGCGTGCGCCTTGACGCCGACGGCCGCCGACTCACATTCCTCGAGGGCGCGGTCGGCGGCTAGAAGAGCGAGCCGCCCGCGCCCACCATCGCCTCACGCACCAACGGGATCGGCGGTCCGCCGTAGGAAAGGAACTTGTTGTGGAAGTCATACCAGTATCCGCGCGGGTCCGCCTGCGCGGCGCCGGGCTGTCGCGCCACCCAATCCGCGCGCAGCTTGCGGATCATGAGCTTGCCCAGGGTGTACTTGAGGTATTCCGGGTCGTAGGTGCCGCGGGCGGCCTGCTGCCGCGCATTCCCCGCGTCGTAAAAGGCCTTCTCGCGGAACATCCGGTCGGACTCAGCGATGCTCATGCCCTGGGTATGCATGCCAATCGCCGAGATATACCGCACGTCGCGTAGCAGCGCTTCCACGAGCTGCCCGATGTGTTGCTCCGGATCACCGTCACCCAGGCCCTCCTCCCACATCAGTTCCTCAGCGTAGTGCGCCCAGCCCTCCGCGTAGGTGTAGCCGACCCACAGGGCCGCTATCTTTGAAGGGTTGCGGTTGGAGTGGAGGAACTGCAGGAAGTGGCCCGGCCAGACCTCATGCACGCTCGTGTAGAGCAGGCTAGCCCTTCCGGGGATGTAGGCCGCGCGCTCGCGGGGGCTCCACGACGGATCGGGGGGCGCTATATAGAAGGTGTAGGCCACCCCCTTGTCGAACGGGCCGGGAGTATTGATATAGGCGCCATTGGCGCGGTTGTACGGAGGCGCCTCGGCCACCTGGCACACCTCATCACTGGGCACCGCCACGATGTGCTTGTCGATGACGAACTGCCGCAGCCGCGCCAGCTCCGCCCGGGCGCCCTGCACCGCCCCGCCCTGCGGCTTGTGCGCCGCCATCTTGCGCACGCACGCGTCCAATGATCCACCTGGCAGGTACCGGGCGCACGCGAGCGAGAGCGCCTCGGTATTGCGCGCAAGGTCCGCCCGGCCGATCTCCAGCAGACGCGCGACCGGCACGTCGACACCCTCGGTGGCCTTGAGCATCTCCAGGAAGAGCGGCTCGCCGAGGGCGAAGTCGTCCGTGGCATGGGCGCGCTCACCCTCCAGCCAGCTCTTCAACCCATCCATCGCACGGACCGCGGCCGCGGCCGCCTGCGCCAGTTCCGCCTGCGCGACCGGGTCGTTGACGTCGGCGAACAGTGGGGCCACCTCGTCGCGGAAGAAGTTCGCGTAGCCCCCGAAGCCATCAATGCCGCGCTCTATGAAGGACCGGGGCAGCGGCGTTCGCAGGTTGGCGCGCACCGCGGCCGCGATCGCCGGAAGGGCGCGCGCGTACCCTGTGAACGCGCGCATGCGTGTCTCGAGCGGCGCGTAGGCGCGATTGAGGTAAACATCCGGATCGAGCTGGTCCACGTACCAGGCCGGATTGGTGAAGGGTGAGCGCGCGCGGTCGAGCCAGAAGAGTTCGCCGTCGATGACGCTGTACAGGTAAACGCGCTCGAACCGTTCGCCCGCGGTGAGCGCGGCCTCGGGAAAGGACCGCGCTTCGGCGCGCATCTTCCTGATGCGCGCCACCTCCGTCGCGATCCCCGGGGCGCTCAAGTCGGGCATCTTGCCGTCGAACTCGTGCCGTCCGGCCTGCACCGCGAAAAAGGGGTGCGCCCTGAAGTAGTCCTCGACGAAACGCGCGCTGTACTCAGGCCACGGATCCGCGGGCGCGCCTCGGGCGGATGCGACCCCTGTCGCCCCCGCGCGCGTGGGCGCCGCCGGAGCGGTTACCGCTCCGTCGCATGCCGCCAGGCTCATCCCCACCGCTAGCCATGCAAGGCACGCGAGTCCGCCGTTCAATCCCATCGTGTCACCATCCCCAGCCCGAAATCGCGTCCTAGTCGATGCGCTGCGCCTGCAGCGCCACCAGCGCGCCGCCCTGATCACGCTCGATATGAAATTCGATCGGGCGGCAGCAGACCTCGCAGTCTTCCACGTAGGACGGCTCATCCGCGGTCAGGTCAACGCGGGTTTCGAGCCGCTCACCGCAATACGGGCACAGCACGGCCACGAATTCCTCCGGTGCGAGGCGCGGCCCGGTGCCCGGTTCCCATACCGGCTCCAGTCCGTACAACTGATCGATGCTGTCGCCGTCGAGCCGCGCGATCCGCTGCCGCAGGCGGGCCAGTTCCGGGGTCGTGCGTCGTTTGATCATTGCATGGGGGCGTCGCGAACTGCGATGCTGCGTGCTGTATTGGGGATACCGAGGATACTCCATGCCGATTGTCCGGGCGCTCTTCGCATGCGCGGTTCTCGCGCCTCTTTGCGGCTGCGTCGCTTCGCGCTTTTCGGCGGACGCGCCCGGTGGTGTTTCGCTAGCCGGGAGCTGGAAGCTCGACCATGCGGCCAGCGATGACCCGCAAAAGGTTCTCACCAAAATGCGTGAGCAGGCGACGAAGATCATCGCGCGACAACAGGCCGAGGTCGCCGCGCGCACAGGCACGATCCCGCCGGATCCGGACGGGCCGCCGCCCGAAGGCGCCGC
>JANYBG010000101.1 GCA_025360865.1 Pseudomonadota bacterium | reverse complement strand
CGATCCTGTATCGCTCGGCAATCGCCCCCCAGTAGTGCACGCCGGCTCCGCCGAGTGGATCCACGCCGATGCGCACGCCGGCGCTGCGGATCAAATCCATGTCGATCACACTGCCGAGATCGTCCACGTACGGCGTGCGGTAGTCGTGCAGATGCGTCGTGGCAGCGCGGAGCGCCGGGTCGAAGGGCATGCGGCGCACGGCGCGCAGTTGGTCGGCGAGGAGCGCGTTCGCGGTCTGCTGGATCCCGGCGGTGATCGCGGTGTCCGCCGGTCCGCCCGACGGAGGGTTGTACTTGAAGCCGCCGTCCTCGGGCGGATTGTGGGAGGGCGTGATGACGATCCCATCCGCCAGCCCACTCGTGCGACCGGCGTTGTACGTGAGAATCGCGTGCGAGACCGCGGGCGTCGGTGTGTACTCATCGTCCTGCGCCAGCAGGGTCTCCACGCCGTTGGCCGCCAGCACCTCCAGAGCGCTCACGCGCGCGGGCGCGGAGAGCGCATGGGTGTCCACCCCGAGGAACAGCGGCCCGTCGTTCGCGCGCGAGCGGCGCAGCTCGCAGAGCGCCTGCGTGATCGCAAGCACGTGCGCCTCGTTGAAGGTCCGCGTCAGCGCAGAGCCACGGTGACCCGAGGTGCCAAAGACCACGCGCTGCTCGGGCACGCAGGGGTCCGGGACTTCGCTGAAGTAGGCGGTGACCAGGCGTGGCACATCCACCAATGGCCCCGCCAGGGCGGGCTTGCCCGCGAGCGGGCTGCGCTTCACGGGGGTGGACCCGGCGTACGCCGTTTGATCGAAATCATCCCGGGCCTCTCCCCCGCCGGACGGGCGGGTCTGGTGCGAAGAAATCCCCACAACGATAGCCTATGGATGTGTCCGCTGAATGTAGGGCACGCCCTACTCACACCGACCGCGGTTGCGCTGGTACCAGCCTAACACCTCGACGGGAGTGTGCCGCCCGATGTCGAGGTCCGCGGCCGCGAACGACTCCAGCAGGTCGCGCAGGCCGGTCTCGAGCGTGGTCGCCGCCATGCCGTAGGCGCGCGCGGATTCAATCGCCCGCAGCATGTGCGTGGTCGATTCGTACAACCCCTCGGCGCGTCTTCGCATCTGCTCGCGCAACCACGGGCGCAGCGGCAGGTGCACGGCGAAGCCGGCGGCCGCGGCCTTGTCGCGGGCGCTCTCCCACAGCAGTGAATACGCGCCCCGATACCACTCGGTGTGACCGCCGGCCGCGGCGCGGATGAGCAGCGGCGCGGGCGCGCTGTGAAGTTCCGCGGCCTCGAACAGCTCGCGCTCCAGCCGGCGCGCCTCACGCACAGACTCTGTCCCTACCAGGAGCGCGCGATCCATGTCGAAGAATTCGAAATAGCGCGCATGCAGCGTATGCATGCGGCCCAGCGGATCGCGCGAGAAGCCTACCTTGAGAATGTCCTCGTGGCGGCACGGGAGGATGTAGACGAACACCTCGATGGAATCACACGTGCGGACGTGATGCTCGGGATCACGCTGGGCGAGAGCGTGTTTCTTGGCGCCGCGCATCATGGACGTGACATTACCCAACGGGCGCGGCGGTGGCCACCCTCCTCACGCGGCGAGCCATACAGTGCGGTAGGACGCGGCCTACTGTGTGACTGCGCCTGGGACGATTTCGCGACAACGGCGCCGCCTTTATAACTGTCGCCCACCTCAGCTAGGAAACCGCGCATGAAATACCTCGTTCTCGTCGCCCTGACCGCACTGCCCATGGCCGCCTTCGCCGCCAACTCGACACCGGACATGCACTTCTACAAATCCCTGGCCGCGGGCGGCCTCGCCGAGGTACGCGATGGCCAGCTCGCGCAGGACAAAGGCGCCGACCAGAAGATCAAGGACTTCGGGGCGATGATGGTGAAGGACCACTCGGCCGCCAACCAGGAGCTCATGGCGCTCGCTCAGTCCAAGGGCGTCACGCTACCCACCAGCCCCGCCATGACAGCGCACAGCACGAAGATGCAGCTCGACGCGCTCTCCGGCGCGACCTTCGACAAGGCGTATGTGAAAGGACAGATAAAGGCGCACAAAGGCACGGTGGCGCTGCTGCAGAAGGAGATCGCATCAGGACAGGACGCTCAGGCGAGGGCCTTCGCGCAGAAGGTGCTGCCGACCGTACAGTCCCACCTCGAGGCGATCGAGGGCATTGGCTCAGGCATGGGAATCAAGCGCTAGCCCCCCCCCCCCGCGCCGGGGCCTCCGCCCGGCTGTTTCGCGCAACGTCGCGGGGAACCCCCCCGCGGCGTTGCCGCGTGCCTGATCCGTCCGCTACCGCAGGCCGCGCATGTCGATCATTTCCCTTGTGCTGGTGCTGTTCGCCGCCACCGCCGTACTGCGGCTGCTCGCGGATCGCTCCGGTATCCCGCTGCCCACTCTGTTGGTTCTGGGCGGACTTGGCGTCGCTTTCATTCCCGGCCTGCCGCGACTCTCCCTCGACCCGGAAGCGATCTTCCTCATCTTCATCCCACCGCTGCTGTACTGGGCGGCGCTCAGGACCTCCTGGCGGGAGCTTCGCCGCAATCTGCGCGCGATCACCCTGCTGGCCGTGTGGCTCGTCCTGGTCACAATGGCCGCCGTCGCGGTGGTCGCGCATGCCCTGATCCCCGCGCTCCCCTGGGCGGTGTGCTTCCTGCTCGGGGCTATCGTCTCCCCGCCCGATGCGATCGCCGTGACCGCGAGCACTCGCGATCTGAGCCTGCCGCGTGACCTGCTGGCGATCCTCGAGGGCGAGAGCCTCGCGAATGATGCGACCGCGCTCATCGCCTACCAGGTGGCCCTCGCCGCGGCGGTGACCGGCACCTTCTCGCTACCGCATGCGACGGTGGAATTGCTACTCGCCGTCGGCGGCGGTGTCGGCGTCGGCCTTGCCACCGGCTGGTGCGTCGGCTGGATCCGGCAGCACATGGATCGCTCGAGCGTGGTCGAGAACACCGTCTCGCTCCTGAGCCCGTTCATCGCCTACCTCCCGGCGAATGCGCTGGGCTGTTCGGGCGTCCTGGCCGTCGTGACGATGGGTCTTTACCTCGGACGGCTCGGCGCGCGCGTGGTCGGGGCGCGGACCCGTCTGCAGGGCGTGGCCATGTGGGAGGTGCTCACCTTCCTGCTCGAGGGCCTGATCTTCATCTTCATCGGACTGGAACTGCCGCAGGTGGTGCAGGCGCTAGAACCTGGTGAGATCTGGCGCCTGGTCGAGGTGTCAGTCGCCGTGGCCGCCGCCATGATCGTGACCCGCATCGCGTGGGCGTTGCCCGGCGCCTTCCTGCCGCGGTGGATCGACAGGCATCTGCGGCACAATCCCGACACGACCTACCCACCGTGGGGCAACGTGCTTTTCACCGGCTGGGCCGGGATCCGCGGCGGCGATTCGCTGGTGATCGCCCTCGCCCTGCCCTACCTGGGCGCCCACGGCACGGCATTACCAGGTAGAAACGCGGTCATCTTCATCACTTTCGTCGTGATCCTCATCACCCTCGTCGTGCAGGGACTCACGCTCGCGCCCGCGGTCCGGCTGCTGGGAATCGTCGGCGGCGACGAGGAGGAGAACGAGGAGCGGCACGCGCGCACCGCCAGCATCCGCGCCGGCATCGACAGGCTCGATGGATTCGTCGCCGAAGGTGGCGCGGTCGGGGAGAAGGCGGAGGAACTGCGCAGCATGACCAGCCGCAAGCTCATCGCCCGGGATGTCACCCAAGCCTCCCCCGCGGATCTTCTCGGGATGCGGCTCGCGGTGATCGCGGCCCAACGCGAGGCGGTCATCGCCATGCGTGACCGAAACGAGATCAGCGACAGCGTTATGAACCGGCTGCAGCGCGAGTTCGACCACGAGGAGGTCCTGCTGAGCCAACGCTACGGTGAACGCTCCGTGCGCCCGGAACCGGACTCGTGAGATTCTAACTTCCCGAGGGGGTACCAGCTCCCGCCGGTCCCACCTCCGCCTAAGTCCGAGCGCGGCCCCTGGATGTGTTCAATCAGCGCGCGGCCACGGCACCCGCGTGCGCAGCTCAGCGCGGGGTGCGGATCTGGCGTTCGGAGAAATACCGCTGGATGGCTCCGGGGTCTCCTGCGCTGTCGGCGAGCGCCACGTAGGTGTCAGGCCTCATCAGGTAGAGCGCATCGCGGGCAAAACCGGCTTTCGCGTGGGCGTCCAACCAGGGGAACACGTGCAGGGGTACCGCGTGGAGGGCGCACCACTCGGTAAGGGTCCCGCGTGCCGTCCCGTACACATGAACCTGCCATGACATGGCGCTGAGGGACTCGTGATTGTCGCCGTCGACCCCGGCCACCCAGGGCAGCCGGTCCCCGCCATGGACCTCCCCCGCCCTGCCCGCGCTCAAGGGCCGCTCGCGGTAGTTGATCAGGGTCTGCGAGACCGTGCGGAACATCAGTTCCCGGACCGGTTCGAAGGCGAACGCCCGCGACAGCACGAACGGGGCGACGTGGGTGCGCACCATGTCGGCGAGCCGCCCGTCGGAAGTGACGAAGCTGAAAGCCCGGTCGGTGGTCGACACCAGGCGCTGCGCGAAGGGCATTCGCTCAAGCTCGTACGTGTCGAGCAGCGAATCGGGCGCCTTGCCCTTGATCACAGCCGCGAGCTTCCAGGCGAGGTTCACCGCATCCCCGATCCCGGTGTTCATGCCCTGGCCACCGGCGGGGCTGTGGATGTGGGCGGCATCCCCGAGGATGAACGACCGCCCATGGCGAAAATGGTCCGCAACGCGATGGTGTACGTGGTAGGTCGAGAACCAGTTGACCCTGTCAACCCGGAGCTTGAGATTCTGGATCGCCCGCCCGTTCACGTCCTCGAACTTTAGCTGCGACGCGTCCGCGGCGCGCTCGTCGCGGACCGTGCCGATCAGGCGCGCGCGCCCCTCACCCGCCATCGGAAACACGGCGAGGAAATCCGCCTCATCCAGGTCCGCGTTGAGGTTCCCGTCAATGGGAGGCCCTGAACCTTCGATATCCGCGACGTAGAACAGCTGGCGGTAGGAGCCACCGGCGAATCCGCTCCCCAGGGTGTGTCTGACCTGCGAGCGGGCGCCGTCGCAGCCGGCGAGATAGGCCGCCTCGCACACCTGCTCGGCGCCCTCGGTGGTACGCAGGCGGGCGGCGATGCGATCCGCGTATTCGGTGAAGCCGACGAGCTCGGTATTGCGCTCGACCGCGACACCCACTGACTCAAGCTTCTCGATTAGCAGGCGCTCGTGCTGGTCCTGCGGAAATATCTGCAGGAACGAGAACCGGGTGAAGCTCGCGCCAATGCTGTTGAAGGACAGGCGCGCCGCGGGCTCGCCGCGCACCCACAGGTTGGCCGAGGGCACCTTGTAGCCGCGCGCCACCACTGGCTCCGCCAGATCAAGCTGGCGGTAGAGCTCAAGCGTGCGCGCCTGCATGGCCAGCGCGCGCGAGGTCGTGCCCGGCCCCGCGGCGATGTCCACGATGCGCACCTTCACACCCTGGCCGGTCAGCCAGAGCGCGAGCACGAGGCCAGTTGGCCCGGCTCCGGCAATCAGCACTTCGCAACGCGCCACCACCCCTCCCGCGACTCCCGGGACTCCCGCGACTCCCGCGACGCCCGCCAGGGCGCGCGCCATCTTATCGCCACGCTCGTATGAAAAGTCATCGTGCCTTGTCCTACGCGCGCCATCGACGGATACCTACTGCCGATACCTCGATAAGGAATCCAGCGATATCATTTTCGCCGTCGGTGGCTTCGGCGCCTCCCTCGGCATGACGGAGAATTACCATCCCATCCCGGGGAACGCGACCGCGGCTTTGATGACCCCGAGACGCGGGTACTGGACAACTTCTGAGCGCTACGCCTCTCAGACCGTCTTGTCGGTCAGCAGTGGAATCTCGCGCCGCAGGAACGAAATCACGATCCCCCCGTCAAGGACGCCTCGAGGACGGAGGCGTTGACCTCACCGGTTCCCCGGCTGTCGGGGCAGTAAAGGGACGGCCCGCTGGCGGATACCGCGGTCATCGTCCGCGCGGCTCGCGCGACAAGCGCCGTCCAGAGATCCGCGGACGGCCTAGGAGGCCTCGCAACCTGCGCCCGCCGCGAGGTAGCGCGGGTCATGGGGGCTGCGCGCGAATATCCGCCGCACCATCGGCTCGAAGGTCGCGAGGGGCTCGGCGCGGTAGTCAGGGTCGAAGGAGCACTGGTCCCAGGCCGCGCAGAAGTGCACGCACGCCTCGTAGTGGGGATGGTCGCGCAGCCGTTCGCGCGCGTTGCGGTCGCCACCGAAGTGGTGCACGTAGTAGTAGTTCTGGAACAGGCCGTGCTGGGCGACGATCCAAGTCACCTCGGGGCGCACGTAGGGACGCAGGATCCCGGCGGCGACCTCCGCGTGGTTGTATGGGGCGAGTTCATCGCCAATGTCATGGATCAGCGCCGCGACCACCATTTCCTCGTCGGCATTGTCGCGCAGCGCCCTGGTGGCGGCCTGCAGTGAATGACCCAGACGGCTGACCGGGTACCCCTCGAGCGAATGGTCCAGCTTGCGCAGGTTCTCGAATACCCGGTCGGCAAGTCCGGCCGCGTACTTCTTCTCCGCCTCGTCCAGGAGAAGGTAGTCCTCTTTGGTACCGTCCCTCATCTGCCGGAAGCTGACGATACGGCTCATGCGCTGCGCCTCACGCCGGCGGCGCGCCCCAGTTGCCGGCGCAGCACGCGATAGCGACTGCGCGGGCCGTCGATGTCGATGTAGCAGCCCTGCAGGTGGCGCAGGCCCTCGGCCGGGTCGAAACCGGTGCGGCCATGCAGCAGGCGGCAATTGTCGAACATCACCAGATCTCCGGTCCGCAACAGGAACCGGATCTCGTGATCCGGCGCGCGCAGGCGGTGGTCGAACAGGCGACGCGCCTTGTAGTAAGTATCCAGTCGCTCCGGGGAGAACAGCGGCACGAAGTCCAGCCGCGGGCTGAACTGGATCGCCTTGAGCCCGCCGGTGACATCAAGCTCGATGGGGACGGCGCTGGCGGTGAGTTCCGTGTCCGCATCAACGTACCTGAATCGCACGGGCGTGCTGGCGAGGACGTCAAAAGCCCGTGGGTCGTCCGCGCGCAGCCGCTGTGCGACCGCGAACCCATCAACGAGAGTCGACAGGCCCCCGCTGGTCTCATTGATCAGACAATGCAGCAGCTGGATACCGGGTACCGGCGCGCGGTAGGGGTTGTCGGTGTGCGGATCGAGCGGCACGGAAGTGTACGCGAGATCCGTGGCGTTGGGCGTCGAGCGCACGTTGAACAGCGCGCCGAAGTTGGTCTCGCGCGTGAAGCCGAACATCGAGCCCACCTTCAGCACCGTCCCCGGCTGCGTGGGCACGCCTTCGAAGATCACAAATCCAAAGGTGAGGAATGACTCAAGCCAGCCAAGTAGCTCGCCTTCCGAGGGATCCGCGCGCCAGCGTGCCCTGGGAAATTCCGCGAGCTTGCCGTCCCACAGGCGCGGCGCCGGGCAGTCGTGGCTGTTGTCCGCGAGCGCCGCCTCGGCCAGGATCTCGTCGCCGCTGAAGGTCCCCTCGTGCCCGTCGCTGAAGGTGACCTTGTATACCCCGCGCGCGGGTTGCGAGAGCGCGACGACCTTCAGATCCAGGTCCAAGTCGGACGGGTCCTGCAGGCGTTGCTGTGTACGCAGGTCCATGCTGGCGGCATCCTTGCACCGCTCGCGCAGCCACAGCGGATGAACCGGGTGCGACGACCCGTCACCCCGCTCGAGCACGAGCTCATTCGGCGCGCCGAGCCGCAGGTTCATGGGACGTTGACTGGCAACCACGATGAAGTCTAGCCGCGCCTCTTCACCGGTGTCCACGCCCGCCTTCCCCGCGCTGACCCGCCCGTGGAAACCCGACGGGCACTGGTGAAAGCGCGCCCCGGCGCGCATGGATTCCCTGATATCGGCGGTGGGCGTAGGCTGCGTGCTTGTCCCGCACTGGAGCAGGTGATGTTCCGATTCCTGGGTCCAGGCCAGATTCTCTTCGCCAGCGGCCTGGCGGGATTGGGCATCCTCAGCCTGATCCACCACGACTTCGCGCTTCAATGGCAGCCGGTCCCCGCGGGCGTCCCGGCCCGGGAACCACTCGCGCTCGCCTCGGGCATGCTACTGGTCGCCGGCGCCTTCGCTCTCTTGTTCAGGCGCGGCGCGCGCTCCGCGGCGCTCGTACTGGCGCTGTTCCTGCTCGGCTGGGTGTTGCTGCTGCAGCTGCCGCGCCTGGTCATGCGACCGCTGAGCATCGCCGCATGGCTCGGCATGGGCGAGAGCCTCACGCTCATGATCGGTGGCTGGGCGCTCTACGCTTGGCTGGACGCCATCGCGGACCGCCCCGTCGCGGGCATCGCCACCACGGCCAACGCCATGGCGTACGCGCGGCTGTTGCTCGGGGCGGCGATGGTCGTGTTTGGGTTGTCCCACTTCGCCTACGCCGACTTCACCGCCTCGATGATCCCCGGCTGGATCCCGGCGCGCCTGGGGCTCGCCTACCTCACAGGCGCTGCCCACCTCGCCGCGGGCGCCGCGCTCCTGATGGGAATCCTGCCCGCGCTGGCGGTGCGTCTGGAGGCTCTCATGATGAGCGCGTTCGTGCTCCTGGTGCATCTGCCCGCGGTCGCCGCGCAGCCCGCCAATCGCGAGCAGTGGACCGCCTTGTGTATCGCCACCGCCCTCGCCGGGGCCATGTGGTCGGTGTCCGGGTCGTTCACGGCTAGATCCCGCGCCGCCCGCGCCTGAGTTTCTTCACCACTCTAAGGATGGTCCCCGCATGAGTGTCAACCGCCGCGACCTGCTCACCGCCTCCGCCCTGCTGCTCGCGGGACCCGGCTTCGCCTCGCGAACCAGCGCGCGCGAGGGCGCCTCAGTGACGGGCCCACGCGTGTTGTGCTGGAACGAGAACCCTTATGGTCCCTCACCCGCGGCGCGGCGCGCCGTCGCCGCCTCAATCGCGGAGGGCTGCCGCTACCCTTCCGATGAGCAGACGCAAGCGCTCACCGCGGCGATCGCCCGCCACGAGGGCACAGAGGCTTCGCACATCGTCATCGGTACCGGCTCCGGAGAACTGCTGCGTGCGCTGGTTCTGGTGTGCGCGCGCGACGGCGGCGAGATCGTGGCCGCGGAGCCGACGTATCTTGAGATGCCCGACTACGCCGAGTTTTTCGGCGTGAAGATGAAGTTCGTGCCGGTCGATGCGCAACTCCAGCATGACCTGCGGGCGATGCGTGCCGCGCTCACCGAGCGCACCCGCGCGGTCTACCTGTGCAACCCGAACAATCCCACCGGCACCGCGGTCGGCGCGACGGCGATCCGCGACTTCGTGACGTCGCTGCCGGCGGGCGTGACCGCGATCGTCGACGAGGCCTACCTGGACTTCGCCGATGGGCTGGATGTGCGCTCCGCGGTGGACCTTGTCGAAGGTGAGCACCGCGTCGTGGTGCTGCGCACCTTCTCCAAGCTGCACGGCATGGCCGGCATGCGCCTGGGGTACGCCGTCACCCGCCCCGAGATCGCCAAGGCGCTCGCGGCCGCCTGCATGACCACTCCCAACCTCCTGTCGGTGCGCGCCGGTCAGGCCAGCCTCGCCGACAAGGACTTCCTCGCGGGGACGCGGGCCCGCATCGTCGCAAGTCGCGCGCGCATCACCAGCCATCTCACGGGGCTTGGGCTTCGCTACGCGCAGCCGCAGGGCAACTTCGTGTTCTTCGACACCGGGATCCCGCTCGAGCTGTTCTCCGCGCGTATGAAGGCGCGCGACATCCTGGTGGGGCGGTTGTTCCCGCCGTTCACGAACTGGTGCCGTGTCACGATCGGCAGGGAACCTGACGTCGATGCGTTCCTGGGGGCGCTGCCGGGGGCGCTGCGCGCGTAAGGTCCGGTTATTCCCCCACCACGACGCTGAGACACGTCAGGGCCGCCTCGGCCTTGTGCAGCTCACTGATATCCAGGGCGCGCGTTTCCACGCCGGCACGCTCCAGCAGCCGCTGGGTCCGCGGGTACTCGGTGCTCACCAGTGTGACCCCACCCACGGTGAGCGTATTCGCGCCAAAGGGCTCCTCCCGGGCGACCCCGATGACACGGGCGCAGCCGAACTCGGCCGGATCGACCCAGTCAGGGTTCGCAAGCACGGTGTCCGGGGCGATGAAGGTGGCGGCGCTCTTCAGGTGCAGGCAGTCACGCATCGCCACGGCGCGCACGGTGTAGCCGAACGGCGCGAGCGCCTCGGCGAGCTGCGCCACGCCCTGCGCGTTGCTGCGGGCGGAGCCTCCCACGAAGAGCCTGCGCCCGATCCGCAGCACATCGCCCCCCTCGATCGTCGCCGGTTCCGTGATACGCGTGACCGACAGGTGCCGCGCCAGGGCGGCCGCGGTGGAGTCGACTTCACCGCGGCGCGAGGCCGCCCCGGGCCGCGTGATGACAGCCACCTCGGGCACCACCACCGCGGTGTCCTCCACGAATACCCCGTCGGGGTGCTCAGGCAGCGCCGCGAGCCATTCCAGCTGGCAGCCGAGCGCGGTGAGCGCGCTGGCGTACCCGGCGTGCTGCGCCCTGGCGCGCGCCACGTCGATCCGGGTGCGGCCAACGTAGCTGAGTTCGCAGTCGCCCAGGGAATCGGCGACCGGCCGCATGAGGGTGATCATGGATCCACCCGCGGGGTGAGCGTGTCGCGCAGGAACTGCATGGTGGGGATGCTCGGCTTCACCACCCCACCCGTCAAGACGCGCCCGCTCGACACGACCCGCGGGGGCCCCTATCGTAGGGCGGCAATGATCGCGCTGCCTCACATGGCCAGCACCGAGCTCGCGCTATCCATCGCGCTGGGCGTCGGGCTCGCCGCCGCCGTCGGCTTCCGCGTGTTCGTGCCCATGCTGGTGCTGAGTGTCGCCTCCTATAGCGGGCACCTGCACCTGAGCAGCGGGCTTGAGTGGCTGGGGACCGCGCCTGCGATCGTGATGTTCGCCATCACCGCGGTGCTCGAGGTACTCGCCTATTACATCCCAGGCCTTGATCACCTGCTCGACACCATCGCGGCGCCCGCCGCCGTGATCGCAGGCACCGTGGCCGCGGCGGCCGTGATCACGGACCTGCCTCCGATCCTGCGGTGGAGCACCGCGGTGATCGCCGGCGGTGGCGCGGCGGGGCTGACCCAGGGACTGACCTCGCTGCTGCGCGTCAAGTCGGCGATGCTGACCGGCGGACTTGCGAATCCGGTGGTCTCAACCGGCGAACTGGGGGGCGCGATCGGGATGTCACTGCTGGCGCTCGCCTCGCCGCTGATCGCCGTGGCGCTCGTGGCGGCTTTCTGCTGGTACGCGGTGCGCATCGTTCGGCGCCTGTTCCGCGGGATTCCGCCGGCGGCCAGCGGGAACAAGCTTCCCCGTCAGGCGGAATAGGCAGCGGAACACAACGGGTCCCTGCCTCTGACCGCTCCCGGGACAATTCGTCCTGATCGCCGCGGCGCTCCCGAGAACGCCGTCGGTTCTCCTTCCGCCCGTCAGCCCCTGGGCGGAGAACGGGACTCGGTCACGGCGTAAAAACGCGTATGCGCGCGGTCGAAGACGTTCTCCTCGTCCTCCGCGATGCGCTTCGCGTTCACAGGATCGGTGAACGCGGCCATGGCCTGCGCGAACGCCGCCTCGTCCGGATACCACAGCTCCGTGACGACGTCGAAATCAAGCGCGGGCAGCCCCGGCGCCACGATCGCCCCTGCCGTGCGCAGGAAGTTGCGCCGGTAGTCACAGATCCGCGGCGCGATGGAGAGGATCAATGGCGCGTGCCGCGTCTCGTAGTAACGCTCGAACGCCTGCTGCGACATGCCGGCCTTCTTCTTAAGAAACGCGATGGTCTTGATCATGCCTATCCCCTTCAGCGTACCTTGCGCATGACCGCGTCCGCGTAGCGCTCCAGCGCCTTTTTCTTCATGTCCAGCCGCGACATGTCGTCCCCCGGGTCAAGCCATGCGGTGATATCCCAGGGCGAGGGCAGCCAGGGGGCGATCACGACGAGGTCCTCCACCGAAAGCTCGCGCAGCGCATCCACCGCGGCCTGCGTCACCGGCTCCGCCAGCGGTAGGCCGACCGAGAATCCGGCCTGGGAGAGGCCGGCGTCCCGGCGCATAACGTGGATGGCCCCGAGCGCGGTTTTCGACTGCGCGAGGGTCATGGGCAGGGGCAACCAGCCATCGTTCTGCGCGGCGCGGCGCATGGCGGGAGAGGCGGCCCCGCCGCACCAGATCGGCACCGGCTTCGCCGGCGCCGGGCACATCATGCCCTCGACGCTGAAAAGCGGACCCTCGTGCCGCACCATTCGTCCGGTGAGAAGCTTGCGCACCAGCGTGAGCGTCTCATCGAGCCGATAGCCCCGGGTCCCGAAGTCGATCCCGATCTGCTCGTATTCCTCCTTGAGCCACCCGGCCGACACCCCGAGCACGATCCGGTCCTGGGTGAGGGCCGCGGCGGTGGAGACGCTCTTGGCCACCGTCAGCGGATCGCGAAGCGCGGCGAGATAGATATTCGAGGCGAAACGCAGCTTGGTGGTGACAGCTCCCAGGTGCGCGAACAGCACCCACGGATCCGGCCACGGGGTATCCGGGGGCACGAAGATCTTGCCATCGGGTGAGTACGGGTAAGGAGTCTCGATCTCCGCGGGCCACAGCAGATGGTCCCCGACCATCAGCCCGTGGAAGCCGAGTTCCTCGGCGAAGCGGGCGAGCTCGGGCAGCTGCGCGGTCTCGCGCACCGACACCAGTGACAACCAGAATTTCATGATTTAGGCGCGCTCCGGGCGAAAAATGGCAGGGCGAGATAGGACGGGTCGGTCGCATCCGCGCGCCCGCGCGGGGCGCCGGCCGCGAACTCACGATAGGCGCCGGCATTGACCGCATGCACGCGCACCCAGTCAAGCGCCAGCGAGCGGTGCAGGAACTTCCATTGCGCGTCGCGCCGCGCATAGCGGTCGAGGTAGCGCCCGCCGATGAGGATCTCACGGGCATCGGGCGCGGGTGTGCGGTGGTAGGCGTGCGTGTAGAGCTCGCCCTGCGCCTCGTCACCGCGCACGATGAACAGCGTATTGGTG
>JANYBG010000030.1 GCA_025360865.1 Pseudomonadota bacterium | reverse complement strand
CCCGGTCGCCATGGCCGCCGGACTGGCGACGCTGGATCTGCTCGAGCGCGAATCCGGCTGGGCTAAGCTTGAAGCACTCGGCGCGGAACTTGAGTCGCAGCTGTCGCCAGTGCTCGCGCGCGCGCCTTTCCCGGTCCACCTGGTGCGCGCCGGGTCGCTCTTCTGGATGTCCTTCCACGAAGCCGGTGCGCCGCGCGATGCCGCGGCCCTGACCCCGCGCGAAACCGCGCGCTACGGCCGGCTGTTCCACGCCATGCTCGCCCGCGGGGTCTACCTGCCGCCTTCCGCGTACGAGGGCTGCTTCCTCTCCCTCGCCCACACCCGCGCGGACCTCGGGCTCTTCACGCAGGCGCTCGCTGAGTCCCTGGCCGGAAGCGCATGAAGGCGAGTCGCGTATTCCAGCTCACCGCGCTTATTCTGGTGCTGGTCTCCGCGGTCCAGGTCGGCTGGTGGATCCTCGACCAGCACGCCTACACGGTCGAGAAGGTGCGGGGGGCGCGCACGGCTTACGCGGAGCAGACCGCCGCGGCGCAGGCCCTGCTTGACGCGGGGACGCCGGCGGAGCAGGTGACGGCGCTGCTGCCCGCGATCCGGGTGGAGGGTGGCCATGCGACCCTCGCGGCCCCGGTGGCTGGGATGCTCCTGACAGAGGAGCGCCGGCGCAACCGCCAGTACGCCTGGGAAGGCGCGTTCTTCCTGCTCGCGCTGGGCACGTGCCTCTTCGTGATCGCGCGCGCGCTGCGCGCCGAGGAGCATGTGCTTGAGGACCAGGACAGCTTCCTCGCGCTTGTTTCCCACCAGTTCAAGACACCGCTGGCGAGTTTGCAGCTATCGCTGGAGACACTCGCGTTGCGCTCACCGCCGCCGGATCGCGCGCGCGTGCTCACGGACCGCATGCTCAGCGACATCGCGCGCATGGAACTGATGGTCACGCAGATCCTGGAGAGCGCGCGCCTGGAGCGCGGCCGGGCGGATTTCAGGCCAGAGGCGCTGCAGCTGGCGGGCGCGGTGTCGCGCGTGGTCAGCCAGCTCGATGAGCGGGCCCGCCACGCAGGCGTCGCCATCACGACTGAGATCGCCGCGGACCTGCAGGTGCTCAGCGATCCCCTCGCCCTGGATGTCGTGGTGCGCAACCTGCTGGAGAACGCGTTCGTGGCGCTGCTTCCCGGCGGCGGCGGTGCCATCGTGCTCACCGGCCGGCCGGCCGGCGCAAGCGTCGAGCTGACCGTGCGCGATTCTGGCGTGGGCTTCGCCGTCGCCGATAGCGCGCGCCTGTTCGAGAAATTCAGCGCGCGCCACAAGGGCGGCGGCAATTCGGGCACGGGGCTGGGGCTTTTCATCGTGCGCAAGCTGATGCGGCTGGCCGGGGGTGCCGTGAGTGCGCACAGCGACGGGCCGGGCAAGGGCGCGTGCTTCGTGCTCAGCTGGCCCGCGGCCACCGAGTCCCGCCCATGAACGCCGTGGCGGATGCCGCGCGCGTGCTGGTCGTCGAGGACGATCCGCACCTGGCCGCGGGCGTGGTCGAGAACCTGCGCGCGGAAGGTTACGACGTGAGCACGACCGGCGATGGCGAGCTGGCGCTCGCGTGGCTGCGCGCCAATCCCTGCACACTCATCCTGCTGGACGTGATGCTGCCGGGGATCGATGGTTTCGCCGTGTGCCGGGCGCTGCGCGAGCAGGGCAACAACACCCCGGTGCTGTTCCTCACCGCGCGCGGCGATCCGGCCGATCGCGTGCGCGGCCTGCAGGCCGGCGGTGATGACTACCTCGCCAAGCCCTTCCACCTGCAGGAGCTGCTGCTGCGCGTGCGCGCGATCCTGCGGCGCTGGGACTGGTACCGCAGCGCCTCGGCGACCGCGGCCACCGCGATCCTCGCATTCGGGGGCAACGAAGTGGACTTCCGCGCCTTTCGCGCCCGCGCCTGGAACGGGGAGACCCACGAGCTGACCGAGAAGGAGGCGATGATCCTGAAGGTGCTCGCCGAGCACGGGGGGGAGATCGTCTCGCGCGAGGACTTGCTGGAGAAGGTATGGGGCTACGACGTGTTTCCCTCCACGCGCACCGTGGATAATTTCATCCTCAGGCTGCGCAAGCGCTTCGAGAAGGACCCGGCCGCGCCGCGACATTTCCTCACCGTGTGGGGCGTGGGCTATCGCTTCCTCGCGGCGGGCGAGCCATGAGCGCGCCGCCGCTGCGCATCGGCACGCGCGCCTCGGCGCTGGCGCTGTGGCAGGCGCGGCACGTTGAGGGGCTGCTGCGCGCGCACCCCGGCTGTCCCCCCGTGGAGCTGGTGCACATCAAGACCGAGGGCGACATCCAGAGCGAGCTGCCGCTGTGGCAGGTGGGCGGGCGCGCGTTCTTCACCAAGGAGATCGACCGGGCGCTGCTGGAGGGGAAGGTGGACCTCGCCGTGCACAGCCTCAAGGATCTGTCCACGCAGATTGAGTCAGGGCTGACACTCGCCGCCACGCTCACACGCGCGGATGCGCGCGACGCCTTCCTCAGTCACGACGGCAGGCGCCTCGCTGACCTGCCGGCGGGGGCCCGCGTCGGCACCAGCAGCCTGCGGCGTCGCGCGTTCCTCGCGCGTAAGCGGCCGGACTTGGCGCACGTCGAGCTGCGCGGCAACGTGCCCACGCGCGTCGAGCGACTCAGACGCGGCGACTACGACGCGATCATCCTCGCCGCCGCGGGACTCACGCGTCTGAATCTCGACCAGCACGTCACGCAGCTGCTGGCGCCGGAGGATTTTCCACCCGCGGTCTCGCAGGGGATCATCGGCCTGTGCGCGCGCGCGGGCGATGCGGCCACGCTGCGCTGGTTGCTTCCGCTCGATGACCGCGAGGCCCGGCTGGCCGCGACCGCGGAGCGCGCGCTGCTGCGCCGTATCGAGGGCGGCTGCCAGATCCCGCTGGGCGCGCTGGCGATGGTGACCGACCGCTTCCTGCGACTTGAGGCGACGGTATGTTCACTGGATGGGGTTGATTCCGTTTCGGCCCGTGGCGCCGCGCCCGCGTCCGTGGATGAGGCCGCATCCCTCGGCGAGCGGGTCGCCGATGAGCTGCTGGCGCGCGGCGCCGGCGGACTGATGCAGCGCGCTCGATCGAGCCCCGGGGCGCCGACGCCGTGAAGAATTCCTTGCAGCCCCGTCCGGTCGTCGTGACGCGCGCGGAGGGTTCGGATGGGCCGCTCAGCCGTGAGCTGCGGGGCCTGGGACTGGAAGTGCTGCTGTGGCCGGCGGTCAGCGTCGGGCGCGCGGACCCGGCGCCGCTGGCCGCGTCGCTGGCCGAGATTGAATCATTCGCCTGGATCGTGTTCGCCAGTCGGCACGCGGTCGCCGCGGTACTCGAGCAGCTGCCGGCGGCCCCGGCGAGCCTGCGAGTGGCCGCGGTTGGCGGCGCCACCGCGCAGGTCCTGCGCCAGCGCGGCTGGAAAGTGGACCTCGTGCCGGAGGAGGCCAATGCCGCCGGGCTGGTGGCGGCGCTGGAGGCGCTGAGGCTCCCCGCGGGCACGCGGGTCCTGTATCCGGCCAGTTCCCGGGCGCTGCCGATGATCGCCGCGGGGCTCGCCCAGCTGGGCGCCCGCGTGACGCAGGTGGAAGCCTACCGAACCGAGAGCGCCCCACTGGATGTCGCGGCGTGCCACGCGTGGATCGAGCGCGACGGCGTTGCCGCGGTGACCTTCGCCAGTCCCTCCGCGGTGACGGAGCTCGCGCAGGCGCTGGGTGCTGATGATTTCGAGCGCCTGCTCACGCGGGCCACGCCCGTGGCCATCGGCGGCACCACCGCGCGCGAGCTCAGCGCGCGGGGCCATCCCGCGGTGGTCGCGACGACCGCGACCCTCGGCGGTCTTGCCCAGACAACGCTGCGTCTTCTGCAAACGAGAACATAGCCATGGGATTTCCACAGGAGCGTCCGCGACGCACCCGCCAGTCTGATGTGTGGCGGCGCATGGTGCGCGAGACGCGGCTCACGCCCGATGCCTTCATCTACCCCCTGTTCGTCGTGCCGGGCACCGCTGTCCGCAATCCCGTGAAGAGCATGCCGGGCATATTCCAGTTGTCCGTGGACGAGGCCGCGAAGCACGCCAAGGAGGTCGCCGCGACGGGCGTCCCCGCGGTGCTGGTGTTCGCCGCTCCCGACCAGAAGGATCCCAAGGCGAGCGATGCCTGGAATCCGCGGGGACTCGCCGCGCGGGCGATCAGCGCCATCAAGGAGGCGTGTCCGAGGCTTCTGGTCTGGGCGGACGTGTGCCTGTGCGGGGCGACCGACCACGGTCACTGCGGCCATGTCACCGCCGCGGGTGCCATCGATAACGACACCTCGGTGGACACACTGGCGCAGGTGGCGCTTAACTGCGCGCGCGCGGGCGCCGATGCGGTGGCACCGAGCGACATGATGGACGGACGGGTCAGGGGGATCCGCGAGCTGCTGGATGCGAACAGCATGCAGAGCACTCCGATCGTCGCCTACGCCGCGAAATACGCGTCCTCCTTCTACGGACCCTTCCGCGAGGCCGCCGAGTCCGCGCCCGCCTTCGGCGATCGGCGCTCCTACCAGATGGACCCGGCGAATTCGCGCGAGGCGCTGCGCGAGGTGCTGTTGGACGTGGAGGAGGGGGCGGACCTGGTCATGGTCAAGCCCGCGGGTCCCTATCTGGATGTCATCCGCCAGGTGCGCGACCTCGTGCGCGTGCCGGTCGTCGCCTACCAGGTGTCCGGCGAGTTCAGCCTGATCAGGGCCGCCGCGGCCAACGGCTGGATCGATGAACGCGCGGCCGTGCTCGAGACCCTCACCGGCATCCGCCGCGCCGGAGCGGACCTGATCATCAGCTACTTCGCTCCCGAGGTCGCGCAGTGGTTGCGGCCATGAGCGCGCCGAGCGCCTTCCTCGCGGCGTGCCGGCGCGAGGTCCCCGCGCACCGTCCGATCTGGGTCATGCGCCAGGCGGGCCGCTACCTGCCCGAGTATCGCGCGCTGCGCGCCAAGGTCGACTTCGCCACGCTCACCCGCACCCCGGACCTCGCCGCGGAGGTGACGATGCAGCCGCTGCGGCGGTTCGAGCTCGATGCGGCGATCCTGTTCAGCGACATCATGACGCCGCTGCAGGGGATGGGGATCGACCTGTCGTTCGAGCCGGGACCAGTGGTGCGCCAGCCCATACGCACGGATGCGCAGATTGATGCGCTCCCCGTCCTCGTGCCTGAGCGCGACGTGCCGTTCGTCCTGGAGACGATCCGGCTGGTGCGCGCCAACGTGCCGCGCGGAGCGCCGCTGATCGGCTTCGCCGGCGGCCCGTTCACGCTCATGTGCTACCTCGTGTGCGGCCGGCCCTCCAAGGAATTCGGCGCCGCGCGCGCCTTCCTGTACGCGCAGCCGCGGTCCGCGCGACGCCTGCTGATGCTGCTGGGCCAGGCGATGGGTGACTACCTGCTGGCGCAGGCCGCCGCCGGCGCCCAGGCGCTGATGCTGTTCGAGTCGTGGGCTGGCCTGCTGGCTGAGCGCGAGTTCACCGAGTTCGCGCTACCCGCGGTGCGGCACGCCATGGGAATCGCGCGCCGCGCCGGCGTGCCACTCATCTATTACGTCAACCAGGGCTCGGCTCTCATGTCCGCGGTGTCCGATCTTGATGTCGAGGTGATCGGTGTCGACTGGCGCATGGACCTGGCGCAGGTGCGCAGGACCCTGGGCTCGGGCAAGGCGGTCCAGGGGAACCTGGATCCGGCCGCGCTGTTCTCCGCGCCTGAGGAATTGAAGCGCCACGCTGGCGCGGTCATCGAGGCCGCCGGCGCGGCGCCCGGCCACATCTTCAACCTCGGCCACGGCATCTGGCAGGACACCCCGCCGGATGCGGTGGCCCGACTGGTCGACTACGTGCATGAACGAGCCTGAGGGCTTCACCACCGAGGCCGCCGCCTATTTCCGCGACCTGCAGGGTCGGTTGTGCGCGGCCTTCGAGGCTTTCGAGCCGGTGAGGCGCTTTGAGGCGCGCCGCTGGAGCAAGCCCGAGGGACACCGGCTACAAGGGGGCGGCGAGTCGCGGCTGATGCGCGGGGAGGTTTTTGAGAAGGTGGGCGTGAACGTCAGCCGCGTCTGGGGAGTGTTCCCCCCGGAAGCGCGCGGGCAGGTCGCGGGCGCCGATGAGTCCGATGGCCGCTTCACCGCGTGCGGGATCTCGCTGGTCGCCCACATGGCCAATCCCTACGTGCCAGCGGTGCACATGAACCTGCGCTACCTGACCACGAGCCGCACCTGGTTCGGCGGTGGTTCGGACCTCACCCCGGCATTCCCGTTCGCCGAGGACACGGCCGCTTTTCACGCGGCCCTGCGCACCGCGTGTGAGGGCTACCGGCCCGAGGCCTACGCCGAGTACAGGGCCTGGTGCGATCGCTATTTCTTCCTGCCGCATCGCCAGGAGCCCCGCGGCGTCGGCGGCATCTTCTTCGATGACCTGGCCAGCGGCGATGGGCGGGCGGACTTCCGCTTCGTCCGCGCGGTCGGGGAGGCGTTGCTGGAGGTCTACCCCGAGCTGGTGCGGCGCCGCAAGGACACCCCCTTTGATGAGGCCGCGCGCGATGCGCTGCTGGTCAAGCGCGGGCGCTATGTCGAGTTCAATCTGGTATATGACCGGGGGACTAAGTTCGGCTTCAGTACGGATGCGGATCCGGAAGCGTATCTGATGAGTCTGCCGCCGCTCGTACGCTGGTGATCTGGCGGATGCGCGGGGGCAACACCCAGGTCGCCCGCCCATGCCAGCACGGGCGAAGCGTGGCGGAGGCGCGCCCCTGCTCTATGAGGAGGCCGGGGATCTCGAGTCTATCCCTGCCCGGCGGCCGTGCGCCAAGTCACGGGTGGGCATCGTGAAGGCGGGCTCCATCGATTCTGATCAGTCCCCGCGCCTGAGACTCGAGCCGATCGGCTACGTGCGCGCCGCCGCGGCCACCAAGGTCCAGGTCGCGCGGCAACCGCGCGCCGCCCAGGGTGTGACCGCGCGGATCGAGCTGCTGCCCGGGCGCAACTTCGAGCATGCGCTGGAGGATCTCGCCAGCTGGGAACTGGTCTGGGTGGTCTTCTGGTTTCACCGCAATCCGGGCTGGCGGCCAAAGGTCCTGCCGCCGCGTAGCACCACCGGACGCAAGGGGGTCTTCGCCACGCGCTCACCGCACCGGCCCAATCCCATCGGCATCTCGGTGGTCCGCCTCGAGCGCGTCGACGGGCTGGTCTTGCGCATTCGCGATTCCGACATGCTCGATGGCACGCCGGTGCTCGACCTCAAGCCCTATGTCCCCTACACAGACGCGCATCCGGCTGCCGGCAACGGCTGGCTGGCGGAAGAGACAACCAGCGGCGCCGACGCGCAACCGGATGACCCAGTGCCTGCTTTCACGGTCCGGTTCGAGCCCCTGGCCTTGGCGCAGGCCGAATGGATCCAGGCCCATGCGGGACTCCCGATCGGCGAGCGCATCCGGGCCACCCTGGCTCTGGGTCCGGCGCCTCACCCGTACCGGCGCATCCGCCGCGGCGCCGACGGGATGCGGCTTGCCGTGAAGGAATGGCGCGTGCGCTTCACCGTGCTCGACCGCCAGGTCCGCGTCATTCAGCTGGACTCCGGCTTCCGGGCCTCGCAGCTCGCCGCGGGCACGGGCGACAAGACTCTCCAGGTACACCGGGATTTTCTCGCTCAATGGCCGCGTCCGCCGGTAACTTGACCGGGCTCCCGGCCCCCGCCGTGGGCGCCGGCCAGGCTGGCCGGACAGGGGCCTGCGGCGATGCCGGGCGGTAAAGTCGGCCCGCAGGTGTATTCGCTTGAGACCCGCCCGGGGGATGGCGGCCTCCAAAGTTCAGGTGAGTCCGCGCAGGCCGAGGACACCCGGGCTATGCGCCGCGACTGAGTCGCGCCCGAGGCCAGCACTGACAACGCCGGCCGCGCGCCCGGCTTTTTTGTGACCCGGCCGCCCCGCGGTGCAACCGTTAGAATGCGCCCGTGCCCGAGCTGAACTCACCCATCGCCGCCCGCCTGCTGGACTGGGCGGCTCACCACGGGCGCCACGATCTGCCCTGGCAGATCGACCGCACGCCCTACCGCGTCTGGGTCTCGGAGATCATGCTGCAGCAGACGCAGGTGGCGACCGTCATCACGTACTTCGAGCGATTCACGGCGCGTTTCCCCGACATCACCGCGCTGGCCGCAGCGGATCTCGACGAGGTCCTGCACCTGTGGTCGGGCCTGGGGTACTACGCGCGCGCCCGCAACCTGCACCGCGCCGCGCGGCTGATCCGCGATGAGCATGGCGGCGAGTTCCCGCGCGGCCTCGCCGCGGTGGAGGCGCTTCCCGGGATAGGTCGCTCCACCGCGGGGGCGATACTCGCGCAGTCGCGCGATGAGCGCTGCGCGATCCTGGACGGCAACGCGCGCCGCGTGCTCGCGCGCTATTTCGCGGTCGCAGGCCCGGTCAGCGATGCGGCGGTCCTGAGGGAGCTGTGGCGTCTGGCGGAGGCGTGCACGCCACGGGACGATGTGGCCGCCTACACACAGGCGATCATGGATCTGGGGGCGACGCTGTGCGTGCGCGACAGGCCGGCCTGCCCGCGATGTCCGCTGGCGGTGGGTTGCGCCGCCTTGGCCACGGGCCGACAGCGCGAGCTGCCCACGCCTCGGCGTCCGCTCACGCGAGCGCGTCGGCGGGTATTCATGGTCGTCGCGCTCAACGGAGGCGGTGATGTGCTGCTCGAGCGCCGCCCCGAGAGCGGTGTGTGGGGAGGCTTGTGGTCACCGCCGCAATTCCCGAGCCAGGAGGCGGCGGCGGCTTTCATCCAGGATTCACTCGGCGCGACTTGCGCGCCAGCCCGAGCGCTCGGAAGTGTCGAGCACGCCTTCACGCATTTCGACCTGACGATCAATCCACTCCTGGTGCGCTGCGAGCCGACGGCCACGGAAATCCAGGATGCGGCTGGGCTCTGGTATAACATCCGCTCGCCTGCCCGCATCGGCTTGCCCGCGCCCATCAGCGCGCTGCTCGCCGGGCTCGCCGGTTAATCCAGGGTCGGGTCATGGGCGGTGCGAGCGCGCGCCAAGGGGGTCTGGTGTCACATATGGTTCAGTGCGTCCTGCTCAAGCGCGAGGCTCCCGGGCTGGATCGGGTTCCGTACCCCGGGGAGCTCGGCAAGCGCATCCACGAGAACGTCTCCAAGGAGGCGTGGGCGAAGTGGCTGGCCCACCAGACCATGCTCATGAACGAATATCGCCTGACGCCTATCGAGCCCAAGGCGCGCAAGTTCCTGGAGACGGAGATGGAGAAGTTCTTCTTCGGCGCGGGATCCCAGGCGCCGCAAGGGTTCCAGCCTCCCAAGCCCGGCTGAAATGGCGCGCGCCGTCGCGGCGCGCGTCAGGTCTAGAGGTGAATCAGCCCGCGCTTGTGCGCGACCGCGACCGCCTCGGTGCGACTGATGGCGTCCAGCTTGGTCAGGATCGCCTTCACGTGGGTCTTGGCCGTCCCTTCGGTGATGGACAGGCGCCGCGCGATGTCCTTGTTGCTGCGCCCCTCGGCGACCAGCTGGAGGACCGCGAGTTCCCGCTGCGTGAGGCTGGGCTTGCCCATGCGCTGCAGCGCCTTGGCGGCCACCTGCGATGAGGTGTAAGGACGATCCTCGCTGACGGCGCGAATCGCGGCCAGGATCTCCGGGCGCGGCGCATCCTTGAGCAGGTACCCCTTGGCGCCCTGCGACAGGCACTGGAAGATATCCTCGTCGCCGTCGTAGGTGGTCATGATGAGGATGCAGGCCTTGGGATGAAGCTCGAGCACCCGCTGCACAACCGCGACGCCGTCGCGCTTGGGCATGCGCAGGTCGAGCACCATGACATCGGGACGATGCCGCTCGTAGAGCGCGATCGCTTCCTCGCCGTCCCCGGCCTCGCCAACGACTTCCATGTCCGCCTGCTGGTTGACGATGGCCGCCAGCCCATCGCGCACGACCGGATGGTCGTCGGCGAGCACGACACGGATCTTGTTCTTCATGACGGCTGACACTTAGGCCGCCGGCTTCAGCATGCGCACGCTGATGCGCGTGCCCTTGCCCGGTCGGCTATCGATGTGCCACTCGCCACCGATCGCGCCCGCGCGCTGGCGCATGCTGGACAGCCCGAAGCCGTCGCGCGCGTACAGCTCCGTGGGCTGCTGCATGCCAACGCCATCATCGGCGACGGACATGATCCAGTGCGAGTCCTCGTCGGTCATGTTGATGCGCACCAGGTGCGGGCGCGCGTGGCGCATGGCGTTGCTCACCGCTTCCTGCGCGATGCGCAGCAGCTCATGCTCGTGCTCCGGGCGCAGGCCGGTCGCCACCCCGCTGCCCTCGAAGGTGCAGGTGATGCTGCCGGGGACGGTGGAGCGGTCGGCCAGCTGCCGCAGCGCCAGTTCAAGTCCCGCGCGCCGCGTCTGGTCCAACTTCAGCGCCATCACCGACCGGCGCGCCTCTGATAGCCCGTCCCGCGCGAGGTCGCGGATACGGGTGAGGGTCAGGGCAAGCTCCGAGCCGCGCTTCTTGCAGGAGGGGAATTCCTCCACCGCGCCCAGCTGCAGCAGGATGCCGGTGAAAGCCTGCGCGAGGCCGTCATGGATCTCCTGGCCGATACGCGTGCGCTCCATGAGCACGGCGGTTTCCTTGGCGGAGTAGGCCAGGCGCATGAGCTGGATGGCGAGCGTCGCCTGGTGCACGAGCGCCACGAGCAGGCCACTGTTCAGCACCTCTTCGGCCTTGCGCGCGAAGGTGAGCGCTAGGAATCCGACGCTGCGGCCGCCGAACACCAGCGGGCACATCACCACGCCCCGGGCGCCCTCGTCACGGTGGAACGCCAGCAGTCCCGGCCAGATCTCGCTGGTGTCGCTGTCGAGATCAAGATACGCCGATTCGGCGAGTTCTCCGAATCGCGTGGTGAAACTCGAGCCCTCGACCGGGACGGAAGGGGTGTAGGGGGGTTGCCCGACCTGGCCGTCGCGCACGTGGGCGATGACGCGCCACTCCTGCAGCGAGTCCTTGCGCACGATCACAGCCCCCGAGATGGCGTCGAACTGTCGCGTCGCCTCCAGCAGCATGTGTCCCATGAAACTGTACAGGTCGGTCTCGCCGGCGAGGCGCTCAAGGTTGCCACGGATGACCGCGTTGGTCTTGGCGAGCTCGGCGACCCGCTCCTCCGCGGCACGCTCGCGTTCGCGGCGCACGTCATCGACGAGGCGCTCGCGGTGCAGGGCGGCGCCGATCACGCCAGCCGCGGTTTCCATCGCCGCGAGCTCAGCGCCATCGATGGCGCGGTGCTGTCGTGTGTTGTCGAATCCAACGACCCCGATGAATTCGCCGGCGACGAAGATCGGCACGATCGCCTTGGTCTGCGTGCCAACTCCCTCGATGCCGGTGACGGTGGAGGTCATCTCGTTCTTGCTGAAACAGACGCTGCGTCCGGCGCGTAGCTCCGCGCACATGGTCGCGAAGTGGCGCTCGTCGCAGGAGCACTTGATCGGATCCTGGGCATGCG
Source organism: Pseudomonadota bacterium (assembly GCA_025360865.1). GTDB lineage: Bacteria > Pseudomonadota > Gammaproteobacteria > Steroidobacterales > Steroidobacteraceae > 13-2-20CM-66-19. Next base: position 2,229 of record JANYBG010000030.1, on the reverse strand, counting down.
GAGGCACGCCTTCCGCGGTCCACTCGCTCGCCACCACCAGCCACGGCTCGCCCTGCGGACCGGTGCGGGTCTCCATCAGACTCACACGGTCAACGTGGGCGGCTTCGCCGATGATTCCCAGGACCCCGGGGATGGCGGCCCGGACATCCTGCGACTGCAGCAGCAGTCGACTGGCGCGGGCCGTCGCGGTCAGCAGTCGCTCGCGTGCCTGCAATGACTCGTTGGCCCGCGTCAGGCTCTCCGCGCAGGGCGCCGACTTAACTTCCGGATCAAGCAGGACCAGATTCGCGTTCATGGCTGACGGTACTCGCAGGCGTCGCGGCGACTGATCCGAAAGTCTAGCGCGCCGGGGGGCGGATCTCCCCGTATGAAGCGGGGTCTCTATCTTATGGGGGAGCGGGGTGACCGCCTCGGGGGCGGCCGCACGCGCCTGTGTCGTCGGTCTTGAATGCCTGTCGATCAAGGGCTTAGCATCCGCTCACGGGCGCCGACTGCCTGGCGCGGTGCTTGGGCCTAAGTGGCTTGCCGGTGACCATACGTAAACGCGCATTAGTGCGATCCAGTGCGGATGGACGAAAACCGCATGCCGATCATCGGGAGTTCGGCTATTCGGTGGCATCAGCCAGTGTGGGCGCTTGCGAGCCTCCAGCCGGAGGTCCCGGGACTGCCGCCCTTGGAGCACCGTGCTCCTGCATGCGGGCGTATCCAAACCGAATCAACGGGTTATGGACCGGCCTTGCTTGACGCACATACCGGCGGGCCGGTCTAATACGCGCCCTTTCGCTTTCGCGGCGGCCAGGTAGCTCAGTTGGTAGAGCAGCGGATTGAAAATCCGCGTGTCGGTGGTTCAATTCCACCCCTGGCCACCATTCAATTCAGCGTGTTACATCGGTCGGCGATTTGCGGATACGCGTTCGGTACCCATTTGGTATCCATTTGCCCAATGAGACGCCGTTTCGCGACGGCGACTTACTTCGCCCAAACCTGCGAAGCCACGCGCATGAAGTTTCCGCTCATGATGGCTCGAATGTTCGATTCCTTGTATCCCAGCGAGCGCAGCTGCTCGGCCACTTGCGGCAAGACGCTCGGCGGTAGGTAGTCCTCCTTGATCGAGGCGGGGTACTGGCGGGCAGGCCAGTATTTCGAGCTCGTTGCCTCGTCGAGCCTTGGGCCAGTATTAGAAGGATCACAATCGAGCCCTATTCCCACATGCTCCGCGCCCACCAGCTTCGCCATGTAGTCGATGTGGGCAACCATCGATTCGACCTTGGCAGCGCCATTTGCAAGAAATAGGCTCAATCCATTTACGCCGACCACGCCCCCGGTCGCCGCGACAGCCCTTATCTGTTCGTCGGTGATATTGCGCTCATGATCTTGCAGGGCGCGCGCATTCGCATGACTGAAAATGCAGGGTTTGGTCGAGAGTTTCATCGCCTCAAGACCAGACCTGATGGCGCTATGGGCGCAATCCACAACCATGCCGACACGGTTCATTTCGCGCACGACGGCGCGTCCGAAATCGGTAAGTCCCTTGTCCTGATCGTGACAACCGCCGCCAGCGTCGTTGTTGAGATTGTAGGCGATCAACATCTGCCGAACGCCGAGTCGGTAATACAGCTCGACCATCGACAGATCACCGTTCAGGGCTCCCATACCCTCGATGTCGAACGTCAGCGCCATCTGTCCGGCGTGCCATGCGGTGAGAACCCGCGCAACGGTCGCGCAGAGAACCATGTCTGACCGCGCCTCGATTCCTTTGGTGTAATCGGCAATCGCACGGATCGTGGTGCTCCAGGGCACGGGGTCGTACCCGACATTGATCGACAAGTAGCTAACACCGGCAGATCGCCAGTGATCGAGCAGATCCACATCGTTCGGCCCCATGTAGCCGAACCCAGCATGGTTATCCCAGTACCGCATCTGCTCACGTGTCGCAGCCAGGGCGCTGCCAGCAAGCATCGATGCGCTTGCCGCGAAGGACGCCTTGAGGATTTTCCGCCGAGTGAGCATGCACTCAATCCTTTACAGTATTCATAGTCATGTCGAAGGTAGCAGAAGCTCGCGTGTCGGTGGTTCGATTCCGCCCCTGGCCACCATTCAAATCAGAGGTCTATTCCGGTCACATCGCTGACGATTTATACCGGGGACATGGCTGAGGCGGTCTCAACGGGTCGGCGAAACACCTTCAGCTAATGTGTAGCTTGGGAGGTGGATGTCATGGGTCGTCAC
>JANYBG010000010.1 GCA_025360865.1 Pseudomonadota bacterium | reverse complement strand
AGGCGAAGCGATCGGTGGCGAGCATGAGGTCGTGGCTGACGCATACCGGCCCCCTGGAATCCACGATCGCCGTGAGCACGTCGACGCCGATGTTGAATCTCGAGGTGATGACATCGTTGTCGAGGTTGTAGCGCGAGTCGGCGCGCAGCTCCGGCACGCCCGCGCGAGTGTCGCCGATCGGTGTCTCGCGGCCCTTCCACCAGCCCAGCACCCCCAGAAGCAGGGCCAGCACGATGACCACCGCGGCCGGACCGCGAGCGGTGATGCCCGCGAGCCGGTGCCACACTCGAGCGAGCTGGTGTTGACGCTTGTCGACCCGGTCGTGGTAGCCGGCGTCGAAGCGCACGTAGCTGACCAGCACTGGCAGCAGCACAAGATCCGTGAGGATCACCACGGCCACGCCGATGCAGGCGGTCACCGCCATCTCACGGATCACGGGGACCGGGATCATGAGGATCGTGATGAAGCCGACGAGATCGGCGAGCAGCGCCACGATGGCCGGCGCCAGCAGCTGGCGAAACGTGCGGCGCGCGGCGTGGATGCCGTCGAGACCGGCGAAGGCGGCATCCCCCACGGCGCTGATCTTCTGCACGCCGTGGCTGACGCCGATGGCGAAGATCAGGAAGGGCACCAGCAGGCCGATCGGGTCGATGCCGTAGCGCATCAGCACCAGGGCGCCCAGCTGCCAGATGACCGCGATCACCGAGCAGACCACCGGCACGATCGCGATGCGCCACGACTGGCAGTAAGCGCGCACCGCCAGCAGCGTGAGCACCAGCGTGATCACCGCGAACAGCACGACGGAGCTCGCCCCGTCGGCGATGTCGCCCATCACCTGCGCGAAGCCGATGATGCGCACGTCGATGCCGCCCGGCGCCGCGCCCTGGGTCTGGATGGCCCGGCGCACGTGTTGCTCCAGCAGGTGCGCGACCTTGATGGGGTCCACCGGCCCGCCCTGCGCGTCCTGGTCAAGCACGGTCGCGCTCACCAGGGCGCCGGAGAAGTCATTGGCCACTAGGCGACCGACGATGCCCGCCTTCCTGATGTTGTCGCGCACGCGCGCCATGTTCGGCGGCGTGGGCGTGAAGTCCGCGGGGACGACGTTGCCGGCCTCGATGCCGTCCTCGACGACCTCCAGGTAGCGCACGTTCGGGGTGAAGATCGACTGCACGCGGGTGCGGTCGATGCCGTCCATGACCGTGACCTCGTCGGTGGCCTTGCGCATGGCCGCGAAGAACTCGGGCGTGAACATGTTCCCGTCGCGGGCGATGAGCGCCACCAGCACCCGGTTGGCGCCGCGGAACTCCGCCACGCGGGGATCAAGGTAGGTGCGCATGTACTCGTGCCGCACCGGGAGTGTCTTGTTGAACGAGGTATCGATGCGCAGGCCGCGCAGCGCGACCGCCCCCAGGAGCACCGTGCCCAGGGCGAACAGCGCTAGGATCAGCACGCGGTGCGTGAAGATGGCTTCCTCGAGCCACGCCTCGGCGCGGCTGTACCGGGTATCCCGCGGCGCCCGGGTCACGGTTTCACCTTGACGCTGTCGGGCTCCGCCGTGCGCGGGATCCGCTTAGCGCCGCGCACGCCCACCGTCACCAGTTGTCCGTCCGCCCGCACGATCACCGCGGAGAGGTCCGTGTGGTCGGCCTGCTGGTCAAGCGCGAAGGTGGCGCCGCCGTCAGAGCTCGTGAGTATCACTCCGCCGAACCCGACGATGATGACCCCGGCCTCGCCGAGGCGGCAGGCGCCATCGAGCATGGCTAGCGTGCCGCTATCCAGCTTGCGCCAGCTCGCGCCGGCGTTCTCCGAACGGTACAGGCTGCCGCGCAGTCCGAAGGCGAGTGCGCTGTCCGCGCTCAGGGGCAGCACGCCGAAGAAGGAACCGTCGTAGGGCGAGCTGACCTGCTGCCAGGTAAGTCCCGCGTCATCGGAGCGATACAGGTGACCTGCCTCCGCTGCGATGTAGAGCCTCGATGCGCTGGCGGCCACGATGCGATTGAGGTGGAAGTCCGCGCCGTGGGTTCCGCCATCGACGGCCGCGGCGGCCTTGGCTCCGGGCACGGGCGGTAGCGGTAGCGGTAGCGGGGCGAACTTGCGCTCGCCCCAGTGCGCGCCCGAGTCATCGCTCACCAGTTGCGTGCTGTACGCGCCGACCGCGATCGCATGGCCGCCGCCGCCGCACCACACATCGAGCAGCGGCCGCTGCGCCACGGGATCGAAGTGCGCCAGCGCCCAGGTGCGCCCAGCGTCCCCGGTCGTCAGCGCGACCAAGTCGTGGCCGACGGCCACCCCGTGCTGTGAGTCGAAGAAGCACACCCCGGTGAGCAGCGCCTGGGTCGGCACCGTCCGTGCCTGCACCCAGTTCTCGCCCCAGTCGTCGGAGTACACGATGACACCGCGGTCACCGACGGCGACCAGGCGCTTGCCCGCCTGGGCCAGCGCGATCAGCAGTGAGTGGTCGGCGAGGCGCGCGGCTTCAGCGGGGCGCGGCGCTTCGCTCGCGCCCGCGCCGCCTGCGAGCAGCATGGCGGCCAGCCACCGCAGCGCGCCGGCCCGCCGCGGCACACCGCGGTGCGCGCGCTCGTTCATGCGCGGGATCCTAGCGGATTCCGCGGCGCTCCAGCACGCTGGGTTGGAAATCAGACGCGGTGCGCTTGATGGTGAAGTCGTAGGACTTCGGCTGCTCGTTCTGCAGCCCAAGCGCGAGGTAGCGGCCGTTGGTCAGGTCCATCACCACCTCAAGGTCGGTCCACAGGGTGGGCAGCTCGTAGTAGTTGATGGCGTGGCCTTCCTGGACGCGCCACAGCTTGCCGCGACTGTCATAGCAGTCCACGGCGAGTATCTGCCAGGAGTCCTCGTCGACGTAGAGCGTGCGGCGCGAATAGATGTGGCTCACCCCGGGCTTGAGCGTGGCGTCCACGATCCAGACGCGGTGCAGCTCATAGCGCGCGTAGTCCTGCTTGATGTGATTCTTCTGCAACAGTTCGCTGTACTTGATCTTCTCGCTCTGCAGCTGGTACGCGTTGTACGGGACGTAGATTTCCTTCTTGCCGACGAGTTTCCAGTCGTAGCGCTGCGGGCTGCCGTTGTACATGTCGAACTGGTCATCGGTGCGCTGGTTGTCCGAGTTCGTCCCCGGGTTGTCGAAGGCGACGTTCGGAGCGCGGCGCACCCGGCGCTGGCCGGGGTTGTAGATCCACGCGCGGCGCGAATCCTTGGACTGGTTCAGCGTCTCCTGCACCAGCAGCACTTCCCCGGCGAGGCGCGCGGGTGCGGTGGTCTCCTGCGTGAAGTACACGATGATGTTGTCGAGGCCCGCCTCGGTCATGCCAGGCACGTAGTACTGGAAAAAGAACTCCTCCTTGAGGTTCACCATGGTGTAGTTGCCGCCGGGCTCGACCGGCACCTGGCCGATCTGCAGCGCCGCGGCGATGCCCCGGTAGCGCGTCAGGTGGTTCCAGAAGACCTCGAGGCCGGACTTCGGGATCGGGAACGGCGTGCCGCCGACCCCACCGGTGATGCCGTTGCCATCGGGCACGAGCGTCGCGGTCGTGGCCAGGCGCTTGGTGCCCTCGTAGACACTCTCCGGCGCCGCGGCGCTGCGGTGCGTCGGGTAGACGATCATCTTGTAGTCCGCGTAGGTCTTGAACAGCGCCTTGTGCCCCTCGGTGAGCTTGGTGGCGTACTGCGCGGCGTTGGCGGGGGTGATGGTGAACAGCGGCTTGTCGGTGGCGTAGGGATCCGGGTGGTGCTCGCCGGGGTGATAGCTCGGGAAGCCCGCCTCGGCGGCTGACTTGATGCCTCCGGTCCATGCCGGGATGCTGCCGTCGGCATTGCCCGCCTTCTCCCCGCCCAGCGGGGTGAGGTCCTGCCCGAGTTGCGCCGCTTCCTGCGGGCTCACCGCTCCCCAGGCCACGGGCGCGAACAGCAGTGCTGCCGCGGCGATCCGGATCAAGGTCTTCATTGCAGCTCCTTCGGAAATTTACCCGCGACGCGGCGCATCAGAATGAATATTTGACGTTGGCCGTTATGAAGTCGCGATCGTTGACCAGGTTGTACTGGCCCGCGCCGCCATACTGTGTGTACGACACATCCACGTCCCACTTCGAGCGCAGCGAGCCACCGACACCCAGGGTCAGCGCGTGGCGGCCGTCGATGAAGTTGCCACCAGGGCCCGGGGATGTGCCCTTGACGTCCTGGCTCCAGGTGAGGTGCGGCAGGATGTTCCACGAGCCGATCAGGTTCGAGTACTCCAGCCGGCCCGCGACCACGTAGCCCCACGAGGTGCTGGTCGGGAAAGCGGAAGCCGGCTCGTACCGCCCCGGGTACTGCGGATAGCTGCCCAGCTGAGGGCTGCCGGACAGATTGGTGCCGGGGCCGTCGTACCGCAGGCCGAGCCCGACCGGGCCACCGCTGAACTTGTTCTCGAGACTCGGGATGTAGTCGACCGCGGCTTCGACGAGCACCACGGCCTGCGAGGCTTTGAGCACGTTGGCGAAGATCTGCGTGGCGGTGAACTGCCCCTGCCAGGTGTCCTTGCGCACGTAGCCACGCACGGTCTGCGCGAGCCCGTACGCGCCGAGCTGGGCGCAGCCGGTTACCGGAGTCGGGGACGTCGGCTGGCAGTGGCCCGGCGCGCTCACCGGCGCCCCCAGCAACTGGGCGACGCCGGACTCGAAGGGCGTGAGCGAGGCGTCGAGCAATTCAACGTCATCGACCTGCAGGGGCACGTTGTGCCGATAGGCGATCTCGCCCTGCAGCGCGGTCCCGGTCCTATGGATCTGCGTGTTGAAGGACAGGCCGAGCATCTTGATGTCCTGCGGGAACTCGTCGTAGTACCCGGCCGTCTTGCCGTACTCGTAGGTGCCGAAGCTCTGCGCCTGGGCCGCGACGTTGCCCCCGGAGAGCAACGTGTTGGCGCCGATGGTCGCGTACTGAGTCGCCGCCGCGGCGCTGAGACTGCCGCCAAGGGCCGCGGCGCGCTGCTGGCCAATCGCGGCGCCCGTGGCGACCGCTGCCTGGAAGGGCAGCCCGGCGGCGAGAGCCTGCGCGGC
>JANYBG010000242.1 GCA_025360865.1 Pseudomonadota bacterium | reverse complement strand
TAAGATCAACATCATCAAAAGCCCATACATATTTAGGGTCAAAAAGACTTGCCTGTCTATATCGACATATATCCTGTGCTGTCGCGGATGTTATTAAACAACAGGCTCCATTTAAACATTGAAAAGATCTGTTTTTCTTTTCTGATTTGGTTATTTTCCCACCAGATTTGAAATGAAGCGGAAGCCCGTGACGATTTTCAAATACTGTTCCGGCATACTGAATGGTGTCGGAATCTTTAAATTTCATAAATGGAGCAACGGCACCGACAGATGGATTATTTAATAACTTCAGCATACCTGACAACGATACCGCATCATTAAATACAACGTCATTGTTCAATAACAATACATAATCATTCTGAGCCAACGTTAGTTTATCATAAAGATAATTACAACCTTCTGAAAAATTCATTTTATTATCAGGATATCGATGCAGTACCACCGAATCATCATTCCAGCTTTTAACCAAAGCTTCGGTGCCATCGGTGCATCCGTTACTCTTTATATGCCACCTGTACTGTTGATTTGTTTTTACAAGATTGTTTGTAAGACCAGGATACAGATTTGTAAGATGACCAGCGCCGTTCCAACTCAAAGTAAGTACATGAATCATATTAAAGTCCCACTGATAAAGAGCCAAGAAGATACCAATTAGATGAAGTATCTAGACCCACGGTGGGCCCAATATAAAGATTCTTAACCAATGGTAAATGCTGAGCCACATCATAAGAAAACGGATTGATTGTAAACGTTACCTTTTTACTATCCACAGCGTACCCAACTCCTGGACTCAGGAATGTCCAGGATGGCTGATTGACATATTTACCATAACTCATCATCGCTATACTTAACGATGGAACAAAATCAATATGAGCTGGCAAACCAATACCAACACTCGCAACCATGTAGATTCGAGGATTCCACCAAGAAAATTTTGCTTCCGGATATTCTTGAAGATATTTAGAATCATTTATCTTAACGTCATAACGTTTACCGTCAGCCGTTATGCTGAATTTATTATATACGTAGTCTCGTTGCTGATCATCTTTGCCCGTAACGGTCGTGAGACTATATTGACGAGGATATACTTGCAAACTAAATGGGTTGGCGTGCCACGCTTCAAACCCTACTGAGCCGAACGGCACGGTATTGCTCCCAAATTTTTCATCTAGTTTTAGATGCTGAGTATAGTGCTGATACCCAAATGGATCGGGACACGGCACGGTGGGCCCGCCGGGACATTTAACGATCGTCAGTGGAGGAGCGCCCCCATCTACAATACCGGGAGTTACGGTTGTGGAATGAACATTCGATTCATTAATGCCGGTTGTATTGATCGTCACGACATTGATTCCATCAATCCGGGCGCCCATTTTTGACAGATCGTCTTTTATAACGTTGAGATCAATTCCGTTTTCTTTACCCATTTTATCAATATCGGCTTTGGTAGCCCAACCGGCTTGGGCCCGGATGATATCATCGGCCAGTTGCTTTTGAGCAACTACTTCCGTTTCGATCGATTTCTGACGAGCCGATATTTCAAATTGCTTTATTAAAATAAAAACCAATGCTCCGATGGCCAAAGCGGCGCCGAGAAATATTAGAATTTTTGTGCTTATGCTCATACTTTACCCAACCATTTTTCATGAAATGTTTTACGCGATGCTGTATACAGATCGGTCATGTTTACAGACCTACTCGTCACTTTTCCGAAATGGTGAACTGGAACCGGTACTAGTTTTAATTCTATATCCAACCGTTTAGCTCTGAATGATAAATCAGTATCTTCAAAATAACAAAAAAATTCATTTTGAGAAAACGGCCCATCACAATCAGGTAATATCAGGTCTTCAAAAGTACCCTTTGATCCTGCCAGACACCAACCAGACAAGTAATCTAATTCCGTTTCCGGATTACCCCGCTTATCATCTTCTCGTAAGAATTCTAATTTCTTGTCTAGATGGCCTAATGTCGGTCCCGCAAGTTTAAAACTATGTTCGTTAATTTCTTTGATTAACGGCTCGGTCCAATTATAATGATTAGATTTGACTCGTATGTCGTTATTTAGAAACAATACATTGTCTGATCTGGACATGCTGTACCCTACGTTGCACG
>JANYBG010000231.1 GCA_025360865.1 Pseudomonadota bacterium | reverse complement strand
CACTCTCCATCGGACCTGGTATAAACAAAGAGATTGGGGTAGCGCGCATGAGTGCTGTCGGTCACGACCGAGCCGAGTTTGCCGTGACCGTCCGGGATGATTGGCAGCACAAGGGACTCGGTACGCTGCTGACCAAGCGCGTAATCGAGTCCGCGCGCCGCCGAGGCGTACGCACCTTATTCTCGATCGATGCACGCGACAATCATGCAATGCAGGAGTTTGCCAAGACTCTTGGATTTCGCCGGGTACCGAATCCCGAAGATGCAACAGAAGCGATCCATACCCTAGAGTTAAGCTAGAGCTATGGACACTCTATACCGACGGCTTGGTCTCTGACACTCACTATGGAACAGCTCAAGAGCACACATCGAGCACATCAATGACTGGAAACGCGGGAGTGTAGATTGATCATCGTAACGCCGTGATAGTGGCTCTAAACCGTGACGGAGCGCGCATCGTCACGATCGCCTCTGAAGTCGAGAAGCATCACAATTCTAATTGTTGGACAGCTAGAGGAAGATGGGTCTAGAACTCGCCGACCGCTCGTTGAAGTCTGTAATGTGCGAGCAGCAGATCAAAGGTCGCATCATCTCGGTTGGTGAGTGCTACTACGCGGAGAGTTTCTGCATCCAAGACCTGGTTATTCGTCCCGAGCCCGCTCTTGTACAATTCTTTGGCAATTCGAACATTCTCCTCGGCCTGATCGATAGATCCCGCCACCACGCGAATCCGCGCCGCGGCTTCGTCTCTGTTGTAGACAGCCGTTTCCACCTCGAGCGTCACCAAAGACCGCAAATCCGCCAGCCGTAACGCCACGGCGTGCGCGCGGCTGCGCAAAGCGCCGGTTCTCGCGGCAAGTTGTCCACTATCGAACAGTCGCCACTGGAAGCCAATGCCAATCGATGCAACATTCTGGCGGTCGAGTATTTGATTGTCCAGGTGGTTGTCACCCGGCATGGAGCGCGACTTGCGGCAGACTCTGGGCGCGCTCTATACGGACCGCCTGTTCGAGAGCGTCTCGTTGAGCGCCGAGCAGCAAGCTCGGGACGGCGCGCGAGGGCGTCGTCAATTAGTTGAGCGAGCGGTTCTGCACTCGCCGCGGGCGGAGTCATGGAGGGCTCTTCCAGATCAGGCACGCGGTCGAGCGGCTGGCCTACCCAGCGGTTATATGCCGCCAGCGCGAGATGCAACCCATTCCCTGCGCGCAGGCGCTGCTGCGCGGCATTGGTGAACGCAACCTGAGCGGCGAGAAGATCCGAGCGCGCAACCGCCTCCATTGTCGTACATCACTTTTACGTCGTCAGCATGCGCTTTGAGGCTGGCCGCACTGGACTCGGCTACCAGCAGCGACCTGCGAGATCGAAACACGGCGAATGTAGCTGTCGGCCACGGCGAGCTTGAGTTCAGCGGAACTGCGCGCGTCTTGTGCTCCAGCTCCGCGAGCGCTGGCCGCAGCCGCGCCGATTGCGGCGCTGATGCGACCCGACGTCCACAGCGGCACTGAAAGGTCGGCTCGGGCCGTTGCGTACCCGTCGCGCTTCCAGATAGGCGCCTGCAGCTGGCCCGTCGGCGTCATGATATCGAGAATGGGCGCGTGATCGAACTGCATGTAGGCACCCGTGACATCCGGCGCGGGCCATCGTTGGCGCATCGCGGCGGAGTGATCCGCCTCCGCGGCTTCACGATCACTGCGTGCCGCCGCCAGCGCGCCATTCGCGCCAATGCACATCTGCCAAGCATCGGTTAGCGACTCCGCGTGAATGCCCCATGGAAATCCTATCAATGCCCAGATCGTCCAAGTTGCGCTCCGGAAAGAACGGTTTCTCGCAGGCGCTTGCTCGGTTGGCATGGTTTACTCCGCTGTTGAGTTCGCGCGTCGCTTCAGCGGTACGATACCGGGAGCTTTGAGCACGTACGTCTCGTAGACCGGCGTCAATGATCCGGTACGTATTTTGCGCAAAAATACCTCTCAAAGGCGATCTTCGCGAGGTGCACCCACTTGCCTTTCCTGGACCACGTTACATTGCGTGGTGGAATTTGCGGCTAGTTCGGCGACGATGTTGGTTGCGGTGGCCGAAACCATAGACTCGATCATGTAGCCGGTTTTGGGCGCTCCCGTAGCCACGGGGGTGACCTCGACGGGCGGAATCGCTACACACACGCCGACAGAAAAGATGTGGGGGTACTTCGGGCTGCGTTGGTGCTTGTCGATCAACACGAAGCCCCGCGGATTGCAAAGTCCCGGCACCGCGGCGACAGCCTCCACGCCTTTAAACGCAGGGATGACAGCGCTGTAGGCAAACGGAAGCTTATGTTCCTTCTTAAGCGTTCCGTTCTCGTCGAGTTCGTTCACCGTCATCTCGTTGGTCGTCACAGCGATGATTTTGCGTTCGCGATCCATTTGATGTGGCGCTCCCGAAGCTCCGATTCCATGAGGCCCTTGCTGTCGCCGACACCTCCCAATCCCATATGACCGATGTACGGTTCGCTTGTGACGTAGGTCATAGGTACGCGGTCGCGCAATTTGCGTTTGCGCAAATCGGCATCCAGGATCATAGCGGTTTCGTAAGCCGGTCCGAAGCAACTCGCACCAGGCGAAGCGCCCACGATAATCGGGCCTGGATTCTCCAAAAACGCCTGATATCTTTCCCACGCCTGCGCCGAATGGTCTTGACTGCAGACCGACTGCGTAAATGCCTGAGGACCCAACCCCGGAACCTCCTCAAACGCGAGCCTAGGACCGGTGGCGATCACGACATAGTCGTAGCTAAGTTCTTGGCCGTCTGCGAGCGTAAGCGTCGACTGCTCGGCGTCGATGTGGTTGACGGTGCCGATAATCCAGCGCACTCCCTTTTTTCGAGCGGCGTCTCAAGTGTGATTCGAGTTTCTTCAGTCGTTCGCCAACCGACAGCGATCCACGGATTCGAGGGCGTGAACTCGAAATAAGGGCGGGCGCCGATAAGGGTTACCTGGTGGTTCCGGGGTAGATGCTTGCGCAACTCCAACGCGGCGGGAACTCCCCCCAATCCAGCGCCAATCACAACGACATGAGCCATGGAAGTCTCCTATTCTCGGGAGGTGCCGGCACGCGATCGCGCCAGGTAGCCGTAGTAGAGCAATGGAATTAAGAGCAGCGTCAACGCGGTCGACACTAGAATTCCGAATATTAGCGAGATGGCGAGCCCGTTAAAGATAGGATCATCAAGGATGAACAACGCACCGATCATCGCGGCGAGACCGGTGAGGATAATGGGCCGCGCACGAATGGACGCCGCCCGCACGACGGCTTGCGCAAGCGGTTGGCCAGCCACTATCTCGGCATTGATGAAGTCAACCAGCAAGATGGAATTTCGAACAATGATGCCCGCGAGGGCGATCATGCCGATCATCGAAGTCGCCGTGAACTGGGCACCGAGCAACGCATGGCCCGGCACCACGCCGATGATGGTGAGCGGAATCGGCGCCATAATGATAAGCGGCACCGCATACGAACGGAATTGCGCGACCACCAACAGGTAAATGAACACAAGCCCCACGGCATAGGCGAGACCCATGTCGCGAAACGTCTCATACGTGATCGTCCATTCGCCGTCCCACTTCACGCTAAAATCACTGAGTCGATCCGGCGGACTCACGAAGCGCTGCACGATCTTTTCACCGCCCGGGGGCGACTTGTTGATTTGCGAGACCAGGCTCAACATGCCGTACAACGGACTGTCGAGGCGGCCGGCCATGTCGCCAGTGACAAATACTACCGGCAACAAATCCTTATGATAGATCGTTCCATCCCATGGATTTTCCGACACGGTCACGAGCTCGGAGATCGGGATCAGCACGCCGGACATTGCGCGAACTCGAAGCGACAGCGCCTGTTCGAGTCCCTGGCGATCGGCAGATGCTAATTCCAGACGCACGGCGATCGGGTCGCGTTCGCGTCCGGCATGTACAAAGGTGGCATCCAAACCACCGAGCGCGGCGGCGATTGTCTCGGTCACCGCAGCCTGAGGTACGCCGAGCAAGGCGGCTTTGGCTCGATCGAGTGCTACCGTGTAGCGCGGCGCTTGCGCCGGCAAGGTATCGTCGGTATCGACAATATCAGACGTTGAATCGAACATCCGTCGGAGTGCGCGTGCGACTTTCTGCTGCGCGGCGTACACGGGTCCGTATACCTCAGCAACAAGCGGGGCTTGGACAGGTGGCCCTGGCGGTACCTCGACTACTTGTATGGAAGCGGCGCCGAGACGCTTGCCTTCGGCAGCAAGTGCCGGGCGAATGGAGCGCGCTATGTCGTGGCTCTTGAGACTACGATCACTTTTGTCGATCAGATTGACTTGCAGATCGCCTTGATTACTATCGCCACGCAAAAAATATTGGCGTACGAGGCCGTTAAAATTGATTGGGGCGGCGGTCCCTGCATACGCTTGATAATTCGCAACTTCCGGTATTTTGCTCACGATGCTCGCGAGCGCCGTGAGCACCGCAGCAGTGCCTTCGGCTGGTGTTCCTTCAGGCATATTGACGATCACCTGAAACTCCGACTTGTTGTCGAAGGGAAGCATCTTCAACACGACGAGTTGGAACATGCCGAGGAGCAGCGCAAGCACGATCGCCGCGCCCGAGCTGAGATACAACCGATGGCGCCACCGCCGCGCATGATCGCCACTCAAGAAAGGCGTCATCAACCGCTCGAACCAGCGATGTAATCGGCCTTCCGTCATTGATTCGACGGTCACTCCGTGTGTCTGGCTCGAAAATAACTGCCGGCACAGCCATGGCGTGAAAATCAGGGCGAGTGCGAGCGAGATCAGCATGCCCATGCTGGCGTTGATCGGAATCGGACTCATGTACGGGCCCATCAAACCCGAGACGAAGGCCATCGGCAGTAGCGCAGCGATGACCGTAAAGGTGGCGAGAATAGTCGGACCGCCCACTTCGTCGACCGCAAGCGGAATAATGTCGGTGACCGAGCCTTTATCGATCGCCAAATGCCGATGGACGTTTTCGACTATCACGATGGCATCATCAACTAAAATACCGATGGAGAAGATCAGCGCGAACAGGGACACCCGGTTAATCGTGAAGCCCCACGCCCAGGATGCGAATAGGGTTGCCGCCAGGGTCACGATGACTGCAGCTCCCACCACAACGGCTTCACGTTTACCGACTGCGAACAACACCAGAATGACGACTGAAGCGGTTGCAAACAAAAGCTTTTCGATGAGCTTCTTGGCCTTGTCGTTCGCCGTTACCCCGTAGTTGCGGGTGACTGTGACTTCAACACCGGCCGGAATCATGACGCCCTTCAATTGCTGTACCCGATTGAGGACGGCGGTCGAGACGTCGATGGCATTGCTGCCCGGCTTCTTTGCGATCGCGAGCGTAACCGCAGGTGCTTGATCTACTGGCCGCACCCCCGCATTGACGGATGCGGCGCCCATGCCGAACCAGGCGTAGCGCGGGGGTGTGCGCGCCGCGTCCGTGACGAACGCGACATCGTCGAGATAAATTGGTTTACCATCGCGCGCAGACACGATCAGACCCCCGACGTCGTCGCGATTCGCGAGAAACGTGCCGGCCTGCACCGGCGAGAGCCGCTTTCCGCTCACTACCGCGTTAGCTTGGCGAACGAGGTTCGCCGCCTGTAGTGCCGCTGCTAGATCGGTTGCCGTAAGACCTGCTGCTGCTAGGCGGGTGGGATCGAGTTCGACATGAATCATCGGTTCGGAATCCCCGACCGCATACACGTTGCGCGTGCCGGGAATCCGCTTGATTTCGCTCATCATCGCGCGTGCCACTTGGCTAAGCTCATGGCCGCCGAGCGCCGGGTCGCGGCTCCATAAAGTGAGGGTGACGATGGGCACGTCGTCGATCCCTTTCGGCTTTATCAGCGGCTGCAGGATTCCCGCCCCCGCCGGGTGCCAGTCCTGATTCGAATAGACGGCGTTGTAGAGTCGCACGATGGCATCGTTACGATGGATGCCGACCTCATACTGCACGGTAAGGACCGCCAGTCCGGGCCTCGATACTGAATAGATGTGCTTGACGCCCGATATTTCTCCAAGCACTTTCTCCATCGGCGTCGAGACTAGATTTTCGACCTGCTCCGAACTCGCGCCCGGAAAGGGAATGAAAATATTCGCGAACGTGACGTCAATCTGCGGTTCCTCTTCGCGAGGCGTAACGAGCACAGCAAAAGACCCCATCAACAAAGCCGTCAGTGCCAACAGGGGCGTGAGTTGATTCTCAAGAAAGAACCGCGCCAGGCGCCCGCTTAACCCCAGGGGTTGGCTCACGGCGTCTGTCTTATGTTGAAGACCTTGGCGCTTGCCGCAATGGGATCGAGCGCTACACGCTCACCGGCGGTGAGGCCGGCCAGTATTTCGAGTTTGTTCCCGAGGTGGTTTCCAGGCCGTATGTACCGAAGAGAGACTTGGCCCTTGGAGTCGATGACATAAATACCCGTGACTTCACCGCGTTCGATTACTGCGGATGCGGGGACCAACAGCCGTTCCGTCTCGCCGATGACCAGCCCGACTTTCACGTACATCCCCGGGGCAAGAGCAAGTTCACCGGGCGGAAGATCGAGTCTTGCCCGGAACGTGCTGGACGGAGTCGCTGCTTCAGGGAAAATCGTGATCTTGGTCGCTTCGATGCGCTGATCGGCTAGGTAAACCGCGGCGTGCTTGAGCTTCTGCACTTGGGCAACGATGCTCTGCGGAACGTTTGTATCGACCCGTAGGTCCCTGAGCGACAGACCGGTCATCAACGGAGTCCCGGGACTTACGGCTTCGCCGACCTCGACCAGACGCTTCGTGACGACACCCGCGTAGGGGGCGCGAATTTCGGTATAACCGACACCCGCGACCGCCGTGGAGACTCCAGCCTCGAGGGCCGACAACCGCGCGGCGGACGCATCGCGGTTCGCTGTCGCCTGATCGAGTTGCGACTTGGATACGACTCGACGTTGGTATAGGTCCGCAACTCGCTGGTAACTGATCGCGGCCTCCGCGTTGCGCGCCCTGGCTTCGGTTGCAGCGGCCCGAGCGCTTTGCAATCCCGCGCGCTGTTCGGCTCCTTTGAGTCGAATAATCACGGCACCCGCCGGAACTACGTCGTTCACATCGTACAGAATCTCCGCGACGCGTCCGCTGGTCTGCGCAGAAACGGTGGCCTGATTGACGGCCTCGATCGTGCCATGCACTACACGCTCAAGCGGCATCCGTACCGGTTCAAGCACTACGCTTGCCAGTGTTTGTGCTTGGCTACCCTGCGGCTGAGAGGCTTTGTCGTGGCACCCGGCGAAGACTAGGCATAGTCCGGGTAGGGCGAACAAGAACTTCGGCGGTTGAAATTGGCTGCAGCGCATTCCATGGCCCTTAGGAGAATGCCTTTCCTGGCCGAACACCGAGCCGTTTTAACGCCAAAGCAAGCGGACAAAAACCAGTGAACGAAGCTTGCAATAGGTTCGCCCCGACAAATCCCGCAAGCCAAAGCCAGTTAACGCTCACGAAGTGAGCGAGCATAAGACTCAGCAACACCACCACTCCCGCGAATCTCATGACCCAGAGATCAATACTCACAAGTGTTTCCCGCTACTGCGATTTTCGTTTGCAATAGCAAGTTCAATATTTTGTCAGTCCTATTTCTGACTCCGCGACCAACCAATCTTCCAGCTCGTGTCCAGGCTCGAACCCGCGCCGTTTCGCCAGGAAATACGCCGCGCGCGCTACGTGCTCCTTATACGCATGCCGAGCTCGGGCGATGGCATCGGCCATCGATGCGACGTCGCGCTTGACCTTGTCCGCGCTCGTGCTTTTACTGCAATACCGGTCAGGTGACGCGAGCTCCACCTTTCGCAGCGACGACGAAGGCGGCACTATCTCATTGAGCGCATTGATCGCTTCGACTCGAGTACTCATTGCATTCTCCCTCGTTCCTGATCAGTTGCTCGGCATGCCGCTATGATCACGCAACCGCGCAAGGACACCATGCGTACTTGCCGAAGTGTGCTGCGCTATTCGTCAGATCTCGCCGCCACACGGCCTTACCGTCATCTCCCGGATAGTCAGCTCCTGAACAGAGCAGAATGGCTTAAGTAGGGATACCAACCTCGTAACTGTCAGTTGGGATACAGGCTTTCCCGCAGGCCTTGGCAGGCGCAAAGTTTCGGCACTCAGCGCCCTTTTCGCCAGCGACCATGTTGGTTCTCTGGGAGGCCAAGCGGCTAGCCGCACGGTACTTCTGGCTGTCGGGCTTCTGAACGGCCTCGATCGGAAAACAACAACCACTCGGGCTCGTCGCCGAATGCAACGGAATTCGGCTGTTCCTTCCTCGGTGCGGCGCAGCGTCAAGCACGAAGAGGTTTAGCTGCGCGCGTAGGCTTCTGGCACTGAGGCGCGCGCGCGGGTCGCTGACTCGGCACTTCGCGATCTACACCGCTGGGCGCGTGCATCAGACCCTCGCCTACGCCACGCCCGATGAGGTGTACATCGTCGGCCCCATAGAGTCTACCCCCATGGTGGCCTGATCCGTGACCCAGAACAAAAAGGGCCAAAAGCACTTGGGGCTGCCAGCCGGGCGACGCATGCCTCTTAGCAACAGACTTATCGAAACGCGCTTGCTAGAGACCGGGTGAGTGTGCGCCGGAGAAGTTACGCGTTTGTCCGCATTGCTGTCCAGCGCAGGCACCCACGCTCTTGGGATCGGCAACGTGCCACCCAAAAGCGGCGACGATCATAGTCAATCAGGCAGTCGCTTCCTTTTTGCCCGGAACTGACACGGCCCATCGCCCTGCAGGGAGGTCTGACACGCGAAGGTGTGGTTGACGCGAGCTACCAGCGCGAAGGCGCCGGCGTGCGATACACAGACTGAATGATGTCGTGAGCGTGTCAACGGGAGCATCCTTGCCTCACGTGGCTAACCAATTGAATCTCAAGGAGCTCAAAGCCCTGATCGAGGAGTTCTTTGGAGGCTGTGCGATGCTGGACTCGAGCGCAATTACCGACATGCCAGCTACGGGGGAGGGAATCTGGGGGACCGTGCCCAGCCGGACCGAGGGCAGTCAGGCCGAGCAGTCAGCGGTCGGTGCGGGGCTTTACATAGTGTGGGCAGAACGCACTGACGCTCCACTTCGAGTACCTGGCCGCGCGACGCGGTGTGCAAGTACGTATTGATCCGAATGGTGCGCGGTGAAACTCAGGGTTAACGTCCAATGGTAAAAGGCATTCAATTTCACGAGGGGAAAGTCATGAGAAGCCTGCTCCGCTGGGAATCATTCTCCGCAATGGCTGACATGTTCAATCGTTTTCCGAGCTTGTTAGGGCGTTGGCCGCGCGTTTCCGGAAACGGCGATGCGAACCTTGAAGGGACGCCGTCCGTTGGCATCAATGACGCCGGCCGAGAACACCCCATCCGCGCCGCCCTGCCCGCAGTGAAGAAGGGAAACGTCGAGGTCACGGTCGATGACGGAATGCTCACACCGGGCGGCGAGCGATGTCAGAAAGAAAAGCATAACGACCGGACAATCCATGGGGTGAAGTGCTTCTACGGCGCCTCCACGCGCACCTTCGAGTTCGCGGATGCCATCGATTCCGCCGCGACTAGTGCAGAATCGAAGAACGGAGAGTGCTGATTTCGTGGTCGCCGCGGCGTTTTTGCTGTTATATGGGTATCTGAGATTCCTGAGGCCTGAAGGTGACCGCCATAGCAACCTTTGGCTTTCGAACACGTGCGGCACCGTGACTTCTCCGGCCGAGTTACACTTCTTGCCCGGCCGCGTCCGAGTTCGGCGTGCGCTTCGGCTGCGCGATAGGCAGGATAGCGCAGCCTGGGCGAGCCAACGCTCTCGCTCTAACCTGTATCAGATTCGGGCACTCCCAGCGCCTCGCGGTGGCGCGAACTGAGGTCACATTGACTTTGCGAGTGGCGCCCTATAGGTACTTCTACGGAATCTGTCGCGAAGATCGCTTGTGTAGAGTCACGCCATGGACACGCACCGCCATGAGTTCCCGGCGTCGCTGGGCCGGAGTCGTCGGACCGTATTGAACAACCTGTTCATCGGCATCGGGATGCCCCGTCCGTCGAAGGGCCTCTTAATCGGGACGCCTGGTACCGCACCAGCACCCCCAGCCTCACGAAAGAAAGCCCTGATACTCGTCCTGCTTTTGGTTGGCCTACCCGCAGCCACGTCTTTGGCCACTGCGGGAAAGTCGGCGCATTCACATGTGAAACGACGCGCGCTTCGTTCCGCGCATCGTGGGGCGGGCTTTCGCCTATCTGCTGCGACAGATGCACGATCTAGTCGATGGCCGGCGGCCGAACATGCGCGCGCAGCATCTGAAGATACTGGACGAACTTGACGTGAAGGAACCGGTGAGCCTCGCGAGATACATCTCCCACCTGGATGCCGCTGCCGCGCAATTGAGACCAAAAGAGCGGATGGCGGTGGCTGCGGGTGAGTCATGAAGTTCAATTCCGCACCATTGTTCAGGAATGGTTCGCGTCGCCTCGGATCTGCAGTCGCCGCGGGGATTGTGATCGCCTGGGTTACACTGGGAGCCTGCGGTTATGCAGCCACGCCGGTGCAGTACGCCCCGCCTCCGCTGCATACGGTCACGCCAGATCTCAGGCACGGGGAGGTCCTGTATCTGCAGCACTGCACGGAGTGCCACGGACGCCACGCATGGGGGGATGGGCCGCGCGCGATCCCCGCGCTTGCCGGGCAGCGCAAGGCGTATCTGACGGCGCAGCTGGCAAGCTTTGTGGCCTCAGAGCGCGACAGTGAATCGATGCATGAAACGATGCGGCGCCCGGACGTCAACTGGCCGGAATCAGTGCGCGACGTCGCCGCGTATCTGACCCAGGCACGGCGCAGTCCGCACCCCGAATACGGGGAGGGAAGAAGTGTCGTCGCGGGCCAGCGCCTTTACCAGACCCGGTGCGTGGAGTGCCACGGACCCTCCGGTGAGGGGCGCAGCGAGCAATCGATTCCGGCAATCGGCGGCCAGCACTACCGCTATCTGCTCGAGCAGCTGACCAACTTTTCGGAAGGGCATCGCCGCGACACCAACCATTCGGCCATTCACGCCGCGGCCTCACTTACGCAGACAGAGCGGCAGCAGGTCGCCGACTTCCTATCACGCCTACCTTATCTGACTGCGGACAGCAATCCCTGAGCTTGAGCTGGTAAATTCGCCGCGCCCCGGGACTCAGTACGCGCTTGAACCGGCGGCGTCACCGCCGGCGCATCCAAAGCTAGGACCTGCGGATTCGCGAACGGGCGCCGCAGAACTCTCGCTCTCAACAGCTGGAGCGAAAGAGTAACCCGAGTGCGTACCGATGGTGAAATCGATCGGCATGCGTATGCCCAATCATTTCCAGAACGGTTTGGTCTTGAGCAATCTGGCGTACGCCCTTTCCGCTGATTCAAGTAACTGAGCGATACGTGCGTCCTGTTCGCCAAAGATGACCCCTGCCGAGAATGCCTTCGCCAGCGGGCTTGACACCTTGGATCCGCGCCGCATGGAAAGCGCCACGTGGGCAGCGAGAGACTCGCGTGTCGCCACATCGTTCAGGGCACCGAGCGACGCCTGTAGGTCCTTTAGCGCGGAGAGAGCCGCTTTCCGGCGCCGGACGCTCTTGGGCTTCGTGAACAGATCCGCAAAACACTCCGTCGCGTACCGCAGTGTTTTTCCACGTATCCGGAGCTTATGGCGTTCGACCGGGCTCAAGTCGCGAAGTCCAACAGGGGGTCCGTTTCTGAGCTTTCTGTGTCGTCGTGCCAATTGCTCCACGGCGTACTTCAGGATGGGTCGCACGCACTGTTTATGCGTGAAGTGACTACGGCTTCTCGTCCAAGGACCGGTTTCGAGCCACTCGGCCGTGTCAAGTGTTAGCTTACGATAGCGGTGCGAGCGAATCGCCGTGGCGGCGTCGCGGTACGCCGTGGTGCGACGCTCTTCGAAATCTCTGCAGATTTCCGGAAACCCGGGTGCCTTGATATGCCGCTTGCGTAAGGGTGTCAGTACTTCGGCGATAAAGACATCAAGATCTCGAGCGGGCCCCAGTTCGCCGGTAACCCATGCTAGGTCCGCCTTGATCATCGCGCAATGACGGTCGCCGACCATTCGCGAGAACGTGGCGATCGCCGCTCGCAACCGGCGCAAGGCGATGCGCATACGGTGTAATGCCTCCCCACCCCCGCCCAGCATGGATGGTTCATTGCGGATTAGCTCACCTAAACATTGACGGCCAATGACGCGGAATGCCTCCTCGCTGGTAAATGACTTTAATAGGTGAACCGCGGCTGCGGGCTCCGCACCCGCACCGTGCCGACGCAACAATTCGTACCCGCAGTCGGCCTTTGATTTGACACATAGCCGCAGAGGAACCACACAGTCAAGCGCCTTCGCGACGGAGAAAAGTCTCTCTGTTTCGCCGCGAACCCGTTCCAGTTCCAGTTCACACAGCGGTGCGCGCCGCTTCCCCGCCTTCACAAATCCTTCGTCGACGGAGGCGTCGATCTGAGACCCAGAATGCGAGAGACGAAATGTCGTTCTCCGAATAGACGTCTGAAAGATAGGCCGGAGGGAGTCCGAGATGCGCTTGCTGACGACGTGCTCGAGCGCAGTCCCCTTAGTTTGAGACAGATCAGGATCCGGTCCCGAAACGGTGTGTTCCCATTCCGGTCGGTCGAATATCCCGGCAGTTTGGCCATCGGCTACCTTCACCGTCTGGACATACCGACGCCCGACTCGCCGCACCCGAAGGGATATACCTCGCGTGCGAAGCGCGAGTTCTGGCGTATCGAAATAGACAGAAACTAGCGCCCTTGCGACCGGTGCGGCACCTCCAAATACGCGGCCGAGAAAACGCTTGACGCGTCGCACATCGGCCGGATCCAGGCCTAATTTCAGCTCGATTTCGCGCGGTTCTTTTGACATAGAATCAGACCCGACGCCGCAGGCGCAAAGCTAGCACCCCCCCGTTGGTTGCTGGGAATAGCCGTTTGCGGCATCGCTCAGTCACTTATTAATGAGGACGGCTGCACCCAAAACGCGCCCATTCGCGAGCGCATCCAGGGCTGCCGCCGCTTGCGCCATTGGAAATGTCTGCACGGCCGGACGAAGCTTGATCTTAGCAGCGATGCGCATGAACTCTGAACCGTCGGCCCGCGTGAGATTTGCGACGGAACTCACAGAGCGCTCGTCCCACAACAGCGCATAAGGAAAGCTCGGAATGTCACTCATGTGGATGCCTGCGCACACGACCCTCCCGCCTTTGCGGACCACCGCCAGTGCCCGCGGAACTAGGCTTCCTTCCGGAGCGAAAATGATAGCGGCATCCAGTGGCTCTGGAGAGTGCTCCTCGGAACTTCCGGCCCAAACAGCCCCAAGCTCAAGGGCGAATCTCTGGCTTTCGAGATCCGCCGGACGCGTGAAAGCGAACACACGGCGGTGCTGCGCCTGAGCGATCTGCGTCAGCAGATGGGCGGCAGCTCCGAAGCCGTAAAGCCCTAGCCGGGGCGCCTTCCCTGCTATTCGGTATGCGCGGTAACCTATGAGCCCCGCACACAGAAGTGGTGCCGCCTCGGCATCTAAGTAGCATTGCGGTATGGCAAAGCAGTATCGCCCATCGGCGATTGCGTAGTCCGCGTACCCGCCGTCAAGCGTGCAGCCTGTAAACTCGGCGTGGTCACAGAGATTCTCCAGCCCCTGCTCACAGTACCTACACCGACCACACGTCGCGCCTAGCCAGGGAACTCCCACTCGCTCACCCGGGGCCCACTTCGCCACTCCCGGCCCAGACTGCACAACGTACCCGACGATCTCATGCCCGGGCGTAATGGGATAGTGCGCGCTCGAAAGCTCGCCCTGCATCAGATGCAGATCGGTCCGGCAGACCCCGCACGCCGCAACCCGCAATAGCACTTCGTGCTCGCGCAGCACCCGTATTGGGAGTTCTTCAGCCACCGGAGGGTCTCCCGCCGAGTGAATGCGCATGGCGTGAATGGAGCTGGGAGAAGTCACAGTATGTCCTCGGCTCTCCAGAGCGTTCGCAAGCATTGTTCAACAAGGTTCGCTTCCCTGCCATAGGGGCTATTACGGGGTTGCTCCTTCGGCGGCTCAGATGACAACTTGCCGCCTCCAGTCCGGTTGCGCCCTGGGAACGGCTTAAGATCGGGGCGGGCACGTCCCCGTTCCTCACCCGAGACGGTTGGTTGATCGTTTACCACGGCGTAAGTGAATTGCCGGAGGCTCACAACGAAAGATCCGGATCTATGCTACTCGGTAGAAGTAATGCTTCTCCGGCAGGAGCATCCGCACGCGATTCGCTACCGTTCGGCGGACCCGGATGACGCCGACGCCGATGCAACGCACCTCCCGGGACCGTCGCCAACGTGGTGTTCCCTTTCGGAATCGACCGAGGCGACGATCTCGGCTCGCAGGATCGGAGTATCACGCCTTGACGCACCGGAGTTTCTGTCGCCCGAAAGAATCGCCGATCCGCCGAAAGCGAAGGTTGCAACCAGAAGAGGACAATATTCATGACGAGTTCCAATGCCGACCCTACCGAACGTTCTGAATCGAAGACCGACTCTCAATCAAGATGAAAATCAGTATGAGGGACTTTCTTGTCCCCGCGGAACTGCCACGCTTCCGTTTCACACGTCCCGTCTGATACAAAAGCAGTACTGTCTCCGTTGGTCTTCAAGCACGGCAAGCACGATTGCGAATGCGTAGGTAGATCCAAGCGCAGCTACGTACAAGTCGCGGTTCACTCCGTGCCCACCCCGGCGTAGCCTTTCGAAGTGATCCCTATGGAGCCCGGTCGTCACAGCAGGAGGACTCACCACATGACCTACTACATTGCGAAGATGGTTTCCCACCCGTTCGATAAGGTCGTTGCCGACGTGACGGCCCGACTGAAGGAGCACGGATTCGGTCTCCTTACCGACATCGATGTGCAAGCCACTTTGAAGTCGAAAATCGGAGTCGAAGTGCCCCGGTATCGAATTCTTGGCGCCTGCAATCCGAGATTCGCGCACGAAGCGCTCAAGATCGAGGACAAATTGGGCGTGCTGCTGCCATGCAACGTGATCGTGCGGGAGACCGCAGACCAGAAGGTCGAAGTGGCCAGCGTCGATCCCGTAGTCGCGATGGAGCGCACGGGCAATCCTGCCCTGAGGTCCACGGCTGAGGAAGTTCGTCGCCTGCTGACAAGCGCCATCTCGCAAATCGGGTCGTAGTTTCCCATGCACCCATACCCTCATACATACGTCGCTTCCGCTTCTGCGGGGAACTCAGGGTTGGCGGCGGTCAGCTCACCACAGCTGCCGACTTTCGAAACCGCCTCGCCACCAGAATTCGACGGGCCGGGTGGGGTGTGGTCCCCCGAAACTCTATTGTGCGCGTCGGTCGCCGATTGTTTCATTCTTACGTTCCGCGCCATGACCCGCGCGGCCCGCCTCGAGTGGTTGCACCTGGAGTGTCGGGTAGAAGGTGTGCTCGAAAGTATTGAGCGGATCTCACAGTTCACCCGCTATACGACCTTCGCGAATCTCACGATCCCCGCAGGCACGGATGTCACCAAAGCTCGTGACTTGCTCGAACGAGCAGAACACAGCTGCCTGATCGCAAACTCGCTGCGGGGCTCTCGCGCCCTCGAGGCCCAAGTGGTCGTGGCGCGCCAGTAGGAGCAACACGGTGGAATTTTCCCGCTCACCGCGGCCAGCGGCCACTCCCGAATGCATCAGCCACAGCGCCTGCCGATGCCGCCCTTTAAAGACGTCGAATATTCCCTGGAGCTGTTCGAGACTGCGGGCGCGCTGTTCGACAGCGATCGCGCGTCATCGGACTTCCCCTGCAGCTCCACATCGACACGAAGATCCCCATACTTATTCCGCTGTGGATCCGCGTGGTGTGTAATCGTCGTGGATGGAAAACGCGCGCAGCGCCGTGAATTGCAGATCGACACCGTACTTCCGTTCCGACCTAGATCCTGTGTGGTCTGGCAGACGGACAGCGGAGTTGTGCGCCACCCACTGGATGACTTGACGGACGCCTCACACATCAGTCTGCGCATGGGGCCGGCGCGGGGTCATACAGAGCCAGGAGCGCCCCCGCCTGCGGCCCATTCGCGCCAGATGGCCATTGCCACACCCAGGAGCATAGGTCCGATGAAGATGCCCACCAATCCGAACGCTGCTAGTCCGCCAATCACGCCGAACATCACGAGAATAAATGGAACGCGTGTGACGTTGCTGATCAGCAGCGGACGCAACACATTATCCGTGGGATGTACGAGGAAGGCTCCCCAGCGAGCAGGACGATGCCCTTCCATCCAGAACCTGTCGCCAGCAGCCACAAACCAATCGGAGCCCAAACAGCCGCCGATCCTTCCGGCCGTAGTGGCGTAAGAATCCAGTCGATCTCCGAAGAATCGCCTTACGATCCGATGGGTTTGACGGACAATCGTGTCGCCGTCGCGATAAAAGAAGAACAACACGAACGTCGTGAGCAGCAGTTTCACGAGGTTTCTGCCAACGTCGCGGAGCAGCGCGGCCAACTCGCCCGCCCACCGCTGCAACCAGCCACTGACTTCGCGCCCAAGAGCGGCGGGATCGGCGCTGTACCGGTCAAGTCCCTCCTGCAACCACTCGCCCAGCCATGGAACGCCGCGAATCGCATCGGGCAGGCGGTGCGGCCCCTGCGAGAGAAACCCGGTGAGAATCCTGTAGGCGTCGACGAGCTCGTCCTAGACAAGAACGAGCTGCCACAGGACGGGCAGTACTACTGCACAGGCTACAAGCAGCGTCATGAGCGACGCGGCGGTTGTATTGAGCTTGCCGAGCGGCGTGCGTGCGCGACGGTACACAGGCCAGCTTGCATAAGCCACGATCGCCGCCCATGCAATGGGAGCTAGGAACGGCATGAGCACCCAGAAGCACAGAAGCCCGAGCAACCCAAGCAGGATACCGAGGAGGATGCGCCTGAGCGGCAACCCTGCGATCGATAACTCGGATTCGGACATTACTATGCTTCAAATTGTCGTGTGCAGTGGTCGCACCGAGAGTTGTTAAGCGCTGCTTAAACAGCAACCCGTAGCGTCGGTCAAGTAGCCGAATCAGCCAATCCGCATTTACATCGTGTGTCGAGGAGCTATCATGCCCGAGCAGGTCAGGGTCTCGGACCTGCCCATACGAGTGTTCGACTGACTCTTGGCGAGTTCCTTCACCGGCACCTCGCGGAAACGCCGATGCGGCGACGCCCACATCGCGTAGGGCGCCTCACCATCAAGAACATGAGCGAAGCGATATCACCGGCTGCAGGCACGAAAGGCGTCCGCGAAAGCGCCGCGCAGTCCGATCCCAGTGGTTTTTCCGGGCTGAGCGACCCAGATGCCCGACAGCGGCTCGAAGCCGACGGCCCGAATGAGCTACCGTCGAGCGAGCAGCGGGGTGTGCTGGTCATTGCTTTGGAAGTCGCCCGGGAGCCCATGTTTGTCCTGCTGGTCGCGGCGGGCAGCTTGTATCTCATGATGGGAAAGTCCGGGGATGCGCTCATGCTCTTGGGCTTCGTCTTCGTCGTGATGGGAATCACCGTCGTGCAGGAGCGGCGCACGGAGCGCGCGCTGGACGCACTGCGAGACCTGTCGAGTCCGCGGGCGCTCGTCGTCCGTGGCGGCCGACGGCAGCGTATCGCCGGCCGCGAGGTCGTGCGAGGAGATGTCGTCGTGCTCGCTGAAGGCGATCGGGTACCCGCTGATGCGATTCTACGGCGAACCACCAACCTGAGCGTGGACGAATCGCTTCTGACCGGCGAATCCGTGCCCGTTCGAAAAGTGGCTTCCGCGCAAGCTCAACAGCTCCACCGACCGGGGGGTGATGATCTGCCTTCGCTCTTTGCAGGTACCTTGGTGACATCGGGACAGGGGGTCGCTGAAGTAGTCGCGACGGGATCGGGGAGTGAGCTCGGCCGAATCGGCAAGGCGCTCCAGGGAATCGAGCCCGAAGCGACGTCGCTGCAAAAGGAAACAGGACGAATCGTCCGGAACCTGGCAGTGGTCGGCTTGGCTGCCTGCGCGGTCGTCGTCGTAGCCTATGCCCTGTCTCGCGGCGGAGCTTGGCAGGTATGGAAGGAAGGGCTCCTGGCCGGCATCGCGATGGCAATGGCGATCCTCCCGGAGGAGTTTCCGGTGATACTCACGGTGTTTCTCGCGCTCGGCGCCTGGCGGATCTCACGCAGCCGTGTTCTAACGCGCCGTATGCCAGTGATTGAGACTTTGGGGGCGGCGACCGTATTGTGTGTCGACAAGACAGGCACACTCACCCAGAACCAAATGACGTTGACGGCGCTCGCCACCGAGGCCGGCATCATCAAACTCGGCACCACAGCGGACCCACTGTCAGACTCGTTCCAGACACTGATGCAGACGGCCATTCTCGCGAGCAAGCCGGAGCCGTTTGATCCCATGGAACGCGCGCTTCACAGTGCCGGCGATCGATTGTTGCCGCAAACCAAGCTCCTGCAGCGCGAGTGGTCAATAACGCGCGAATACCCATTGACTGCGGATCTGCTGGCCGTGAGTCAGGGATGGCAGCGCACCGCTGAGAGCACGGTTGTCATCTCATCCAAAGGGGCCCCAGAGGCGATCTCCGAGTTGTGCCGCTTGTCGACCGAATGCCGTTCGCGTGTCACAGCAGACGCGAAGAACCTGGCGTCGCAGGGCCTGCGGGTCCTTGGGGTGGCTCGCGGAGAATTCCCTGCAGCAACTCTTCCGAGGGAACATCGCCAGCTGGTACTCGAGTTCGTCGGTCTCGTTGCCTTCGAGGATCCGTTGCGAGACAAAGTACCTGCGGCCGTCGCGGAGTGTCGATTGGCGGGCATCCGAATCGTCATGATCACCGGGGACTATCCGGAAACCGCGCGCAGTATCGCGCGTCAGGCGGGCTTGGCGAATCCGGATTCGGTAATCGTCGGCCGGGAGCTGGAGCAGATGTCGGACACTGAGCTGGCCCTGCGCATTCGGGACACTCAGATCTTTGCCCGTATAGTGCCCGAGCAGAAGCTGCGCATCGTGACCGCGCTTAAGGCAAATGGCGAGGTTGTCGCTATGACCGGTGATGGCGTCAATGACGCTCCGGCATTGAAAGCCGCCCATATCGGCATTGCCATGGGTGGCCGCGGTACCGACGTGGCGCGCGAGGCCGCATCCCTGGTCTTGCTGGATGATGACTTTTCCTCGATTGTGGCGGCCGTGAAGCTGGGACGGCGGATTTACGACAACATCAAGAAAGCGATCAGCTTCACCGTCGCAGTCCATGTCCCGATTGCGGGGCTCTCCATAGCGCCGATCTTCTTTCCGGGCTGGCCGCTGTTGCT
>JANYBG010000216.1 GCA_025360865.1 Pseudomonadota bacterium | reverse complement strand
TAGCGCCTCGCGGCGCGCGGCGGTGTCCGTCAGCTGCGCCGCAACCAGCAGGCTGCCCGGAGCCGACCGGGAATCGTGATCCCCCGCGGCCGGGTTGAAGCCGAGTTCGCGGGCTCGCGTGAGCCTATGGCTCGCGCCCTGAGGGTCGGGGGGATCCGCATTCGCCAGCAGGTTCGCCAGACTGAACGCCGCGCGCGCGTGACCCTGGCTCGCCGCGCGCTCGAACCACTCACGCGCCCGCAAGTTGTCGGGCGGCCCGCTCAGGCCGTTGAGATAGAAAGTTGCGAGCAGGTACTGCCCCTGCGCGTCACCGGCGTCGGCGAGGCGCCTGAGCAGCTGTGCCGCCTCGGCGAATTTCTTCAGCCGGACGTCAACCTTCACCTCCTCGAGACGATCCGTGGCGCCCGCGGACGCTTCAGCCGGGGCGCTCGCGCCCAAGCCCGCGACCACCAGCAGCGACGCGATCCTCAGACTAAGCCGTGCCATGTTTGGTCTCGACCGATATGCCGATCTGGCGCAGGAAATCAGAAGGTAGTACGCCTCCGGCGCTGACGATGACCGCGTCATTGCGGATGACCACTTCCCGATCGCCCTGCTGCAGCGTCACGCGCTCCGGCTCTATGTTCACCACGTTTGACGTCATCATTACCCGCATCTTGCCCGCCGTGACGCAGGCTTGTACGCGTTCGCGGTTAGCCGCCTTGGCTCGATCGAAGGTCTCGCCCCGGTAGGACAGGACCACACCGCGACTGCCGGCCCCGGCGACGCTGGCGGCGGCCTCAAGCGCGCTGTCGCCGCCGCCGACCACGAGCACTTCCTGGCCTGCGTACTGCTCGGGGTCGATCAGCCGGTACACGACCTTGGGCAGATCTTCCCCCGGCACCCCGAGTTTGCGCGGCGTGCCGCGACGGCCAATCGCCAGCAGCACGTTGCGCGCGCGGTACTCGGCCCGGTTGGTGCGGACCTTGAACCCGCCTTCCTCGCGTACCACGTCCTCGACGCGCTCCTGGTAGTTGATCTTGACCCCGGTCTTGCGCTCGGCGTCGCGCCAGAACTGAAGCAGGTCCTCCTTGTTGGTCTGCCGGAAATTGACCTTGCCGAGCAGTGGCACAGTCGCCGGCGCGGTCATCACCAGCTTGCCGCGCGGGTACTGGAACACGCTGCCGCCGAGGGACTCCTGCTCGAGTGTGACGCAGCGCAGCCGCTTTGATTGGGCGGTCAGCGCCGCGGCGAAGCCCGCAGGCCCCGCCCCGATCACCACCAGATCAAGCCCCGCGGCCACCGCGCGACCGCGACCGGCGATCACCTCCACGGCCTGCTTTCCCTGTTCGAGTGCGTTGCGGATCAATCCCATGCCGCCCAGTTCCCCGGCGACGAAGATTCCCGGCACGGTCGACTCGAAGGCCGGCGAGACGACCGGGATGTCCACACCACGCCGCTCGCTGCCAAACACCAGCGTGATGGCCTCCACCGGGCACACCGTCTTGCAGGCGCCGTGACCGATGCAGTCCCCGGGACTGACCAGTTCCGCGCGCCCACTGATGATGCCAAGCACGGTGTGGTGCGCCTGCTCAGGGCAGGCCTTGACGCACGAGCCGCAGCCGATGCAGCGGGACGGATCGATGACCGGATGGAGGGAGGCGGGTTCCGCGGAGCCGGTGCTCTCGCGCACGCGCGCACTGCGCTGCTCGAGGCGCCGGCGGCGGCGCACGTGCCACACCAGCAGCAAGGCACACGGTATCCCGTAAATCAGGTAGACAAGTGCATCCATTGACGCGGCCGCATCCCTCGAGTTCGACTAACCCACGCCACCCGGACTGGCGCGACACGCAGGTGACGATTGAACACTTAGCGCCCCCCCAACTCTGTGATGCAAAGCGCAGGTAGCACCTCGCTCGCTTGTCAATAACGCCCGGTCTGCGCAATCTAACACCTCGGTGTACCGGCCGTAATTGGCTGTTTTCTCGATATTTTGTCGGCTGCCTGCGACATCCGTCTGCGCCTTGAGACAGGAAGACCGCGCCTCGACCGCCCCGTAGACTTCACCGGGAGGATGCGCGTTTCCTGCGAGGTGCGTGGCGCCTTCATGGAACCAACAATGCTGATCTGCTTCGTCATCGGGCTACTCTGCGGGATCAGTGTCGCGCTGGTTGCGCCTTACCTGTTGCGTCGCTTCGCGGTATCGCGCAACCGGCGTTACCTGGTCAGCGGCGCGGTCGCCGCCGTCATCGCGGCGGTCGCGGCGATTTATTTCGCCGCCTACCCGCACCCCGCCCAGCCTGCGCACGCCATGGCGCTCGCCGCATCGCCGGCGCCGACCGCGATGGCGCCCGGTGCGAAGTCGATGGAGGCGGAAATCGCGAGTCTGGAGACGCGCCTCGCGCGCGCTGGCGGCTCGGCGGCGGACTGGACGCTGCTCGAACGCGCCTACGAGGTTCTCGGCCGCCCGCGGGACGCCCAGCGCGCGCGCGAGCATATCGCCAGCCCCACCGCGGCGCCGCTGGCCCCACTGAACGCCGAGACACTCATCGCGGCCGCGGCGACCTTCGGCACGGACAAGGGCGCGGCCGCGCCCGCGGCCGCGCCTGTGTCATCGCCGGCTGCCCCGGCTTCGGCGACGGAACTGGAGCGCGCGGTACAGGCGAACCCTGACGATGCCAAGCACTGGCTGGCACTGGCGGACCTGCGACGTGCGCAGCGCGACTACCAACGCGCGCGCGGGGCGCTGGACAAGGTCATCGCGCTACATGGGATGACCGCACAGTCCTGGGCGGACTACGCCGACGTCAGCGCCTCGTTGGCCAGCGGGTCGCTCGCCGGCGAGGCGGGCATCGCGATCGACAATGCGCTCGCGCTGGATCCCGCCAACGCCAAGGCGCTATGGCTCAAGGCGAGCCAGGCGCACGAACAGCATCGCTACGCCGAGGCGCTGACGTGGTGGAAGAAGCTGCGCGCCGCGCTGCCTCCTGACTCCTCCGACGCCCGCATCATCGACAGCAACATCGCGGAGGACGCGGGGCTCGCCGGCGCCGCGGCCGCTCCCGCCACGGCGGCCGAGCCGGGCGCGGGAGCGGCGCTCTCGGGAACCGTGTCGCTTGATGGTCGCCTGGCGAGCCGGGTACCGCCCGGTGCGACGCTCTTCATCTACGCCAAGAGCGCCGACTCCCCTGGACCACCGCTTGCGGTCATGCGCGTCCCTGCCGGCGCGTGGCCGGTGAGCTTCCGCCTCGATGACTCCATGGCCATGATGCCCGCGCGTCGCCTGTCCCAGTTCGCGAATGTGGTTGTCGAGGCGCGCGTTTCGCGCACTGGCCAGGCCACTCCGAGCAGCGGTGACCTCTACACGACAAGCCCCGTGCTGCGCCGAGGCGCCAAGAACCTGGCACTCGTGATCGACCGGGAAATCGGCTGACAACCGCCATGTCCACGCCACTTCGCCCACTGCGGGACAGCCCGGATCCGCCGCAGGACCTGAAGGTCACAGTGGTGCGCGTGGCCGACCTGCGGACCAAGCCCGCCACCCCGACGGTGGCTCCCGCATCCGTCGCGCATCCTCGCCGCGTGACCTCCCCGACTCCGGCCGCATCCCCGGCGGCCTCCCGGCTGGCCGGCCCGAACGCAAGCCCGCCGCGGCGACGCCTGTTGAGCGTCGGCGGATTATTCTCGGCGGCGGTCATCCTGCTGCTCTATCTGGGCTGGCACCTGCCCACGGAGCACTACATCACCCCCAAGCGCGGCCTGGGCTATGCGCTGGGAATCATCGGCGGCAGCCTCATGCTGCTGCTGCTCGTGTACTCGCTTCGCAAGCGCTACGCCTGGCTGGGCTTCCTTGGCCCGACTCCCAGCTGGTTCCGCTTCCACATGGTGCTGGGTGTGCTCGGGCCGCTGTGCATCCTGTATCACTCCAACTTCAGCACTGGCGCCACGAACAGCAACGTCGCCCTGTTTTCCATGCTCGCGGTCGCCGGCAGCGGACTGATCGGCCGCTACATCTACGCGCACGTCCACCACGGCCTGTACGGCAGCAAAGTCGAGCTCGGCGAGTTGCGCGCCGGCGCCGACGGGTTGCGTGGCCTTTCAGGCAGCATCGGCTTCCTGCCCGAGCTGGTGACGCGCATCGAGGCGGCTGAGCGGCGCCTGCTCAGCGCCGGCCCGAAGAACGCCCTCCTGGGCTTCACCAAGCCCGTGCTGGTCGCCCTGGCCGCCATGGGGGCGCGCTGGCGGCTGCATGGCTACGTCGGTGAGGCGCTCAGGAGCGGCGCGCGCAAGTCAGCCGTGCTCGCCAGCGAGCGCAAGCGCCTGCGGTCGACCGCCTGCGCCTACGTCGACCGCCGCATCGCCGCCACGCGCCGCGTCGCCGGTTTCGAGGGATATGAGCGCCTGTTCTCGCTCTGGCACGCGCTGCACGTGCCGCTGATCTTCATGATGATCCTCGCGGCGGTGATCCACATCATCGCTGTCCACGTCTATTGATCGCCACAGCGCATGCCGGGGGGCCGATGCCACGCACTATCGATCTTCGCGCTGCTGCTTACGCTGCTGGCGGCCGCTGAGCCGGCCCGCGCCGTGAACCCCGAGACATTACTCATGCCCGGCAAGCTCAGCGCCGCCCATGAGAAGTATGAGGAGCGTTGCTCCTCATGCCATGACCGCAGTGATCGCAACCGCCAGTCGCAGCTGTGCGCGGACTGCCACAAGGAGATCGCCGGTGACCTGCGCGAGCACCGTGGCTTCCACGGGCGCATGGAAGGCCTCGAACGCTCGCAATGCAGCGCCTGCCATACCGAGCACCTGGGCCGCCAGACCGACATCGTCAAACTCAGTCCTGAGCAGTTTGACCACGCGAAGACCGACTTCGCGCTGCGCGATGCCCACGGCTACGTCGCCTGCGCGAGCTGCCATGCGCCGGGCAAGCGTTACCGTGACGCGCCCACCGCCTGCGTCGCGTGCCACCAAAAGCAGGAGCCGCACGCGGGCAAGCTCGGTCGCGAGTGCGGCTCCTGCCACGATGCCGCCACCTGGCAGCACGTCAGCTACGACCACGACAAGACCGCGTTCGCGCTGCACGACCGGCACGCGCAGCTGCCGTGCGCGACCTGCCACTTCGGCAATCACTACAAGGGTACCCCCCGCGAGTGCCTCTCCTGCCATGCATCCGACGATGTGCACCATGGGGAGCGCGGCGCGAAGTGCGGCGAGTGCCATACCACCAAGGCATGGAAGAACTCGCGCTTCGACCACAAGAAGGAGACCGGCTTCGCGCTGGAGGGCGTTCACGATCGCATCGCCTGCAATGACTGCCATCGCTCCGGAAATCTCAAGGACAAGCTGCCCAGGGACTGCGCCGGCTGCCACCAGGCGCAGGACTCCCACGCCGGCCGCCTGGGCAAGGACTGCGGCACCTGCCATGGCGGCGAAAAATGGCAACCGTCGAGCTTCGACCACACCCGCGACACGCAGTGGCCGCTCGCCGGCCGCCACCAGAAAGTCGCCTGTCATACCTGCCATACCGGCGTCGTCGCGACCCAAAAGCTCTCCGCCGAGTGCATCGGCTGCCACAGCCCGAGCGATGTGCACCTGGGTAAGCTCGGCAAGAGCTGCGAGCAGTGCCACACGCCCGAGGGATGGAACGCGAAGGTCGCCTTTGACCACGACCTGACGAGCTTCCCGCTGGTCGGCCTGCACGTGCTGGTGCCGTGCGAGCAGTGCCACCTCACGCGCCAGTACCGCGATGTGGCGCACGAGTGCATCGGCTGCCATCGCAAGGACGACGTCCACAAGACGGAACTCGGCGAGGACTGCGCGCGCTGCCATTCGCCCAACAGCTGGCGCCTGTGGCAATTCAATCACGCCCAGGAGACAGGCTTCGCGCTCAGCGGCGCGCATGACCGACTGGCCTGTGAGGCCTGCCACCGCCGGCCGCCGAACGAGGTGAAGCTCAGGCAGGACTGCCTCTCGTGCCACGAGAAGGACGACGTCCACCTCGGCCAGTACGGACGGCAATGCGATCGCTGCCACACGACCGCCACCTTCAAGGGCGCGCGGGTCCAGTAGGCACCGCAGGTGAACGCGCCGCGCCCCAGCCCCTGCAGCGATTCGCGCACCCGCCGGCGCACGCGGCGCGGGTGGCTCTTGATCGCGGCGTTGCTGCTGGCGGGGGTGGCGCCGGCGGGCAAGGCGGGACCCTCCCGCGCGCCCTTCGATCACCTGACGACCGGATTCGAACTGGTCGGCCTGCACCGCGATCTGCCGTGCGAATCCTGCCACGCCAACGCGATGTTCAAGGGTACGCCGAAGAGCTGTGGGGCCTGCCACGGCGTCGGCACGGTGATTCGCGCCACGGCCAAACCGTCCAGCCACATTCTCACGACTGACCTGTGCGGCGCCTGCCACACACCCATTGCCTGGAAGCCCGCGGTCGACTTCGACCACACTCAGACACGGGGGAGCTGCTCAAGCTGCCACAACGGCGTGCAGGCTCAGGGCAAGGGGGCGACGCACCTGGTCACCGACCTCGAGTGCGATGCCTGTCATACGACCCTCAGCTGGAACGGCGCGGTCTTCACGCACCAGGGCGTCACCAGCGGCTGCGCCCGCTGCCATACCGGCGTGGCGGCCACCGGCCTGCCCGCGACGCACATCCCGGTGGGTACGACCGGGTGCGAGGGCTGCCACTCGAACACCAACTTCCTCACCTGGGCCGGCACGCGCATCAACCACACGGCGGTCACCGCACTGACCTGCCAGAGCTGCCACGAGACGGCCAGCTACCTCGGCATGCATCCGAGCACGGGCACCACGGCGGGCGACTCGCGCCCGCCGGCCACCCTCGATGCCAACCACCCCAAGGCGGGCGATTGCGGGCAGTGCCACGACACGACTTCCTTCGGCAACAGCGCCCTGCGGCCGGCGAACCACATCCCGACCAACGCGCCGTGCGCGCAGTGCCACACCACTCCGGGCGATTACGCGCTCTATTCGGTGACCGGCACGCACCAGGGCGTCGCCACCTGCCTGAGCTGCCACGCCCCGAGCGTGGCGGGGAGCTTCGCCAACATCACGATCACCACGCAGCCCGGCAGTCACATCCCCACCGGCGGACTCGACTGCGGCAGCTCCGGCTGCCACACCGCGAACAAGGTGACCAGCGGCGGCTTCCGGCTCGGGGCGGCCAATCCGGCGAGCCCGACGCTCGGTGTCGCAGGGCACGGCACGGTGGCGGCGGCGGTCGCCGCCTGCCAGAGCTGCCACGAGGCGGCTGGTTTCCTCGGGATGCAGCCCAGTTCGGCCACCAGCGCTGGCGACTCGCGTCCGGCGGCGAGCCTGGATGCCAAGCATCCGGCCAGTGGCGACTGCGGCGGCTGCCACACGACCACTCCCACCTTCGCGGGCAACGTCACCGGCGCCGGCAAGCCGGCGAACCACATCCCGACCAACGCGCCGTGTGGCCAGTGCCACACCACCGCGGGAAACTACGCGCTGTACTCGGTGACCGGCACGCACCAGGGTGTGACGAGTTGCCTGAGCTGCCATGGCCCGACCGTCGCCACAAGCTTCGCCAACATCACCTTGGTCACGCTACCGGGCAACCACGTGCCGATCGGCGGCCTTGACTGCAACGGCTCCGGCTGTCACACGATCACCAATGTGAACGCCGGGGGTTTCCGGCTCGGTGCGGCGAATCCCGCGGCCCCGACACTGAGCGTTGCCGGGCACACGACCGTGGCGGCAGCGGTTGCCGGCTGCCAGAGCTGCCATGAGGCCGCCCCGTACCTGGGGATGCTGACCAGCACAGCCTCGACCGCCGGGGACTCGCGTCCAGGCGCGGCACTGGATGCCAAGCATCCCACCAGCGGTGACTGCGGGGGCTGTCACACCACCACTCCGACGTTCGGGACCGACCAGACAGCCGGCGCGAAGCCTGCGAACCACATTCCCACCAGCGCGACCTGCGCCCAGTGCCACACCACCGCGGGCAACTACGTGCTGTACTCAGTCACGGCCACCCACCTGGGCGTGACGGCATGCCTCAGCTGCCACGGACCGACGGTGGCGACGAGCTTCGCCAACATCACCCTGGTGACGACGCCGGGCAACCACATCCCGACCGGCACCCTGGACTGCAACGGCTCCGGCTGCCACACGACCACCAACGTGGGCGCCGGAGGCTTCCGGCTCGGCGCCGCCAATCCGGCCAACCCGACCCTCAGCGTCCCCGGCCACGCGACGGTTCTCGCGGCCGTGGCGGCCTGCCAGACGTGCCACACCGCGGCCAGCTACCTCGGGATGCAGGCGAGCACGGCCACCGCGGCCGGGGATTCGCGCCCGTCGGCGGCGCTGGACAGCCTCCACCCCACCAGCGGGGATTGCGGCGGCTGCCACACCACAGCGCCGACCTTCGCGGCCAACGTCGTCACCGGCACCAAGCCCGCGGGCCACATCCCGACCAGCGCCCCGTGCGCGCAGTGTCATTTCAGCCCTAGCAACTTCGCCTCCTACTCAGTCACCGGCACGCACCAGGGCGTCTCGGGCTGCCTGACCTGCCATGGCCCGGCGGTAGCCACCACCTTCACGAACGTCACGATCGTCAGCACACCGGGCACTCACATGCCCATCGGCGGCCTCGACTGCAACGGCTCCGGCTGCCACACCACGACCAGCGTGAGCACTGGCGGCTTCCGGCTGGGCGCCGCCAGCATCAGCGCCCCGACCCTCAATGTCAGTGGCCACACGACGGTGGCGACGGCCGTCGCCAGTTGTAAGACCTGCCACGAAAGTGCGCCCTACCTCGGGATGCTCGCCAGCACCGCCACCGCGGCCGGGGATTCGCGACCGACGGCGCTGGACAAGGCCCACCCGAGCACGGGGGACTGCAACGGCTGCCACACGACCACCCCGACGTTCGCCACCGACCAGACCGGCGGCAGCACGAAACCGGCCAACCACATCCCCACCACCGCGGCCTGCGCCCAGTGCCACCCGGCGGCCGGCAACTACGCGCTGTACTCGGTCAGCGGCACCCACCAGGGCGTCACGACCTGTCTGGGCTGCCACGCCGCCTCGGTCGCCGGCACGTTCGCGAACATCACCATCGCGAGTCCTCCGGCGAACCACATGCCGATCGGCAACCTGGACTGCAACGGGTCCGGGTGCCACACCCTCACGAACCTGAACACCGGGGGCTTCAGGCTGGGCGCGGCCAACCTCTCCACGCCCACGCTCAACGTCGCCGGCCACTCCACGGTGGCGGCGGCGGTCAGCGGCTGCCAGAGCTGTCACGAGAGCGCCCCCTACGTCGGCATGCTCGCCAGCACGGCGACGACGCCGGCGGATTCACGGCCCATGGCATTCGACAAGGCCCACCCGGGCACGGGCGACTGCAACGGCTGCCACACGACCACACCAACGTTCTCGAAGAACCAGACCGCGGGCGCCAAGCCTGCCAACCACATCCCGACCACGGCGGCCTGCACCCAGTGCCACACCACGGCCGGCAACTATTCAGCCTATTCGGTGCCTGGCGTGCATCAAGGAGTCACGAAGTGCCTCGCCTGTCACGCCCCCTCGGTCGCGGGCACCTTCGCCAACGTCACGATCGCGACCACGCCGGCCAACCACATACCCATCGGCACGCTCGATTGCAACGGCGGGGGCTGCCACGCCACCACCCAGGTGAACGTCGGGGGCTTTCGGCTGGGGGCGGCCAGCCTCAGTACCCCGACGCTGACGATCCCCGGGCATGCCACGGTCGCCAAGGCGATCAGCGGCTGCCAGACCTGTCACGAGAGCGCACCCTACGCCGGTATGCTCGCCAGCACGGCCACCGCCGCCGGGGACTCCCGCCCGACGGCGTTGGACAAGAGCCACCCGACCACAGGGGACTGCAGCGGCTGCCACACGACCACTCCGACGTTCTCCACGAACCAGACTGGCGCAAGCGCGAAGCCCGCCAATCACATTCCCACCAGCGCGCCGTGCGGCCAGTGCCACACCACGGCCGGCAACTATGGTGTCTACGTGATGGGGGCGACCGGTCACCAGGGCATCGCCAGCAATTGCGCGCGGTGTCACGCCTACGGCCTGAGCTTCTACAACATGG
Source organism: Pseudomonadota bacterium (assembly GCA_025360865.1). Lineage (GTDB taxonomy): Bacteria > Pseudomonadota > Gammaproteobacteria > Steroidobacterales > Steroidobacteraceae > 13-2-20CM-66-19. The sequence continues at coordinate 24,820 of JANYBG010000216.1, read as the reverse complement.
CGCCGCCGACGCTCAAGGAACCCGCCTCAGGGGCCACCGGGCACATCCCGGCCGTGCCCCCCAACGGCGCGGGCGGCTTCGCCTGCGAGTTGTGCCACTCGCCTTCCGCCTTCAGCTCTTTCGCCGGCACGGTGATGAAGCATGCGGTCGTGAGGTCGATGAAGTGCACGAGCTGCCACGAGGACGGCATGAGGTGGCAGACCAACAGTGGCGCGCAGCTGTGGGTGCGCCCGGGACCGGACCACAACCCCGGCCAGGATTGTGGTGGCTCGGGCTGTCATTCCACGCGCGATAAGTTCGCCGTGCGGCTCCCACACGGGACCACGACCGCCACCGCGCTGGGCAGGACGCGTCCAGGGATCACGTCCACCCCTCCCGGAGCAGCCGCGCACAGCGCCGGCGAGCCGGCCGCGCGGCAGCCTCGGTTCGAAGCAGGGGCGTCCAGCCCGCTGGGGGTCGGCTTGCCAGCGGGCATCGACCCCCACAGCGTCACAGGCAAGTCCTGCGCCAGCTGCCACACCGGGGCAAGGGGCAAGCCCCCTGACCACATGCCAACCGGGGACGCGTGCGGCAGCTGCCATCGGACCCACGCTTGGATGCCGGTGGCGATGGTGGATCACCTGCAGGTTCGCGGCGCATGCGTCGGCTGCCACACCGGGCGCATCGCCAAGGGCAAGGCCTCCGGCCACCTGCCCACCAGCGGCGCCTGTGAAAGTTGCCACACCAGTAACGCCTGGACACCGGCACGCGTGGATCACGGCGCGGTCATGCCACACAGCTGCGCCAGCTGCCACAACGCGGTGCGCGCGATCGGCCTGCCCCGCGCGCACATCCCGACCACGCAGACCTGCGACAGCTGCCACGGCACGCTCGCCTGGCTGCCGGCGAAGGTCGACCACGCGGGACTCACCGCCAGCTGCAACGGCTGCCACAACAACGCCAACGCGACCGGCCGGCCCGTGGGGCACATGGATACGCACATCGATTGCGGCCGCTGCCACAGCTATCCGGACTGGGATAGCGTGCACTTCCGGCACGTGAGTGTCGCCTACCCCGGCGATCACCGCGGCGGGCCTGCCTGCGCTGGCTGCCACACTTCCGGTACCGAGCGCGTGCCGTATCCCAGCCCGTCAAACGCCGGCGCGTGCGCTGGCTGCCACGCGAAGGACTTCAAGCCCGCGGCGCATAAGAAGACCGTCAAGGGCGACGCCTATGGCGCCGGCGAGCTGGCCAACTGCAGCGGTGCCTGCCATGTCTACAGCGATTCGACGCAAGCAACCATCATGAGGAGCCAGCCCGGGCCGCGTCACAGAGTCTCGGATGCCACGTTCAAGCACTGAGCGCTGGCTTCGCACCCTGGCGCTGCTCGTCCTGGTCCTGCTCCCGGGAACCGCGCTAGGCCAGCAGATGCGCGCCTCCGCACCCGCGCGCCTGGTCGATGTCATCGACGTCAACGAGCGCGACGACCAGATCGACCTGACGATGATCTTCAACTGCGCGATGCGCTACGTGACCAGCCTGCCCGCCGGGGAGGGCCCCGAGGTGCACATCCAACTCGTGCCACTGGGTGACTGCGGGGTGAACCCGCTCGCCCAGGTACCGCCGGAGAACCCGCCCATCTCCGGAGGCGGCGACATCCTGGCCGCCGCCCGCATGGAGTCGCTCTCCTTCGGGCACATCACCCTCACGCTCACCTTCCGCAAGTCCGAGCGCTTCGTGTTGGCCCAGGGCTCGGACCTGCGTGGACTGCGGGTGCGGCTGGCGCACCCCGAGCGCGGCCGCTCCAAGGTGATCGTGTCGGGGGCGGCCGAGGTCGAGACGGTGAGCCACTACGCGGTCAACCTCGACTCGCGGCCGAAGCCATTCACACCGGCGGATGTGCAGCTGGCGCACCAGCGCCTGCACGCGCCCGCCTTCGTCTCCGAGGCGCGGATCGATGGCGAGACCTGGTACCGACTGCGTGTGGGACCCATCGAGCGCCGCGCCGAGGCCGAGCGCCTGCTCAACCTCGCCCTGGCCGAGTACCCCCGTGCTTGGGTGGCCATCGGTGACGACGCGGTGACAAGCGACCTGAATGCGGCGACCGTTGAAGTCGCGCTGCCACCCGTCGAGCCCATCGGCATCGATCCGCTCCTGCCGCAGGGGGCGCTCAAGTCGATGCTTGCCGATGCGCGTACCGCGGTTGCCGCGCGCGATTTCACGACCGCGATCGCTCTGCTGACCAAGCTGCAGCGACAGCCGGAGTTCCCTGAGCGTGCCCCGGCGCAGGAGCTGCTGGGCCTCGCGCGCGAGCGCGCCGGTCAGTTCGCCCAGGCCAAGGCCGAGTATCAGGAGTACCTGCGGCGCTACCCGGACCGGGAAGCGGCCGCGCGCGTGGCCTTCCGGCTGCGTATCCTGCGGGCGGCCGAGGCCAGGGCGCGCGGTGGCGTCGCCGCTGACCCCTTGGCCCGGGGTTGGCAGCTCAGCGGTGGCGCGGCGCAGATGGGTCGCTACGATGGCACGCGCCTCAGCAACGGCGCCCCGCCCCCCAATACCGGCGTGACCGCCCCGCCGGCGCCCACGAATGAGAACGCGCTGTTCACGGACGTTGACCTGTTCGCGCGGCGGCGCGGGGACACCCACGACTGGGTGGCGCGCCTGAGCGCCGGCTACGACAAGGTCTTCGGTGCGAGCGCCACCACCGGCGCGGCCACGCGCGTGAGCCTGGCGTCGGTCGAGATGCTGGATCGGCCGCATGGCCTGCTGACGCGCCTCGGCCGTCAGGCCCAGAATCAGGACGGCATCCTCGGCACCTTCGACGGACTGTTCATGGCGTGGCAGTTCAAGCCCGCCTGGGCGGTGAATGTCGCGGCGGGCTACCCGGTGCAACTGCTCAGCGTCGCGACGCGGACCGCGCAGCGGTTCGAGACGCTTGCCCTCGCGTACACGCCCCCGGGCAGGCACTGGGATGGCAGCGTGTTCGTGGCCCAGCAGGTATTTGACGGGCTGCGCGACCGGCAGGCCGTGGGGGCCGATGCCCGCTACCTGGCGGCGACCGCCTCGGTGGTGGCCCTCGTCGACTACGACCTCTTCCACCGCTCGCTGAACACCGCGAGCCTGCTGGCTACCTGGCAGCTGCCCGACCGCTGGAGCCTCAGCTTCGACGCCGAACGGCGCGACTCCCCGGTGCTCACCACCGGCAATGCCCTCATCGGGCAGCCCTACACCTCGCTCAGCGCGATGGAGCAGCTCTACACCGAGGCGCAGATCCACCAGCTCGCCCGGGATCGAACCCCGGTGACCTCCAACTACAGTGTCACGGCCAGCCGCCCGCTGGGGCAGCGCTTCCAGGTGAGCGCCATCGTCGCGGCCACCTCGACCGGTGCCACTGTCGCATCCGGGGGCGTGGAAGCTCAGCCGGCGAGCGGTACGCTCCTGAGCTACCAGGCTCAGTTGTACGGCTCTGACCTGTGGCGCAACGGCGACTTCAATACCCTCGCGGTCACCGTCGGAAACACCGAGATCGGCCGCATCGATTCACTTAGCGCCACCAGCCGTTTCCCGATCGGCGGCGCCTGGCGTCTCGGCCCGCGCTTCACGATGAACCGGCTGGATGTGAGCACCGATGGCAGCCGGGAGACGACGTACATCCCCTCGGTGCTGATCGACTACCAGCGAAATAACAAGCTGTTCCAGTTCGAGGCCGGCGGTCAACTCGGCTCGCGCGAGGCATTCCTGCAGCTACCGACCGGCGCCTTTGTCCAGACCCAGAACACGACACGTTACTATTTGAGCGTGTCGTATCGCATCAGCTTCCAGCCGTGAGCCATCCCACCCGTACCCGCGCCGCCTTCGCCTGCGCCGCGCTGGGCCTGCTCAGCCTCGCCGCCGTCGCCGCGCGCGCCGACGGCGATGCTCCGAGTGAGTACCTGGATGAGGAAACCGCGGCGACGGTCACAACGGTGGCCCGGCCGCTGGTGTTCGCGTATGCGCACCGTGAACTCGCCGCCAACGCGCGCGACTACGCCACCGTGGCCGCCGCCGCCGTCAATCAGGCGGGCAAGGTCCACTACGTGTTGATCGTCTACTTCTGGTCAACGGTGGATCCGCGCTTGCGCACCGATGTTCCACCCGCCGCCGAACCGCTCACGCTGCGGGGCGATGATCGCGAGATCGCCCTGACCCTTCTGGGACACTCGGCCCACGACGCCGGGATCGGCATTCCGATTCACGCGCCCCCCGGAACGCCCAGCGCGCCCAATGTCTACGGCACGGACCTGGCGACGCTGCGCTATCTCAGCCAGGCGCGCCGGCTGGCGCTGCTTTCGGAAAGCGGCCGGATGCCGCTGGTCTACGAGCTATGGGACGACCGGCGCACGGACTTGCGCTCGTTCGTGCAGCACTTCCTGAACGGGCATGGCTGAGCGATCCCCGTCGCCGGGGGCTGAGGGGGGCTTTACCTGCTGATCTGTTGACCCGCGCGGAAGTCGTCGCGCGGTTCGCCCGCGTCAAAACCGGAATCGGCGTCACGGCAACGCGGCCTGTGACGTGGGATGATTCAGGACTGACGATCACGCCTGGATCGAGCCTCCCGCCGCCCCAGGTCCGCATGCCAAGGAGTCGCTACGCTATGAGGAAAATACTCTACACCGCGCTGCTGGTCTCACTCACCGCGCCGGCGATCGCCGACGTCGCGATCTCCGTGAACGTGAGTCAGCCGGGCTTCTTCGGACAGATCAACATCGGCAGCGTGCCGCAACCGCCGCAGCTGATCTATGTGAATCCGGTGGTGGTCCAGCGCACTCCTGAGTACGTCGCTGAACCGATTTACCTGCATGTGCCCCCGGGTCATGAGAAGCATTGGTCGAAGCACTGTGCCGAGTACAACGCGTGCGGCCGCCCTGTCTACTTTGTCCGCGAAGACTGGTACAACCGTGAGTACGCCCCCCGCCATGAGCATGAGGACAACGGGAATGGGAAAGACAAGGGCGACGAGCATGATCACGGTCGTGGCCACGGCCATGACCACGAGCACGAGCACGACTGATCGCTGGCCGGGATTCTAGCGCGGGCGCGACTGTCGACGTGCCGCGCGCGCATGCCAGCGACGACTGAGTCCAGGCTTACGGATCGTTCTTGACGCTCCCGCTCCCTCGCGCAAGCGCGGGAGCGGCGCTAGGACTCCGCTCCGGGCAGGGTGGCCCGCGACGCCGCCATGTCGGCGGTGAAACTGAGCGTGAAGCGAGTTCCCGCGTTGGGTTCACTCTCAACTTCTATCGCGGCGCCCAGCAGCTCGCACAGGCGCTTGACGATGGACAGGCCGATGCCCTCACCCGGGGGCGCCACCGGCCCGCAGTCATACATCTCCGCGGATCCCCGCATCCCGCCGCTGACACTCGCGGATTTAGCATCATCTGTCGCTTCCGCGAGCGCGTCAGTCAGCGGCGTCGCGTGCGACCCGACCAGTCCTGGACCGGTGTCTTCGATACACAACGACCACCGACCATCCTTGACCTCACGCCAGGTGACGGTCATGCCCCCTGTGACCGTCGCTCCGATCGCATTCAGCAGCAGGTTCTGGGCGATGCGCTGCACCTTGACCGGATCGCCACTCACCCACAGCGTCCCGGGGCCATCGATCTTCAGGAATAGCCCTCGCGCCGCGGCTGTCGGCCGCAACGATTCCCCGAGGTTGCGCAGCACTTCGCTGGCATCGAAGGAAACGATCTGGAGACGATCCACGCCAGCCTCCAGCCGCGTGAGCTCTATGAGGTCGGTCAGCAGCGAGCGGGCGGAGCGGACGGCTCGATCCAGCATACGCTGCGAGTCCAGTCGCATCTGATCCGAATCTGTCTTGGCCAGAACCGCCGAAGCGTTGCCGATGACCGCGACCGACCCCCGCAGGTCATGCGCGGCTTGCCGCAGCACGTTCGCGCGGTTGGCTTCCAGAACCCGCAGTTGATCGGCCACCGACTGCAGATCGCTGATGCGCGCGGCCGCTTCCGCCTGCTGCAGCCGCGCGTATCGAGCCGCGCTCTCGCACGCGCCCTCACCGCAAAGTTCCACCAGCGCTTCGCGCGCCCGACGCATGATGGGTGGTAGTAGCTCGGCGTGTGCTTCGGCGAAGTCCTCGAGCTCCACCAGCAGACAGCTCTGCAGATGACCCCATTCGCGCACGGTTTCTCTTAGGTCGTAGCCCTGCTGCCAGCGCTGCAGGCCATGCTCCGATGCGCCCTCGCGCTGCTCTTCACCGGCCTCCGCCTGGCGGCGCGGACTGTCAGCCCGGATCGCCTTCTCAAAGGCGTCAAGAACCCGGGGAACGTGATCGATGAATTGCTCCCGGGGGATGGCGAATGCCATTGTTAATGTGTCGTCTTGCTCAACCCGCTTTCGCCAGGCAAGCAGTATCCGCCGTCGGGCCGCGTGCAGGTGGTCGGCCACCGCCGCGCGTTGCGCGCGAATGAGATCGTCAGTCGTCTGTGCCAAGAGACGTACTCCGGCCGGTAAACGCGCTTACGCCGAATGGCGATTCGTCGATTCGATGCTAGCTCAGTTCCGCCCGCGCTGGGAACCCTGGCAGCTTGAGCTCAGGCTTTGCGTTTAGACCAGCGCGCGCACGAATTTCAGCACGCGCCGCCGGACGCCTACCTCTGCCGCCAAGCTTGCCACCCCAACACACCCGGCCGGCCAGATCGCCACCGACCGACCTCGTCTTCACGGCTCGCCCGAGAAGTACGGCGCCCCGCGCGCAATCTAAGGAGTGACGGGAAGTGATACGGGTTTCGCCTTGTCCTTCACGATAAAGACGAGAATCTTGGCCGGCTGTGTCTGGCTCGCGTTGGCGGACACCTGATGGACATCGGCCGGCGCCTCGTAGAATGTCTGCCCCGGGCCGAGGGTCACAGCCGCGGCACCCCGTACCTGCATCGTCAGCGTACCCTCAAGCACATAGACGAAGACCTGCGCGTCATGCCGGTGCGGCGCGGAGCTTCCCCCAGGCGGATAGCTGACCGTGATCATCAGCACTTCCTTGCCCGGCGCGCCAGCCAGGCTTTTGGATATCAGTCCCGCCACTTCGGCTGCGTCGGCTGGCTCCGCGGCGCCGACGCTCGCGGGACTCAGCGCAAGCGCGGTGACCAGCAGCACCGCGCCCACCGCCCCGCATGCTTGGCTGGGAGCGCGCGTGGCTCGTGGTTGGTTGCCGGCGAGGGACGAAATACCGATTGCGCTCATTGGCACTCCTGTTTGGATAAGCGCTTCCGCACGCTGGTGGGATCGCAGTGGACGCCCAAGCTGCCACAGCGCGAGGACACCGACAACTAGCGCCCAAGTTTTCTCCAAGCCGATGAGATCACGGAGGCGCGAAGCTCCACAGGTTCTTGCCCGTTGTTGGCCAGACGTGTCGCGCAAGCGAATCGGTGACCAGGACCTTGGGGACGGAGCCGGAGGTGTACTAGTCGCCGAATCCCCGGCGCGACGGTCCTACGCGCCGGGGCTTGTATGCCAGCGGACGCCCGCCTACGGGAGTGCGTGGCTCGCGGCGCCGATGATCTGGCCCGGGCCCGCGCCCGGGCCTGGGATCTGGACCAGGAGTGCCACATCGGTGGCATCGCCCGGTAGCGAGGACAGCGAAACGCGAAAGCTCGACGGGCTGCCGTTCCAATGGCCGACCGCGCGGATGGAACGCACGACGTTGAACTCCTGGAGCGTGCGGCCGGAATTCTCGCCGCGTCCGATCGCCGAGACGGCCTTTCGCAGGTAGGTCACCAGCAGCACGTCACTCGGTGCCAGGCACCGTCCTCCGCCGAGCCGCACCATGAGTTCCCCGTCGCCGGTGGTCAAGCTGACCGGCACTCCGGTCCGCTCGCCCCTGAGGCCTGCTTCAATCCCGCCCCGATCGGAGCCGACGAAGTCGCTCCGACCGTCGAGAATCCCCTGGGGCGTGTATACCGAGGAATGCCCGAGGATGCGGGAGTAGCCGGTCTGCCGTTGGGCTGCCGCGTCGATCGCGAAGCGATCACGCCAGCCCAGCTCGTCCCAGTATTTGACGTGAAATGACAGCGCGAGCACGCCCGGACGCCGCGCCAGTTCCCCGAGCAGCGCATCCGCGGGGGGGCATGAGCTGCAGCCCTGCGAGGTGAAGAGTTCAATGACCGCCGGACGCGAGTCGGCCGCCGCCGCCGTGGCGCCGACGAGCAGCCCGAGCGCCAGGCAGGCGCGCAGTGATCCAAGCATATTCGTCCCGGGGTGATGGGTGTCACCCCGTAGACCCGGGCGACCGCCCGTAAATTGCGGCCTACCGCATGACGTAGCTGTACAAATCCACGTATCGCTGGGGATCCGTCGCCGCCACGAAAGCGAGCCCGGCCAGCGCGCCGGCGATATGGGCGTCGTGATTGATGCGGCCTTTTGAGTAGCGTGACGAGTAGTAACTGTAAGCGAGGTAAGCCACGGCGAACAGCGGCGCGGGGATGGGAATGGGGATCGGAAGGATGAGAAGACGGCTGCCTGGAAAGTAGAGGATCGAGGCGAACAGCACCGCGGAGATCGCGCCCGAGGCGCCAAGGGATGCGTACTCCGGCTCATCGCGATGCTTGACACAGGTGCCGATGTTGCTCGCCAGAAGGCCCAGCAGGTAGAGCAGGACGAACCGCCCGGTACCGATGACCCGCTCCAGCGGGAACGCGAACGAATAGAACGTGATGAGGTTGAATACGAGGTGGGTAAGGTCGGCATGGATGAAGCCGCTCGTGAGCACCCGCCAGTAGCCGCTTCCCCTGGCGATGAGATAGGGCCGCAGCACCGCCCAGTCGCGTACGCGCGGCGAGGCCATGGCGATGATGCTCGCCACGACAACCAGCACCAGAATCGTCAGTGAGCCCAAGGGCACCGCCTTGCGGGAATGGGGGTCGAGCCGCGAGCCCGACTGAGCTGGTCGCGCGAGACTGGCTTGCGGGCCCCGCCGTTAACGGCGCGCCCGCGCCCGCAGGCGCTCGTGCAGGTCCTGGGGATTGTCATTAGGCAACACGCAGACGAGCAGCTCGTGTGGACGGGATTCCTCGCGGCAGGAGTGCCCGAGCCAACCGACCGGAACCTTGTCGCACCACACGCGCCCGTACAGAAATCCGCGCGGAAAGGCCCCACACACACCCCCGGGCTCGTCGCGAACGTGCAGGTCCGACAGCGAACCCGCGGCGACGGTCGCGGTATCCGCGCCGTTCCAGCGCTGCCGCACCACGACCCTTGCCGCATCGCCCGTCAGCTCGCTAACTTCCGCCCGCGCCCGCATTGATGCCCCCGAATCCGCGCACGTATGATGACGGGCGCCGAGTGCCGCCCTGACCGCGAACGGTCACTCTGCGCGCACCTCCGGCCACCTGCAAGGCTCTGACACGCTTGGAACGATTCGCCCGACTGAAGACCGCCCTGCGCCGCCGGAACCAACATGTCAGGCGTTCCCGCGCGCCCGCGCGCCTGGGAGTGCTGTGCGCGATCCTCCCCACGTTGGTGTTGGCCCAGAGCGTGGCGCTGACCTTTGACGACGGACTCGATCCCCGCGATACGCCGCGGGCCGCGGCGTGGAACGCGGCGATCCTGGACGCGCTCGCCGCCGCTGGCATCCACGCGACGCTGTTCGCGGCGGGCGTCCAGGTTGACAGCCCGGCGGGAATGACGCTGGTGAGGGACTGGGGAAGGGCCGGTCACGAGGTCGCCAACCACACCTACAGTCACCTCGATTTCAACTCCCGCGACACCAGCCTGGCGCGCTTCATCGCCGATGTTGAACGCGACACGGCGTTGCTGCGGGAGGTTCCCGGCTGGACGCCGCGATTTCGGTTCCCCTACTTGAAGGAAGGGGATACCGCGGCCAAGAGGGATGGCATGCGCGGCTGGCTCGAGCGCCACCAGTTCGGCAGCGGCGCCGTCAGCATCGATGCCAGCGACTGGTACTACGACCAGCGCTATGCGAGCTGGCGCGCCGCGCATCCGGGCGCCGATCCCGCCCCCTTCCGCGCGGCCTACCTGGATCATCTGTGGAATCGCGCGAATTACTACGACGCGCTGTCGTGGCAGCTTGGACGCGGCGCGCGGCACGTGCTCCTGCTGCATGCCCGCGGGATCAACGCGGAGTTCCTGCCCGACATCATCGCCATGTTCCGCGCGCGGGGCTGGACCATCATCTCCCCCGCGCAGGCGTACGAGGATCCGCTGTATGCGATGCGACCGATGACCTTGCCCGCCGGTGAAAGCATCCTCGGGGCGCTGGCGAAGCAGTCCGGAGTGAAGGGCCTGCGCTATCCGGCGGAGGACGAAATTTACGAAAAGCCGATCCTGGACGGACTCGGCCTATAGCGGTTGGCGACTAGGGCGGCCGGCGCGCCAGGGAGAGCCAAAGGCCCGCGCCCAGCAGCACGGTCCCGGAGGCCCGGCCGAGCAGCCGGGTACGTCCGGGCCTGGCGAACCAGTTGCGCCCGAGGCCCGCGGCGACCGCCCAGCAGGCGTCACTCAGCGCGGCCAGCACCGCGGTGACCCCGCACATGAGCGTGATCTGGTAGGCCGAGGGTCGAGCGGGATCGACGAACTGGGGCAGGAAGGCGGTGAAGAACGCGATCGTCTTCGGGTTCGAAAGGGCCACCGCGAACCCGCGCCAGAAGTGCACGCGGTGGGCATCGGCGACCTCCGGCACCCGCCCCGCTCCGCGCCACGCCTGGATGCCCAGCCAGATGAGATACACCGCGCCCACCCAGCGCAGCACCTCGAACAGGTGCGCCGCGTGCTTGAGAACCCAGTCCAGGCCGAGGGCGATCGCCGCGAGTAGGAGGGCATTTCCGGTCGAAGTCCCCGCGACCGTGACGAGAGCGGCACGGATACCCCGTGTCGCCCCTGTTGAAATGACCAGCATCACGATCGGCCCCGGCGTCAGGAGCAGGACCATCGTGATCAGCAGGAAGCCGGAAAATAACTCCCAGTTCATGAGGCGCAGCTTGCCTGAGGCCGCGGCAGGCGGCACCTGCGTTCGCGGCTGCGATCTTCGCGGCGTGGGCGCGCGTCAGGTAAGGCCTCCGGAAGGCCGCGCCGGTGGGATGTGGCGAGTCGACGACAGTCTTCACTCTGGATCGTGCCCCCGGGCGCCTCACTCAGTCACCGCCTGTGGCGAAGCGTATCCAATTGTTACTCCCAGTCTTAGGCCAGCCACGTCCTACGCCGTGAGCCGGGATTGGACTATTCCGGGTGCCCTGCGGCGCGGCGAGCATGCCCCCCGACGGAATGCATCGGACATGGAGGTCCACTCAACATGCGCATCCCACACCTCGCCGCTGTCGCGGCTGTCGCTCTTGCTGGATTCGGGGGGTCGGGCGCCTGGGCGGCGGACAGTGAGTTATCCGGTCCGGTCAGCGGCCCCTACCTCGGGGCGGGCTGGGGACGATTCAACCTGAAGATCGACAGCTTCGGAACTCTGGAGTCCGGCGTCAGCGCCATCACGCACTCGAATGACAACGCGTTCAAGATCAACGCCGGCTATCGCTTCACGCCCTTCTTCGCCCTTGAGGCGGACTACTTCGATTTTGGCAAACCGGGCAGCTCGTTCTCGGGCACAGGATCCAACGGGAACTACAAGCTGCGGGTGAGCGGCTTCGCGCCCTTCGCGGTCGCGACGCTGCCCTTAGGTCCCTTCGAGGTGTTCGGCAAGGCGGGCTGGCTGTACTCAGACAACAACCTCAAGCTCTATCTGGATCAGCCCGGCCAACAGGTCCTCCAGTCGAGCCACTCGGCCAGCAACTTCATCTACGGTGGCGGCGTGGGCATCACGTTCCTGCGGCACCTGAACGTCAATGCCGAGTACGACCGTGTCAGGGTGGAGAACGCCAAGGACTCCGAGGCTTTGTGGCTCGCCGCGCAGTGGCGCTTCTGAGGCGTTCCTAGGACTTGAGGTTCGACAGCTCGCGCCGCATGCGCCGCATGCCCCCAAGCCAGCGATCGTAGTCCGCGACTTTGCGGGTCATGTAGGATGCGACTCGGGGATGAGGCAGGATGAGAAACTTCTCGGCCGCCAGGCCCGCGAGGGCCGCGGTCGCGAGCTCGTCGGTCGAGATGATGCCGTCCACCCGCTCCGCGCCCAGGCCCGCGTTGTGGAGCATCGGAGTCTCGACGCCCTGGGGGCACAGGATCGAGACCTTGATTCCTTGGTCTCCGTGGGTGATCGCCAGGCTCTCGGCGAAGCCAACGGCCGCATGCTTAGTGGTGGAGTAGATTGAACTGCCGATCTGGCTTAGAAGCCCCGCGGCTGAAACCGTATTCAGAAATAGCCGCCACCCCGGCGAACGAAACGCGGCACCAGTATCCGGGCCGCGTACACGTGGGCCATGACATTGACTCCCCAGGCGCGCATCCAGATCGCATCGGGCGCGGAGGCGAGATTGGCCGGCTCCGGGTCCGCCAGCCCCGCGTTGGAGCAGAACAAGTCTATGGGCCCATGACGCGCCTCGGTCGCCTCGATCACCCGCGACAGGTCCGCTTCCACGGATACGTCGCAGAGGTAGGAGGAACCCCGGATCCCGCGGGCGACCTCAGCGGCGACCGCTCGGCGAGCGCCCGGCCGATGCCCTGGGCCGCCCCGGTCCCGACGTCGATCTTGTCCCTCACCTGCACCTTCGGCCCACTCCGACGCCGTGGCTCCGGCTCCCGCGATGATAGGCGGGCCGATGGGGAAAGGCAGCCGGCGCAGGCGCTTCGGCGGCGACCGCCATGCCGGCACCGACGAGCTAGCCGGTTGGCAGGAACGCCCGCTGTACCAGCCAAACCAGGGCGAGTGAGGCGATGGCGGCCGAGCCCCAGGGCAGGAATGCGCGGCGATAAAACACGCTCGCGCGCGCGGCGTAGACCAGGGGCATGATCGCGAACACGACCGCCAGTTGACCTGTCTCGATGCCGAGGTTGAAGGCCAGCAACGAGACCAGGCGCGCGCCATGCGGCAGACCCATCTCAGCCAGCACGGAGGCGAACCCGAAGCCGTGCAGCAACCCGAAGGCGAAGGCGATCCGCGCCCGGCCCTCGGTGACCACCGGGAAGATATTGTTCAGCGCCGCGACGATGATCGAGGCCGCGATCACCGACTCGGTCAGGCGGGTGGGCAGCCGCACCAGATCCAGCGCGGCAAGTGTCAGCGTGATCGAGTGCGCGAGCGTGAATGCCGTCACCACCTTGAGGATGCTGATCAGCGCCGGTCGCGCCTGTGGCACCGGCTCCCAGTGGCCCTTGCGACGCAGGAGCACGGCCGGCAACAGCAGCGAGACCAGGAAAAGCAGGTGGTCGATGCCGCTCCAGATATGCCATATACCGGCGCTGAGGTATTCCTGGAACGCGCGCCACCGCGCGGGTGAATGGACCTGTAATGACGACGCGGTGGATTTGCCGCCGAGGACCGCGGTCTGCGTGATCGTGCCCGCTGTTAGGCTCAGCAAGCCCCGGTGCGAAGGATCGATGTCCTCCAGTACCGCGTATCGCAGATCCAGCTGCTCCACCTCCACTGGGCATGCGGCTGAAAAAGGCAGCCACACGTAAGTACCGTCCACCCGCTCGCTCACCTGGAGCGGTTTCAGCGTCATCGGGCACGCGCGTCCCCGCGCGCTCAGGCCCACATGCTGGACGAGATACTCATCCAGGCGCCGCTCGGCGGCGCGCAACTCACCCCAGGTGACCTTACCGTCGCGGTTCGCATCGACGCCGATGGCGAGTTCCACATCGCGCACCGCAAGCTCCAGGGATCCACTGACTTCCCGGCCCTCCACGCGGGCGACTAGAAAGCCGTTGCTGGAGACGTGCGCCTGGGCCGTCGCGGAAAGCAGCAGCAAAGCCGACAGGCCCCAGCCCCTCATGAACCGGATGCCGCGAGTAGCAGCCTCGCGTCCTCGGTCTTGCGCTCCCGCAGGAACTGGCGCGCCGGCAGGGCCGCCTGGGGGTCATGGGACGCCTGCGCGGCGCGCAACAGGATCAGGATATCCTCCGGCTCGCGCTGTACCTGCCAGTTCTCCTGTGCCGCGACCAGGGCGGCCGCCGGATGGGGGTCGACATCCAGGTAGTACCGAGCCTGCTCGCGCCGGTGCACCGCGTCGCCGCGCTTCTCCTCCACCTCGAAGGCACTGGCCAGCAAGGCCCGCGCCTGCGCACCTGAGCCATCGCCCCGCAGCCGATGCGCGATCGCGATCCGCAGCAGCATCGGCTCCATCGACTCGTAACCCTTAAGCAGTTCGAGGGTGTCCGCCGGGCGACCCTGCCGCAGCAGCACATCCGCGCAAGCGGCGCGCAGGTAGAAATCATCCGGCGCCCCCTGGAGCCCCTCGCGCAACCAATGCTCGGCGGCCGCATCGTCCCCCAGTCGCCCGGCCATCTCGCCCAGTTCCGAGTAGCGCCACGCGCGGACCTCCGGTGGCAGCGCCTGCTGGGGCAGCGCCTCGATGGCGCCATACGCATCGCGCAGGTGCCCCGTGAGACCGCGGATACCCTGTAGACACAGACTCGTGATGGCCGGGTCCGCGGCCGGCGTCAGGTGCCCGCACGAGTCGGTCGCCTCGTCATACCGGCCCAGCACCCGCAGCACGGTGGCACGGGTCAGCCACGCCTGGGCGTTCTGCGGATTGATCTTGAGCGCGCGATCCAGTTCCCCGAGCGCGGGCGTGAAGGCATGCCGGCTCTGCAGGACGGTCGCGTGCAGCACGAGCACGGGGACTGAAACGGGCGTGCGCTCAAGCCAGGGCGTGAGAATAGCCTCGGCGTAACCCAGGAAGCGCAGGTCGCCGGTGGCGCGCGCGCGTGAAATATAGAACTGCGCCATCGGCAGCGCGATGTCCAGACGGGAGCGGGCGAGGTCGCGCGTCGCGTCGGTGCCGTGGCGCGCACCGGCGGGCAGTTCCGCCAGGACCTGTGAATCGCTCGAAGGCACGTAGGGCGCGGCGTGGGCCGCGCTGAGGGCCGACAGCACCAGTAAGCCCGCGCGCAACAGCCGTCCCCGGATACCCCGGGGACGGCCCGCTGAGCTTCGCGCGTCAGCGCTCATCACATCGAATCGACGCTGATGGGATTGGTGGTCTCACTCGTGTCAGTGAGGATTACCATTCCATCGTCCACCGGGATCGGATCCGCGGTCTCCGAGGTCACTCTAGCCATCGCGAGCACCGCCGCGGTGTCCAGCGACAAAAACGTCGTCGACGGCGGTGGCGGTGGCGTCGTCATGGCCGAGTTGTCGTCGTGGCCGCAGGCGGTCACGAGGGCGGCGGCCGCCCCCATGACCGACAGGACCACCAGCTTGGTTCTCATAGTCATCCCCTTAATCGTTCGGGCCGGTGGGAGAACCGGCGAGCGCCGTGTTCAGGTAGGGAAACGCGGGCAGGTAGTTGGCGGGGTGCGGTTCCGCGCCGTCGGTGTAGTGCAACTGACGCGAGGCGTCCGAGGCCGGATCCGGGTCAGTCGAGCTACCATCGAACGGCGAGAGCAGCACGCCCATGGCGACCCGCAACTCGATGTCCACGACATCGTCAATCGGCCGGCGACCGTTCGGAAACCCGGCGGTGTCCCCGGCGAGCACGCCAAGGTCCTTCTGCGCGGCCATCGGCACCGCCGCGATACTCGTGTTGAGTCGTAGCTCCTCGGCGGGTGTCACGTTCAGCGGCTGGTTCAGCCCCTTGACTCCGGTCAGGAACGCGGCGACGAGGTCTTTGCGCGGGTACACGTTCGGCGCCACGACGCCTGCGGGTCCGAACAGCGCCTGCAAGAGAACCGGCAGAGAGGGGTTGGTGACGTAGTCGATGAACTGCCCGTCGTTCTTCGGAGCGGAGGCGTTCCAGCGATCCTTGTCCGGCAAGCCTACGATGAGCTCGTTGACGAGCGGCATGCCCAGGCGCGATACCTGCGACCAGGCGCCGCCCTCGATCGAGGCCGCCGTCGGGCTTGCCGAGGCGACCACGCTTGCCACGCTCTTGTCGCTCTGCGGAACCGGGTTGAGCACCGCGGACTGGCGCACGCTCGCCGTGGTCCAGGCCCCGATCACCGGTTCAGTGCCCGCGGTCAGGCATGAGGTGGGAACCTCGAGTGCGATGGAGGTGACGTTGTAACCGGCGAGCGAATTCGGGGCGAGGTCGCGGGCGTTCTGCCCGGTTGGCCCGAGCTCCTCCACTGGGTACTTGATGTTCACGAGGTCGAAAGTCTCGCCCAGGTTCACGACGAAGGAATCCTGGCGCTGGCCGACGAACACGCGACCGGGCTTGGCGCAATTGGGAATCGTGATGTTGTGGATGAAGCCGTTGGCGTAGGTGGCGTAGTCGGGGATCGATTTCGCGCCGACGTTGTCGAATGGCTTGGTGAAGGTGGCGCTGCCGCTGCCGGCGTCGACCACCTGGGCGGTCGTGCCCGTGCGGCGATCGCCCGTCACGAGGGTCACCGTGTAGGTCTCGGCGATATTCTGCGCCGCCGAGCCGGCGCTAATGGCGCCGATATTGCTCAGGGGCACGGGAATCGTCTTCCCGCCGGCGGTGACGGTGAGTCCGCTGTCGGTGGTCTTGAAGCGAAACTGGAAGGTCAGCGCTTCCTTGCCGCTGCCGGTATTGTCGATGTGGATCTCGTACAACGCCTTTGAATCCATCGTGTAGTAATTCGGGCCGCCCTGGGGATTCTCGAAGGGCTGGTAGTTCGCGATCAGCGTCGTGTAGCCGGCGCGCCCGGTTTCATAGCTGTTGAACATATAGAGGTCGGTGCCATCGACCTTGGGGCGTGATGTGATGAAGGGAGCTTCGCGATGGCTGGACGCCATGGTCGCAAGCGGAAGCGTGGCCGCGCCTAGCAGCGACAGCACGGCGAGTCGTATTGGAGTCATGGGCTTTTCCCCGGTGTGGTTGTTAACAAAGGGGCATACGGGCAGGCGTCAACCGCGGATGCAGAAGGCGAACTCGGGTGCTACGTTCCCGCCGGCCGGCGAAGCTTGGGGCTGAGCCAAAAGACGCGCCCGAATGACCGTCCGATACCCACGGACGGGCTATACCTGCCTCAGCTTCCAGCTCCCCGAGGGCGTGAGCCGCCTTCCCTATAAAGAAGGGTGCCGGTTACGCGGAGGGGGGCGCGTTCACGACCGCGGAGGCGCGGGGACGGCTACCGGCCGAGGCTGTTGCTCGGGTCCATCGCGCTTGGCGTTGGCGATCCGCTCGGTGAGGCGCCCTGTCGAACGGAACGGTAGCGCTTCCAGAATTTCCCCTGATCTCGGCGGCCGGATCCAATGGTATGGTTTCAGCTCAGGTTGTGCCCGGAGCAGCACGGATGTCAGGTTCCGCCGTCCCCGACCGCGTACAGGCTCGCCACCGCGGTTGGCCGTCAGGCGGTGCCGCGGGGTCCGCCGGCCGCGGTTGGGGGCTGTGCCTCGGACTCCCTTCCTGTTCGCAGGTGCTGAAGGCCGCCCCGTGAACATCGGGCGTCTGGCGGAGCCGCCGGTCACGATGTCCCGCACCTCGCCCACCGTGCACGCCAAGATCAACCGGACGGATGCGCGCAACACCGCAGCTTATCTTGACAGCCGCGGATACGTGTACCTGCGCCTGGCCGACTACGACAAGGCCATCGCCGACTACGCCTCGCTTGCCAGCACTCCCAAGAACGCCTGGTCGCGCTACGGGCCGGGTCTCGCGCGCCTGCGCAAGGGGCAGACCGCCGAGAGGCAGGCTGACATCGCCGCGGCCGTCGCGCGATTTCCGAAGATCACCGAACTAACGGTCCGCCGCGACCTGGTTCCATGCTCGAGCGGTGGAGGCGCGCGGGGACGGAGCGTCTCACGGCGACACGACCCAGCGCCGCCAGCAGCGCATCCGGTGAGACCGGCCGGCCGAGGAACTCGCGCAGCAACCCCGCGGTTTCGTGCGTCTCGCCGGTGCTGAGCAGCCGCCGCGATATCCAGGCGTACCAGCGCGGGTTGCCCGCCTCGAACGACCCGAGTCCCTGGGCGATGCGCTCGCGGATATCCGCGGTGATGACCGCGCCCAGCCCATAGTTGAGCATGTAGCCGGGCTTCGCGACGAGCTGCACGCGCACGGCCCACCACGCCAGCTCTGGATGCGGCTTCACGTGCAGGTACCGGTGGGTGATGTCGGTCCATACGAGGTTCGGATCGGCATCCGGCTGGCGCAGCATGCGCAGGTCGAACAGCGCCCACGCCACATCGAGCATCACGCCGGAGAACAGCCCTCGGAGGGAGGCGCTCATGGGCGCGCTTCGTCCCAGGTAGCGCCGCTGCCAGGCGGGCTCGTATACGTTCCACGCCGGCACGTCCGCGAAGGCTTCGTAGAAGATGGCCTCGCCCAGGTCCATGAAGGCCGGACGTGTGCGCAGCGCGAGCATGTGCGCGGCGTGTCCGTTCTCGTGCACCAGTTCATTCAGGGGTCCGAGGCCACCGCGCTCATAGCTCGCCAGGACGCGCACGCGGGTGGGCCGCCACGCGCCCTCCTCCATCCGGCCACGGCGCACGAAGTCGGTGTACGCCAGCGGCGCCTTGCCCTCGCGAGGATCCAGGTCGTAGATCACCCCGCTCGCGGCCAGATCCAGCCCGAGGTCCTGGTAGTACCGCTGGTTTAGCGCCTGCAATCGCGCGCGCGGCGCGGCATCGCCCAGTGCCCGGTCCGCGACGCCCCCCTGGAACCGATAGTCCCAGGGCTCAAGCTCCGCATCACCGCTCACCTGGCGCCAGGTGTCGAGGATGCGTTCCAGCCAGCGCTCGGCCTCCGCGGGGGAGATGCCGACGGTGCGCGCCGCGGCATCGATCGGCGATTCCCTGGTCTTCGACGCCGCGGCCGCCATCCGGATCATCCGGCGGTACGGGCTGCCCGGCGCGCCATCCGCGTTGAGCGCCTGCCACAGGGGCAGGAAGGCCATGAACAGCGCCTTGCGCCGCGCTCCTTCCGGCACGTGCGTGAGCATCTCGAACGCGGCCACGCGCGTGACAGATCGGTTCTCGAACTTAAGATCGTTCGCCAGTTCCGCGAAGCAGGCGTACAGGGCCGCCTGCAGATCCGGCAGCGGCAACTCCCGACCGCGTGAGTCGACACAGTGACCGACGGGTGCGAGCGACTGAGGTGTCAGCGCGGAATCCGCGACCGCCGAACGCATGAGCTGCGTGGCGCGGACATCCTGCGCGGAAAGTCCGCTGGTGGTAACGGCAGGTAGCTCTTCCACCAGCTGCGAGCGGTCCCCGGCGTACAGTTCCAGCCACTGGGCCCGGCTCCTGCCATCGTAGCCCTGAGCCTGGTAACGCGCCGGATCCGAATCGATCAGCGAGACCGCGCCCAGCGCATCATTGAAGTCAGCGTAGGTGTTCTCAAGACGCGCCAGGTCCGCCGCGGTCGCCGCGCTCGCCGCGGGAAGGACGGCGGCCCCGAGCAGCGCCCACAGCGGCAGTCGTTGAACCCGCGGCGTCACGGCGGCGCGGTGTTTGTCGGGCAGCGCACCTGCGTGGGTCTCAGGCCGGCAGCACCGCCTCGATATCGCCCGCGAGGCCCGCGGGCTTGCCGGTGGGGGCATATCGCGCCACGACATTCCCCTTCGGGTCCACCAGGAACTTCGTGAAGTTCCACTTGATCTTCTCGGTGCCGAAGATCCCGGGCGCGGCCTTCTTGAGATTCTGGTACAGCGGATGGGTATTGGGCCCATTGACCTCGATCTTCGCGAACATCGGGAAGGTCACATCGTAGGTGCTCGAGCAGAAGTCGCTGATCTGCGCCTCGTTGCCCGGCTCCTGGTGACCGAACTGGTCGCACGGGAATCCCAGCACCTCGAAGCCACGGTCCTTGTACTTGCGGAACAGCGCCTCGAGACCTGTGTACTGCGGGGTGAATCCGCACTTGCTCGCGACATTGACGATCAGCAACGCCTTGCCCGCATAGGCGGACAGCGCGGTGGTCTCACCGGTGATGGTCTTGACCTGCACTTCCCGCAAGCTGCTCATCCGCGACTCCCGGGCGTGTGTTTGTCGGTCGTGGGTCGCACCGGGTCACCCGTCCCAGTACAGGTCGAAGGATAGCGCATGCGCAGGCGCCCCAGTTGGCTTCGTCGCATGCTTGAGGCCGTGCGCGAAGGGTATGGGGCGACGGCCGGATCTGACGGTGGCCTATCACCGCCCCATCACCGCGGCCACCGGATGGTGCGTTGCGAGGGACGGCTCTTGAGTTTCGCCCGTCGCGCGGCCTTCGCTCGGGCAACGCTGAAGGATGCCGCCGGGAAGCCGCTCGCCCGGCCCCCTCCATCCTGCTCGTGTTCGAGCGTTAGCCTTCCAGTTCCGGGATGCCGGCGCGGATGTCGGCCGAGAAGCTCGCGCCATCGCCGGATCGCCTCGCCCGTTCGGTGATCCTGCCCAGCGCGCGTAATTCCGCGAGCGTGTAACGCCCGTCCAGGCCGCCGAGCGCGTAGACGTAGGCGGGCAGGTAGCCTGAAAGGAGCACGCGGTAGCTCAGTGGCAGTGCGCCGACAATGTGCCGGAGCATCCGGTAGACGAGCGTCGTGCAGTTCACCGTCACGGTGTTGTAGAAGCGCGGCGTTCGCACCAGCTCGTTCGTCTGCTCGACATACGCCAGGAACAACGAGCGGATGTCAGCGGGACGCAGGCGCAGGCGGTACAGGTAGTCATCCTCACCCCGCACGTTGGTGCGCAACGCGATGACATCGCGTTCATCGGCGGCGATCACGCTCAGCTCGAATTGCTTGAAGAACCCGCCCAGCTCGTTGAATTTCTCGGCGCGCTCGCGCCGGATCTCGACCGAGAACACGATGTGCTCGCCGTCGCCGAAGCCGAACGAGAACAGCAGGTGCGCGATGGCGCGGCTGCCCCAGTAGGAGGTGACCATGTCAAGAGATCGCAGCTGACGCAGGTCGTAGCGGCGCGTTTCCCAGCGCGCGGTGTAATCGGTGGGGCTGCGCCACTGGAAATTGCGCACGTTGTGCAGCGTCACCGCGTCACCCGCGAGCTCCCCATGGGCCGCGTGCGCGAGTTCATCCGCCCAGGCGCGCGCGTTGGAGGGCTTAAGCGTGTGCCACCACAGCTGGAGCGCGCCAAACGCGAGCGCGAACCCCAGCAGCGCGGATCGGGCGTGGCCGGACCAGAGGCCCGCGATCGTGACCAGGCTGAATATCGACCACAGGCCAATGAGGAGCCCGCGCGCCAGGGCGCCACCCGGGCCCTGGAACCAAAGCGCCGCGGATGCCCATGCCGCCAGGGCGAGCATGACAACGCTCGCGGCGCAAAGCCCAAGGAAGCTCACTTACCCGCTTCCGCCTTCGAGTCCCTGGGCGGACTGCGGTGCCACAGCCGGATCGCGTCGTCCTCGATGAGGGTCTTGCGGACGTAGAGGAAGCGCACGTCGTCGTACTCGAACACCGAGGCCGTGCCGTAGTAGCGGAAGTCGGTATTCGAGCGCACATCGACCATCGCGACGGGCGTCAAGAACCAGCTGATCGTACCCCGGTACACGGGCGGGAAGTTGATGCCGTAGGCGGTGCCGAAGTCGGCGACGAACCCCAGGCCATCGCGCAGCGTGTACGGCCCGAGCAGCGGCAGCACGAGATAAGGCCCGGGGTGTACGCCCCAGCGCGCCAGCGTCGGGCCGAAGCCGGTGCGGGCCTGCGGGATCTTGAACCGGGTCGCGACGTCGAACAGGCCGCCGATGCCAATGGTGCTGTTGATCACGAACCGCTCGAGGCTGCGCAGCCCCTGGGCGGGGCGCAGCTGCGCGACGTAGTTGACCGTGCTCAGCACCTCGGTGAGGTTGGAGAGGACGTTGTGCACGCCCGAGCGCACCGGTGTCGGCAGGCGCCCGTAACCGTTGGCCACCGGCAGGAAGATCGCCTCATCGAAGCGGGCATTGAACCGGTAAGTGAACCGGTTCATCCGCTCCCATGGGTCGTAGGTTCGCATGGACGGCACGTCGGCCGCGGTGACCGGCGGCCCGAGCGGCGACGGGTCGGCGGTCGCGGCCGGAGTCCCCGCGCGCAGCGCCTGCGACTGCCGCATGCGCTCGATCGCCGCGGCGTTGTCGGCCGCGGGGGTCTGGGAAGGATCGGTGCGCACGGCGAAGTCACCCGAAGCGCATCCTCCGGCCAGCGGCAACGCGATCACCACCGCGGCCAGCGCGCGTGCGCGCGCGAAGCTCACCGCGGCGCACCGTGCCAGCTACCGGCGAGCATGCTGAGCATGTCGGCCGCCTGATCGCGCTCACCCAGGTTGCCGAGGTGCCCCCCATGGGCGTAGACCTTGATGCGGTCCCCTAAGGTGGCGCGCAGCCAGGCGAGCTCGTCGGCATCCAGGATGAGGTCATCCGCGTTGGTCAGCGCGTAGTAGTCCGCATCGCCGCGTAGGACCGGCTCGATGATTCCCAGCCGGTTCTCGGCGATGAGGGAATCGCGAGTCGCCCCGGGACGATGCGCGAGGTAGTACGGCACGAACACCTTGTCGACGTACTCGGCGAAGGAGCGGGTGCGCAGCTCCTGGCCGATCTGGTCCGTTGAGTCGCTGGCGGTCGGCGGGTGCCTGGGGTCGAGGATCACCCCGGTGCCCGCGTAGAGATCGCCCTCATAAAACATGTTCATGAGGTCCAGCCGGAAGGTGAGCGCGACCGCGGCGGAGAAATCCGCATCCGTCCGCAGCACCGCGGCGATGGCCGCGAACATGTCAGTCGTCTCCACGTGCATCTGCTCGCTGGCTCGGTAGTAGTTCGCCAGGCGCGTGTAGAGGCGCCGGTAGAGCTGCTCGATGCCCTCCTCACCGGGTCCGATATTCTGGGCGAATAAGCGGTCGAGTCGGTCCATGGAGGAGAACAGGCTCACCGGCGGGTTGATCATCACCGCGCGATGTATGTTCAGGTGGTGTTCAGTGGCATCGAGCGACTTCACGATCGCAGCGTTCGCCCCGCCCAGGGAATAGCCCATGATGTGCACGTCGGTGACGAGCGCGTGGCGGGGCAGGTGCGCGAGGATCGCCTGGGCGGCGGCGTAGAGGTCGCGTCCGTCCTGCATCAGATCCCCCGCCACCCCCGTGCTGGAGGCCGCGGCGATGAAGCGCGGGAAGCTCGGTGAGGGCATGGTCAGCACGTGGTAACCGGCCCCGTAGAGGATGGCGCGCAGTCGCGACTGGGACGTGGAGTTGCCATCACTGCCGGTGCCGGCGATGACGATGACCAGCGGAGCGGGCTTGTCCTGGAGGGAGAGCCACACCCGCAGCCGCCGGTCGAACCACAGCACACCCGGCAGCGGCCGCGCCCACGGCAGGGCGATGTTGATTTCCTTGAGTGGAACTTTCGCCGGCAGCGGCGCGATGTCCAGCGGGGACGGACCGTAGACCGTGGCGCGCAACGCCGCGGAGTCGGCGAGGCCGGTGGCGGGAGGCTCGGCCGCGTGCGCGCACGTGGCGGAAGCGAGCAGGGTCAGGGCACACAGGAATCGCAACGTCGTCATCCGAGAGCATTCATAAACGGTGGTTGGTCGGCGGGGCCAGTCACGAGGGTGGACGTAAACCCACCCGCGCCGCAACTGCTATGTTGAGAAGCCGGTCTCAGGCGCCGCGGGCGGACCGGCCAGTCGCCCCTGCCCGTTCACGCTAGGCGATCGCCTGGTTGACGATGTCCTGCGCCTCCGCGAGCGTGCGTCGCAGCTGCTCCTCGCCGCGAAACGTCTCCGCGTAGATCTTGTAGATGTCCTCGGTCCCCGAGGGACGCGCGGCGAACCAGCCGTTCTCGCCGATGACCTTGAGTCCCCCGATGGCGGCGCCGTTGCCCGGGGCCTCGGTCAGTATCGTGACGATCTTCTCGCCAGCAAGCCGCGTGGAAGTCACCTCCCGCGCCGAGAGCGCCGCGAGCTTTTTCTTCTGCGCCGCGTTCACCGGGGCCTCGATGCGATCCGCCAACGGCTCGCCCAGTTCCGCGCACAGCTGCTGATAGATGACCCCGGGATCCCGTCCCAGGCGCGCGGTGATCTCAGCCGACAGCAGCGCCGGAACAATGCCGTCCTTGTCCGTGGTCCACACCCGGCCATCCCGGCGCGGGAAGGAAGCCCCCGCGCTTTCCTCCCCGCCAAAGCACAGCGAGCCATCCAACAGGCCCGCCACGAACCACTTGAACCCCACCGGCACCTCATAGACACCGTGGCCGAGCCTGGCGGCCACGCGGTCGAGCATCTGTGTCGTGACGACGGTCTTGCCGACGGCGGCCCGCGGGTTCCAGGCGGGTCGATTCTGCAGCAGGTAGTGCACAACGACGCTGAGGTAGTGGTTCGGGGGCATGAGTCCGGCGTGCGTCGCGATGCCGTGACGGTCGTGGTCGGTATCGCAGGCGAAGGTGATGTCGAACTTGTCCTTGAGGGCGATGAGCGACCGCATCGCATCCGGGGAGGACGGGTCCATGCGGATGCGGCCGTCCCAGTCCCGCGTCATGAAGCGGAACGTCGGGTCCACCGCGTCATTCGTGATGGTGAGGTTGAGCTGGTAGCGCTCGGCGATGCGCGGCCAGTAGTGCACGCCCGCGCCACCGAGCGGGTCCACGCCCATGCGCAGTCCCGCGCCACGAATGACCCCGAAATCGAGCACCGACTCGAGGTCCGCGACGTAGTTACCCAGGAAGTCATGGCGATGGGTGGTCGCCGCGGCCAGGGCCCGGGCGAGCGGGATCCGCTTCACGCCCTGGAGGCCCGCGGCGAGGAGTTCGTTGGCGCGGGTCTCGACTGCCCTGGTGATCTCGGTATCCGCGGGTCCCCCATTAGCCGGGTTGTACTTGAAGCCGCCGTCCTCGGGCGGATTGTGGGAGGGCGTGATGACGATCCCATCCGCCAG
>JANYBG010000213.1 GCA_025360865.1 Pseudomonadota bacterium | reverse complement strand
GAGATGGGCCACGGCTTCGACGACCAAGGGTCCAAGTCCGACGCGCGGGGCGTGTTGCGCACCTGGTGGGCGCCTGCTGATACCGCGGCCTTCGGCAAGCGTACCGATGCGCTCGCCGGGCAATATGATGAATTCATCGTGCTGCCGGGGCTCAAGGTCAACGGTCGTCTCACGCTCGGGGAGAACATCGGCGACCTTGGAGGGGTAGCGGTCGCGTACGAGGCTTACCATCGCTCGCTGCACGGCGCCCCGGCGCCGCCGCTGGATGGCGTTACCGCCGAACAGAGGTTCTTCCTGTCATTCGCCCAGGTCTGGCGCACGCTGGTTCGCGACGAAGCCATCCGCTCACAGGTTCTGAGCGACCCGCACAGCCCTGCCCAGTTCAGGGTGAACGGCGTCGTGCGGAATGTCGATGCGTGGTATGACGCCTTTAGTGTCACCCCGAGCGACAAGCTCTACCTGCCGCCCGATGAGCGCGTGCACATCTGGTGAAGTCCGGACTCCCGATTGACGAGGCGCTCGGGGCGCTGCGGGCAGCCCTGCGTGCCAGCGGCGCCGCGGTGCTGCAGGCGCCCCCGGGAGCTGGCAAGAGCACCGTCGTACCGCTCGCATTGCTCGGCGAGGAATGGGTGGCGGGCAAGCGGCTGCTCATGCTCGAGCCGCGCCGGCTGGCGGCGCGGGCGGTCGCGCTCAGGATGGCCGAGACACTCGGAGAGGCGGTGGGGCGGAGGGTTGGCTACCGCATGCGCATGGATACGCGCGTCACGCGGGAGACACGCATCGAGGTGATCACCGAGGGGATACTCACGCGGATGCTGCAGGCGGATCCCGGGCTGGAGGATGTCGCCGCGGTGATCTTCGACGAGTTCCACGAACGCAGCCTGCAGGCGGACCTGGGACTCGCCCTCACACTCGATGCGCGGGCGCAGCTGAACCCCGCGCTGCGTGTGCTGGTCATGTCGGCGACGCTCGACGGCGAGGCGGTCGCGCGCCTTTTGGGCGATGCTCCCGTCGTGAGCGCGCCGGGGCGCGTCTTTGAAGTCGTCACGCGGTTTTGCGGTCCAGGACCGCCGCCGTTGCCCGCCCCGACCGGCCGCGTTTCAGACACCGCCGAACGGCGCGTGGCGCAGATGATCCATCTCGCGCTGAGCGAGGAGCGTGGCGACATCCTGGCGTTCCTGCCCGGCGCCGCGGAGATCCGCCGCGTTCAGTCGCAACTGAACACAGGCGCACTACCACCGGGTACGCGGATATTGCCGCTGTTCGGCGACCTTTCGGGTGAGCAGCAGGACGCCGCCCTGCGGCCACCGGTGGCCGGCCAGCGAAAGGTGGTGCTCGCCACCAACATCGCGGAGACCAGCCTCACCATCCCGGGCGTTCGCGTCGTGGTCGACAGCGGGCTCATGCGCAGGCCCTGCTTCGACCCGGTCACTGGCATGAGCAGGCTTGAGACGCGGCGGATCTCGCGTGCTTCCGCCGATCAGCGTCGCGGGCGCGCCGGGCGCACCGAACCAGGTGTCTGCTACCGCGGCTGGAGCGAGGGCGCGCAGGCGAGCCTCGCGCCGTTCGCCAACCCCGAGATCACGGACGCCGACCTGGCACCGCTGGCGCTGGAACTGGCCAGCTGGGGAGCTCGCGATGCGACGCAACTGCGCTGGCTCGACCCGCCGCCGCAGGCGATGCTCGCAAGCGCACGTGACCTGCTGGGTCTGCTGGGGGCGTTCGAAGCGGATGGACGCATCAGCGCGCATGGACGCGCGATGGCGGGCATTGGCGTGCACCCCCGCCTAGCGCACATGCTGCTGTGGGCGCGCCCGCTCGGGTTGCTTCGTCTGGCCGCGCAGCTCGCGGCGCTCTTGTCCGAGCGCGACCTCCTGCGAGGCGCCGGAAGCCGTGACGTGGACGTGCGCACGCGCGTGGAGATCGTTCGCGGTGAGGGGTCCCCGCCGGCGCTGGAGCGTGGCACGCTGCAGCGCGCGCGCCAGGCGGCGCGCTCTCTTGAACAGCAATTGGCCCGCGGCGCGCCAACCGCCGCGGCGGAGGGCTCCGGCTCGGCCGGTTTGTTGCTGGCGTTCGCCTACCCCGATCGCATCGGCCGCAGGCGGGCCGGGGCCGAAGGGCGCTACACCCTCGCCAACGGCCGTGGCGCGCACTTCGGTGAGCCGCAGGGACTGGCCCGACAGGAGTTCATAGTCGCGATCGATCTGGACGACCGCGACCGTGATGCGCGCATCCTCCTGGCGGCGCCACTGGAGCGCACGGACCTGTTCACGCATTTCGCCGCGCAGCTGCGATGGCGCGAGGCGGTCGAGTGGAGTGCGCGCGAGCGCGCAGTGCTCGCCCGCCGCACCGTCACGCTCGGTGAGTTGGTGCTGGAGGAGAAGCCGCTGACCGATGTGCCGACTGAAGCGGCGCGCGTGGCGATGCTGCGTGGGGTGCGCGAGATGGGCATCGACTCGCTCAACTGGGATCGTGACGCGCGCGATCTGCAGGCGCGCCTTGAGTTCGTGCGCGCGGCGCTGGGCGGCGAGGCCAACGAGCACTGGCCGGATGTGAGCGACACCACGCTCGGCGAATCCCCGGAGGTATGGCTCTCCCCCTGGCTGGACGGGGTTACCCGGCGCGAGCACCTTGCGAAGCTGTCTGTCGTGGAAGCCCTGCGCGCGCTACTTAGCTGGGAGCAAAGGCGCGAGCTCGATGAATGGGCCCCGACGCACCTGACGATGCCCTCCGGCTCGCGCATCCGGGTGGATTACCTCGATGAGAGCGCACCGGCGGTGTCCGTGAGGCTGCAGGAGGTGTTTGGGCTGACCGCCTCGCCAATGCTCGGCCGCGGCCGGGTGCCGGTCACTTTCAAGCTGCTGTCCCCGGCGCAACGCCCGGTACAGGTGACCCGCGACCTGGCGAGCTTCTGGCGGGGCTCGTACGCGGAGGTGCGTAAGGACATGCGCGGCCGCTACCCGAAGCACCATTGGCCGGAGAACCCGCTGGAGGCGCAGCCCATGCGCGGCACCCGCCGTAAGTGAGGGTTGGCCGCTGGCATACGCGCTGAATCGGTTATATTCCCGCCTGTGACGCCCACCAGAAAAATAAGCCAATGATCTCCGCGCGCGCGGCGCTCGAGGCGCTGCGGGAAGGCAACCGGCGTTTCGCGAGCGACCAGCCGCGCGATGGCGGCGACACCACCGCGCGGCGGCGCGCACTCGCACTTGAGCAGGCCCCATTCGCGATCATCCTCGGCTGCTCGGACGCGCGCGTGCCAGCGGAGATCGTCTTTGATCAGGGGCTGGGAGACCTGTTCGTGATCCGGGTGGCCGGAAACATCGTCGCGCCCTCGCAGGTCGGCAGCGTCGAGTTCGCCGCCGAGGCCTTTGGCACCCGCTTGGTCGTCGTGCTCGGCCACACCAACTGTGGGGCCATCCACGCGACCCTGCAGCAGCTGGCGCGGCCCTGGCGCGAGCAATCGCGAAACCTCAGCTCGATCGTCGACCGGATTCGGCCGGCGGTCGAGGGCCTTCTAGATACACCCTCCGCGGATCAAGGCCTGCTCGAACACCAGGCGGTGCGCGCCAACATTCGCATGTCAGCCGATCACCTGCGCCACGGCTCCGAGGTGCTCGAGGAGCTGATCCGCAAGCAGGGCCTGCTGGTCGTCGGCGCGGAGTACTCGCTGGAGACAGGTATGGTGGATTTCTTCGACGGTTTGAGCGCCGGCTGACCGCCTTTCGCGGGCGGCCGGCGCTCAGACCTGGAGACCCGATGCAATCCCCGGGCCGGACTTCGCATCGGTGACAGGCGCATCGGCCGCGGGCCGGCGCGCCAGCTCGCTACTTAGCGGCCTTCGCCTTCGCCGCGTCGCAGTCAGCCTTGCTCAGCTCGACGAATCCCATGCCCTTGCAGGAATTCTGGCCCTTGCAGGCGTTGTTGGCGGTCTTGCACGCCGACTGTCCCTTGCAGGAGTTGACACCCGCGCATTGCACGTTCGCGTCTGTGCCGGCCACGGCGGTGCCAACCATGGCGGTACTGAACAGCATGGCGGCGGAGGTCGCGGCGGCCAGGCCTGAGTTTTTCAATCGCATTGATGCATTCCTCGTTGATGGAGACCGGGTAAGGCCCGGTACACAGGAGACCGTGAGTCGCCCGGGTTTGTTGCGGCGGGGGGCGTTAGTGCGGCGGCGTTCCCGGCGCCGCGGGCCGGGTCCGGTGGTACCAACGCTCGATGAAATGGTCGACGGATACGGCGCCCGCGCCGGCGATGGCGAGCCACAGGAACAGCGCCAAGTACTCGAATTCATCGAAGCCCAGCAGCGTCTCGAGTGAGTCGACGTCGGCCCATTTGGCCGACTTGATCGCGACGATCATGGTGATTCCGAGCGCGCCGGCGGAGATCCGCGTCAATAGCCCGAGTAGCAGGAACAGCCCACCGAGGAACTCGACACCGGAGACAAAGGGCGCGAGTAGGTGGGGGGCGGGGACTCCCCAGCCCACGAAGTTCTCCGTCACGAGGGGAAGGTTGTGCAGCTTTCCCCAGCCGCTCCACAGGAACACCCAGCCGGCGGTGATCCGCGCGAACAGGGGAGCCAGCCAGGCGATGGGCGCGGCTACCCGGCGGGGCCAATCAATGAACCATCGAATTAGCAGTTTCACGGTCACTCCTGTCGTGGTGATGTCACAGTTGGACGAGAAGACCCGGCGGTCTGACGCGATATTGCCGGAGCGGTCATGGCTGATGGGTATAATGCCCCGCAGCGAAAAACCATGCGCAATTCCCCGCCCGAATCCCCGGTCTTATCTATCAGCGGTCGGCTGCCCGGAGCGAATCCGGGTGACCCGATCACGCGTCTGTTCGAGTCCATGCGCCCGGATCTGCTGCGCTTCGCCCAATGGCTGTCGCGCGATCGGGCGATAGCGGAGGACATAGTGCAGGAGGCGTTGCTGCGGGCCTGGCGATCACGCGAGGCGCTGAAAGACCACAGCGCCGCTCGCCCCTGGTTGCTGACGATCGTGCGCCGCGAGCATGCCCGGCTTTATGAGCGCAAGCGCCTGGAGCTTGTGCCGCTGGAAGATATTGTCGAGACCCATGCGGGTCCGGCGCTCGCGGAACCCGATGGTGAGCTGTTTGCGTTGCGTCATGCGATCATGAAACTACCGATCGAATATCGAGAGCCCCTTGTGCTGCAGGTTGTCGGCGGTTTCACCACCGAGGAGATCGCGCGGGAACTTGAGCTTTCCTCGACCGCGGTCCTGACGCGGCTGTTTCGCGCGCGCAATAAGCTTCGCGTCATCTGCGGCATGAGCACCGCGCGGGATGTCGCGGACGCGGGAAACCCGGCGTGAACTGCGAACACGCACGTCTGCTGATTGGCGCGGACCCGAACGCCATGCCCGCGGACCTGCGGGACCACCTCAGGAGCTGTCACGCGTGCGACGCGTTCCGCGCGGAGATGCTGGCGCTCGACGCCACTATCCACCGGGCCATGCGGGCGGCGCCGCTGGGCGCATCCTCAGGCGCGACCGTGCGCCGGATACGGCCGGCTCCGGCGTGGCGCCAGTGGGCGCTGGCGGCGAGCATCCTGCTCGCCACCGCGCTGGTCCTGGGAGCCTGGGTTCTGCGCCCCAGTGACACGCTGGCGCGGGATCTGGTGACTCACGTCAAGGCAGAGCCAGACAGCTGGCTCAGCGAACGCCATGTCGATGCGGCGGGGCTTGCGCAGGCGCTGGGCCGAGCCGGCGTCACACTCAACTTGGCTTCAGACAAGGTCGTCTACGCGCAGAGCTGCTTCTTCCACGGGCACTATGTTCCGCACCTGGTGCTCCAGACCTCGCAGGGTCCGGCCACGGTGCTGTTGCTGCGTCACGAGGCCGTGACGGCGCGCCGGGTATTCCACGAAGGTGGCATGAACGGCGTCATCGTGCCGGCTCAGGGCGGCGGTGGGATCGCGGTTCTCGAGCGCACCGGGGGCGATGTCGATCCGCTCGCGCGGCAGATGCAGCAGGCCGTTGGCTGGCTGCCCGGCGAACACTGAGCGCTCGCCCGGGCCGCTACCCGCGCGTTAGGCAACGCGCGGGTCCATAATCACTCCTTCCTCAGTCACGGCAGTCGAGGGGCTTATCGATGAGCGGCATCAATCGTCGGGACCTATTCGTGGGCGCGGGTGGAGTGTGCGCGAGCGTGCTGGTGCGTAGGGTGGCGCTGGGCGCGTCTGCCGTCCCCGCCCCTCCGGTGGCCCGGATCGCGGTGGTGAAGGACACCTATTTCGGTGAAACGATCAGTGACCCGTACCGGTGGATGGAGAATTCTAAGGACCGGGACTGGCTTCCCTACCTCAAGGGACAAAACGCGCACACACGCGCCGTGCTCGACCAGATCCCGGGACGCGCCGCGCTGCTGCGGCGCATCCAACGCCTGTCGGGCGATGCGGCCGTCACCCGCGCGGTGCAGCGCGCCGGCGGCCGGCTGTTCTTCGAGCAGCGTCCGGCGGGGACCGACAACTTCAAGCTGTTCGTGCGGGAGGGCGGCCTCAACCGCGTGCTCGTCGACCCGACGCTGGCCAGCGCGGCGGCGACGCACCAGTCGCTGGACTGGTGGGACGCGTCCCCCGACGGCAAGCACCTCGTTTATGGCCTGTCCCGTGACGGCAGCGAGGATTCGGTACTCCACGTCATGAGCGTCGCCGACGGGAAAGATCTGGCCGAGCGCATCGACAATACGGAGCAGGCACGCCCGAGCTGGCTCGGTGACAGCAGTGGCTTTTTCTACAACCAGCTCACCGCCGCGGTCGGGACACCGGAGCGCTATCTTGACAGCCAGGCGCGGTTCCACCGCCTGGGCACCGACGCCGCCGCCGACCCGATCCTGATGAAGCGGGACCTTGATCCCGGGGTCAAGTACGAGCGCATCCAGATGCCCGTCATAGAGGCGTTCGAGGGCTCGCATTACGCGCTGCTGGGGCTTTCCGACGTACGCAGCGAGATGCGGTTTTTGGTCGCGCCGCTGGCGGAGGTCCTGGCAGGCCACGCGCACTGGGTGGCGGTCGCTGACTTCGACGACGAGGTCACCTCGGTCGGAATCGACGGCGACACGCTTTACCTTCTCGCCAACAAGGGCGCGCCGCGGGGACGCGTTCTCAGGGCGAGCTTGAACGCTCCTGGGATCGCGAGCGCGACCGAGGTCGTGCCACAGGGTGACTGGGTCATTGAGGATCTCCACCTCGCCCGCGACGGCCTGTACCTGCGCATGCTCGATGGTGGTATTTCCCAACTGCGCAGGTTCGGCCGTGACAACCGCGTCAGTGGAATCGCATTGCCTTTTGACTCGACGCTCGGGGCGATGGATACCTCGGTGAGCCAAGACGGCGCCCTCTTCGCGCTTACCGGGTGGCTGACGCCTTCCGAGATCTGGTCAGTCGATGCCGCCGGACGCCTCAGCGAGACGGGCCTCACGCCGCGCCCGCCGATCGATGTCAGCCCCTACGAAAGCAAGCGACTGTTCGCGACCGCGCGCGACGGGACGCGCGTGCCGTACGTCGTCATCCATCGCAAGGGGCTCAAGCTCGATGGATCGACTCCGGCATGGATATCCGCTTACGGGTCCTACGGGCTGCCCGCATATACACCGGCCTTCTCCGCCCGGGCACTCGCGCTCATCGACGCGGGTTTCGTGGTCGGCTATGCGTACGCGCGCGGCGGCGGTGAGTACGGGCGTGAGTGGCACAAGGCCGGACAGCTCGCGAACAAGCCCAATACGTGGCGCGATCTGATCGACGTCTGCGAGGACCTCTGCGCCAAGAAGTACACCTCGCCGGCGCGACTGGCCATTGGCGGGCGCTCGGCGGGCGGCATCACGGTGGGACGCGCCATGACGGAGAGACCTGACCTGTTCGCGGCCGTCATTGACGGCGTCGGCTGGTCCAACCCGCTGCGCTACATGGTCGAGCAGGACGGCTATGGCGAGGAACCCGAATGGGGCGCCATCGCCGAGGAATCCGGTTTTCGGGCGCTGAAGTCCATCGACAGCTTCCAGTCCGTCAAGGACGGCGTCGCCTATCCCGCCGTGCTCCTGACCACCGGCGTCACCGATCCACGTGTCGCGCCCTTTCACCCCGGGAAGATGACCGCCCGGCTGCAGGCGGCGACGACATCACACAAGCCCATACTGCTGCGAGTCGACTTCGACGCCGGGCACGGCATTGGCTCCACCCGCGCGCAACAGGACAAGGAATCGGCCGATACGTTCGCCTTCTTGTTGTGGCAGACCGGGGTGAAGGACTACCAGCCTGCCTAGGGCAGACTGAGCCCGAGCGAAAGAGCGCGGCGGACCGCGACCCTGGTCAGGACGGCGGCAAGAGGCCCTCGGGCCGGGCTGCGCTTGAGCTGCGCTGCCGGTGGGGATGCCGTAACGCCCGAAAACGGGAGCCAGGGTCGGGTTTGCCGAGCGCGGTTTGATTGGCGCGCAAGTCCCGCATACCCTCGCGGGAACATACTTCACCGGGATCCAGGAGAGACCACCGATGCCACGCATCCTTAAACTGACGCTGACAGGCGCGTTGCTCGCGCTGCTGGCGGCGTGCACTTCCTCATCCCACGTGCTGGTGGGCACTGCCCGGCCCGCTATCGCCCCCGACCAGGTGAAGATCTACTACGAGCCCCCGCCAAAGTACGAACAGATCGCCACGCTCGATGCCTCCAGTGGCTCGATGTCCTTCTCCGACCAGGGCAAGACGGACCAGGCCATCGCGCGACTCAAGGCCGAGGCGGCCAAGCTGGGCGCTAACGGCATCCTGTTGCAGGGGGTGGAGAAGCAGCACTCAGGTTCCATTGGGCTCGGGGTGGGCGGCGCCAGTTTCGGCGGCAACTCCGCCACAGGCGGAAGCGTGGGAGGCAGCAGCGGCTTGTATTCCAAGGATGCCAAGGGCCTCGCCATCTACGTGCCCGACGCTCCCTAACCCCCTCTCGCTCACCAAAGCCCGTCGTGCCGCGCCGCGGGCGGCATCTCTCGTGATGATTGACAAGAGTCCGCCCGGGCTTGTCAGATGGCCGGGCGGCCCGCGCCGGGCCGCGCCATCGGATCAGAGGCAAATGCCTATCGAACTGTGCGACGTGGCGGTTATCGGGGGCGGTCCGGCCGGGAGCACGGCCGCCGCGCTCCTCGCGCGCCTGGGCCACAAGGTCATCGCGCTCGAGAAGGCGCATCATCCGCGCTTCCACATCGGCGAATCGCTGCTGCCTATGAATCTGCCGCTGTTCGAGCGGCTCGGGGTTCTGGATAAGGTGCGCGCGCTGGGCGTGTTCAAACCGGGGGCCGACTTCGAGGCGGACAACGAGCGTGGCTACAACACGTTCGCATTCGCGCGCGCCCTCGGCGCCAGCCCACCCCACGCCTACCAGGTCTGGCGCCAGGACTTCGATCAGATGCTCTTCGAGCACGCGCGTACCTGCGGCGCTGATGCGCGCGAGGGACACGAAGTGGTGAAGGTCGAGCAGCGCGGTGCGCGCGAGTCCGAGCTCGAGGTATTCACGGACACCGGTACCACATACCAGATCAAGGCGCGCTACCTGGTGGACGCCAGCGGCCGGGACACCTTCCTGTCGGCGAAGCGCAAGTTGCGCCGCAGGAATGACCAGCACCAGAGCGCGGCGATTTTCGGTCATTTTCGTGGCGCCCGCGATCGCGCCGGCGAGGACGCCGGCAACATCAGCATCTATCGGTTCGAGCACGGCTGGATGTGGATGATCCCGTTACCCAAGGGCGTGATGAGCGTGGGCGCGGTCTGCTGGCCGGACTACTTCAAGCGGCGCAAGGGGCGCACCGTCGAATTCCTGCTCGAGACGCTAAGGTGCAACAAAGCGCTATGGGCGCGCCTCGAGGGCGCGGAACTGATCGATGGGGAGGTACGCGTCACCGGCAACTACTCGTACGATTCCACACGTATGGGCGGGCCTGGCTGGGTGATGGTGGGTGACGCCTTCGCCTTCCTGGATCCGGTCTTCTCCTCCGGGGTGTACCTGGCGATGACCGGGGCGGAACAGGCGACCACGCTCGTGGACACCGCCTTGCGCGAGCCGCGGGCGGAGGCTGGCCTGCTGCGCAGGCTTGAGCGCCGGCAGCGGGCGGGAATGGCGCGCTTCTCCTTCTTCATCTACCGCTTCAACGGGGCTGTGATGCGCCAGATGTTCCGTGGCCCGCGCAACACGCTGCAGACCGAGCAGGGCGTGATATCGATGCTGGCGGGTGACTTGTTCGACTCGCCCAAGGTCATCAGGCGAATCGGCATCTTCAAGATATTCTATGCGCTGGTGGCCGTGACCCAGTGGAGTAGCTGGCGCGCTGAGCACCGCTATCGCCTGGCGCAGGCACGCGCGCAGTTCAGCGGGGGCACGACGCCTCTGGACAAGTAGGCGCAGAGCCCCGACGCGCCTCGAGAACGCGCCTGGACGAGCGCCGGCAGCGGGTTCTCTCGCCCTCGGCCCCAGCGTCTGCTGAGACACTGAGGGTGTTGGTGGGCCCGGTAGGATTCGAACCTACGACCAAGGGATTCACTTGACCCCGGCGTTTCCGCCGGGAGTGGACTATCTCTTCACCCGTGCACAGATGTGCGTGTGGGTGCGGGATGCTCGAAGCCTGTTATCAAGGGCACTTGAAAGCCCTCAGGTAGTCTCTGCACCTTCCACCGGTGTACCGGCGGCTCGGCTCAGGATTGCCATGGGGCGCGCGCCCCGAAGGTTTCCCTGAATTCATCCCGTCCACTTCGCGCGTTTCCACGCGAAGGCACCGTTATCGATGAGTCCCCTGCACTAACCGCTGTGCTACAGGCCCAACCGGGCCGGATTGTAACAGCCGCCCGCGCCTAGTAGCGAAGCCGCGGGCGATCCTCGGTGCGGGGCCGGCGCGTGAACGCCTCCTCGAGAGTCCCCTGGAACCAGTTGATTTCAGCAGGCGGGTCACGGTCACGCGAGCCCGTTACTTCCGCCGGCGCCGGCGATAACCCGGAGACCGCCGAGGAACGCGGCCCGGGCACGGGCTGCTGCTGGCTTCCAGGGCAGCCGGTCAGTGCCAGCGTGACGGTAATCGCCGCCGCCGTGATCAAAACCGCCCTCATGGCACGCTATCCTCTTGCCATCGCTGGGGGCAACGTTAGCATGGCCATCCCGCCGGGCATACGCCGCCGGGTGGGATAGGCCAAAGGTCCAAGGAGTCATCGACATGAAGCTCTATTATCTGCCGTCCGCCTGCTCTCAGGCATCGAACATCTCCCTGCGCGAGGCGGGACTGAAGTTCGACCTGGTCAAGGTCGACCGGCACACGAAGAAGGCCGCCGACGGTCTCGACTTCAACACCGTGAATCCGAAGGGTTATGTGCCGGCGCTGACTCTGGATAGTGGCGAGACGCTCACCGAGAACGTGACCGTCCTGCAGTACATCGCCGACCAGGCCCCCGCCTCGAAGCTCGCACCCCCCGCGGGAACCATGGAACGCTACCGCCTGATGGAGTGGCTCAGCTTCATCAATTCCGAGGTCCACAAGAACTTCACCCCCATGTTCCACAAGGACTCCCCCGAGGCCAGCCGCGAATACGCGCTGGGGACGCTGACGCAGCGCCTGGACTACGTGCAGCGCGCGCTGGGTTCGAAGACTTTCCTCATGGGCGAGCAATTCACCGTCGTCGATGCCTACCTGTACACCGTGCTCAGCTGGGCGCCCTTCGTGAAACTCGACCTGGGCAAGTGGCCTGAGCTTAAGCGGTACGTGGACCGCATCCACGCCCGGCCGGCCGTTACTGAAGCACTGAAGGCCGAAGGCCTGAAGGCGGCCTGACCCTTTTCGCCCCGAGGCCGCCGGTGAAGGCCGGCGGTCACTGTTAACATCAGCATCAGATTTGTAAGTGAGAGGACGCAATGGCTACCAAACTCAGCAAGCAGCTCAAGCGCGAGATCGAAGTGGACGGCAAGCCGTACATGATCACGCTTTCACCCGAGGGCCTTAAGCTCACCGAGAAGGGCAAGCGCCTCGGCAAGGAAATGACGTGGAAGGAGATCGTGGGCGGTGACGCGGGCCCGTCCGGCTCCGTGGGCGGCTAGCTCGGCGATGAGCGAGGACGGCCTGCGCGAGTTGCTCGGCCGGCTGCGGGAGCACCTGGGTGCGGGACCCGTGGAAGGCGAGGCGCGCGAGCAACTGAGCACGCTGATGCGCGACATCGAGCACAAGCTCGGTCAGGGTGCGCCAGCGGCGGCTACCCCGGCCGCGCCCCGGCTCGAGTCCCTCGCGGTGAGGTTCGAGGCAAGCCATCCGGCGCTCGCCGAGACCCTGCGCGAGGTCATTGACGCGCTGGGCAAGGCCGGAATCTAGTAAGCCCGCGCTCCTAAAAAGAAAAGGCCCGGTGTTGGCGACAGCACCGGGCCTTTCTCGTTGCAGGTGCGGAAAGCGTCAGTCATCCATCAGGAAGCTGCGCAGCTGCTCGCTGCGGCTCGGATGACGCAGCTTGCGCAGCGCCTTGGCCTCGATCTGGCGGATGCGCTCGCGCGTCACGTCGAACTGCTTGCCGACTTCCTCGAGGGTATGGTCGGTATTCATGTCGATGCCGAAGCGCATGCGCAGTACCTTGGCTTCGCGCGGCGTCAGCTGCGCCAGCACCGAATGCGTGGTCTCCCTCAGCGACTCCATCGTCGCCTGGTCAATTGGGGATGCCACTGAGGTGTCCTCGATGAAGTCTCCAAGGTGCGAGTCCTCATCGTCGCCGATCGGGGTTTCCATCGAGATCGGTTCTTTGGCGATCTTGAGGACCTTGCGCACCTTGTCCTCGGGCATCTCCATGCGGACATGGTCAACGACAGCTTTTGCCGCCTGCTGGGCCACCAGCGGGCCGAGGTCGAGGGCCGCAGCTCGATCGAGCTCGGCATCTGGCACGACCCCGCAGACCGCAAGTCCCTGCTGCAGTC
>JANYBG010000152.1 GCA_025360865.1 Pseudomonadota bacterium | reverse complement strand
CGGCAGCTTCACCGGCCTCGACAACAACACCCAGGCCTGCACGGGCTCGAACAACACCGGCGTGGATCCCTACCAGGTCCTCATCTTCGGCTTTCCGGCGAACGCCACGAGCGGCGTCGCTTGCCAAACCGGCACGGCGAGCTTCTGCAGCGCCGTGCAGCAAATCCAGATCCAGGTGGGCCTCGCCAACAACAGCGCGGCTCCGCACCGCATCAAGCTCGCGATCGATGACAACGGCGCCGGCGTGTCTTACCCCGGCGCGATCAAGCCCGCAGGTGGCACGCTGCAGGGCCACCCCAGCGCGACGGGCGCCATGGCCGTCGGCGCGGCCTTCTGGTACAACACGACCTTCTGCGGCGACACGTCGAATAAGCTGGACGCCTACTCCGCGCGGGGTGGCGACCCGATACTTTTCGACTCTAACGGAACGCGACTGGCGACCGCCGAAGCGCGCCAGAAGCCAGACATCGTCGGCCCGGACGGTGGCAGCGATACATTCCTCGGGTTTCCCTACGGGACAATTCTTGCGGGCACCGGCCCCGCTCAGTGCTCGAACGGCACCGGCCCGAACTTCTTCGGCACCTCAGCCGCGGTGCCACATGTCGCGGCGGTCGCCGCCCTGATGCTGCAGAAGAATTCGACGCTGACGCCGACGCAGATCTACAGCACCCTGCGTGGCACGACCGCGCCGATGACCGGGACCTCGGCTACGCCGGATGCCCTGTCTGGTTACGGCTTTGTCCAGGCGGACGCCGCTCTGGCGGCTACCGCCAGTGGCGGCGCGGTCACGGTGACGCTGAACCTCAGCCCGGCCACCATCAACGTGGGACAGTCAGCGACGCTCACCTGGAGCAGCACGAACACGACGAGTTGCTCGGCCACCGGCGATTGGCCAGCCATCGGCGCGACGGCGTTTAGTGGCAGCGTGGTGGTCACCCCGCCCGCGGCCGGCAGCTACAGCTTCACCATCAGCTGCGCCGGATCGGCCGGAAGCGCGATGCAGTCCCAGACGCTGACCGTCCTCACGCCCTCAAGTGGTGGTGGTGGCGGGGGCGGTGGCGGTGCGCTGGACCTCGCGGCACTGTTGGCGCTCTCCGGAGTCGCGGCAGCGCGATTGCGCCGCTCACGCCGCGCATCCCGATCGTGACCATGGCGCTCTCGCGGCGCTGAAAGCCAATGGCTTTCGGCGCCGCGGTTCCGCGACCAGCGCCTGCCCTCTCGGGGAGCCCAGACCGGTGCGGGCATCGCACCCGGATACCGCCTGGTACGCACCGTTGCCGCCGGGCGCATTGTCTTCGGTGACCCGTTCTAGCGTCGCGGCGTTCCTGTGGCGCGGTACGTCAACCGCGGCGCGCGCGACGCGTTAACATCGAGTGCGGCGGCAGCGACTCCCCGCGAAACCCGCCGCAAGGCCAAGCCCATGAGAAACACCCTGATCCGCGCCCTGCTCGCCGTCACCGCGGCGCTGGCCAGTGGCTGCGCGCTTACCGTGAAGTCCGACGTGAACCGCGCCCTGGTGGGCAGTGTCCACTGCGGCAATTACGCCTGGGCCGGCACGTTCCGCGGCTCAAGCCCACTGCGCAACACCATCGCCAGCCCGCTGAATGAGGAACGCCTGCGCGCGGCCATCGCGAGCCATCTGTCGAATGGTCCCGTGCAGCCAGCGGGAAGCGCGGCGGACTGCCTGGTCGGCTATGGCATCGGCGCGAATTACGTCATCGATGGCGCCTACCCGTATGGCTACGGCTGGGGTTACGGCTGGGGATGGGGCGGCCCTTATGTCTATCGCGAGGGCATCATCGCCATAGACCTGTATGACGCGAAGAGCCGCCAGCCGATGTGGCACGCCTCAGTGGATCAGGGGCTGGACGGGGTGGACGGTGGCGAGGCGGCCAAGCGCATCAACCAGGCGGTCGCGGCGCTCTTCACTAAGTACCCCGGCTGACCCACCCGGACGATTGCTTGTCCGGCTGACCGCCAGCGGGGCAAGATCCGGGGCGTGGACAATCCAATCGGCCTCGGCGTCATCTTCATCAACGTACTGGCCGACCAGCTGGGCCTGCCCTTGCCGGCGGTGCCGACGCTGGTGGTCGCCGGCGCCATGTCCGCCGACGGTCGCCTGCCGGGCGGGGTCGTGTACGCGCTTGCCCTGAGCGCGTGCCTGATCGGGGACAGCGCCTGGTATGTCGCCGGGCGGCTGTTCGGCAGCCGGGTGATGAAGCTCCTGTGCCGCATCTCCCTGACTCCCGACACCTGCGTCAACGAGACGCAGTCGAGCTTCGAGCGCTGGGGCCCAAAGGTGCTCATCGTCGCGAAATTCATCCCCGGGCTTGCGATGGTGGCCCCGCCGCTGGCCGGCGCGACGCGCATGACCGCCAGTCGCTTTCTCGTCTACAGCACCCTTAGCGCCATGCTTTGGGTGGGCGCGGCCATGCTCGGCGGGGTATTGCTGAGGCCACAGATCGAGCGGCTGCTGCCGCACGTGGCCGCGCTGGGTGGCGCGGCCATCGCGGCCATCCTCTTCATTCTGGCGTGCTACATCGCCTACAAGTGGTGGCAGCGTCGGCGATTCTACAGCGCGCTCAACATGGCGCGCATCAGCGTGGATGAGCTGTACGAGGACATGAGGGCGGGGACCGCTCCGGTGGTGCTGGATGTGCGCTCCTCGACCGCCCAGGGGCTGGAGCTGCGACGCATCCCGGGCGCGCTGCACCTGCCGGTGCACCAGGTGGGCGAGCAGCTGGGCAAGCTGCCACGCGACCGCGACATCATCCTCTACTGCACCTGCCCCAACGAGGCATCGGCGGCGCAGGCGGCGCGGCTGCTCATGAATCGCGGCTTCCGCCGCGTACGGCCATTGCACGGCGGCCTAGACGCCTGGATCGCCGCGGGCTACGCGGTGGAGGAAATCCCCCCGCCCGTGACGCTCGCCCCACAACCTGCGCAGGTCGCGGCGGGCTCCCCGCCCTAGGCCTGCGGCGCCGGACTAGTTGGGCTTGAGCCCATACACGTCGAGCTCGCCATCCTTGCTCGTGGAACCGGTCCCATCGCCGCGGTTGTTGCCGCGCGTGCCGATGTAGACGTGGCCGTTGGCGATCGTCGGCACGGTGAACTTGACCGCGTTGCCGGCGGCGTCCGCGCCGATGGTCGCGCTGTTCCACAGCTGCGTGCCCAGAGCCGTGGCGGAGTAGGCGTACAGCTGCGCCGGGCCGCAGCCGCCGGACTGCGGCGTGCAGTAGTTGCGGCTGTCGATCGCCCAGAGGATGCCGTTGCTGGCCGCGCCCGTGGAGGAGATCGAGGCGGTCGCCCCCGGAAAGCCGAAGCTGTTGGAGGTCTGCATGGCGAGCGTCGTGTTGAACTTACGGGCGCTCGGGTCGAAGGTGTAGGCCAGCACCGGCGTGCTGACCGGGGCCAGGTACAGCGTGTTGTTCCAGAACGCCCCGGTGGCGAACACGCCCGCGTTCACGTGGATGATCTGATAGGCGTGCGAGTCATCGCCTGAGCCGCCCATGTTGTCGCCGTTCAGCACGTAAAGGACGCCGTCCTTGCCGCCACCGACGACCAGGTGGGACGGTGTTCCGGAGGCGAGGTTCAGCACCAGGGCGGCCCCGCCGGAACCGAAGTCCAGGTCCGCCAGGTTGTCGTTCGCCTGACTCGCGGGCGTGAAGTACGAAGTCACGCTCGGGCCGCCGCTCGCGGTGGGGTCTATCTGCAGAAAGGAATCGGCGTAGTCGCCCGTCGCCGCGTTGAACGTACCGTTGCCGGTGATCACGTACATGTGCCCGCTGGAATCCACGGAAGGGGCCCCGCCACTCATCCAGATGCCCGCCTGCTCCTCGTTGGGAGCGACGTTCAGGACCGCCGACTGCTTGAACGCCGCGGGCGAGTAGGTGTAGCCGAGCAGCCAGCCGTACCAGGGGCCGACATCCTCATGGGAGGCCCAGCTCACCCACACCGCGCCGCCTGAGAGCGCAAGGCCCGGGCGCTGGTTCTCAAACTGTGGGATGAAGCTCTTCGTGACGCCGCCCGCGGCGGGATACGTCGCCGAGATGTTGACCGGCGAGGCGGCCGACTTCTCCGCGCCGGTCGCCAGATCGATGGCATGCAGGCGCTGGTGGAAGATCGTCTTGCTGGCATCCACTGACTTCGCCACGACATACAGGATGCTTGCGGCTGGATCGATCACCGGGGTGCCGGTCACGCCGACCTCCGGGGCGATGTCCCCGTAACCCTGCCCGACGAGATAGCCGACCGCACCCGCGGGCACGGTCGTTTCAGTGGCGGAGCCACCGTGGGTCGCATCAATGAGGCTCACCTTCCACAGCTGCGTGCATGCGGTGCCATCGGCATCGAAGGCGTAGAGGCTGTCGTGCTCGGTG
This sequence comes from Pseudomonadota bacterium, assembly GCA_025360865.1. GTDB lineage: Bacteria > Pseudomonadota > Gammaproteobacteria > Steroidobacterales > Steroidobacteraceae > 13-2-20CM-66-19. The sequence continues at coordinate 12,684 of JANYBG010000152.1, read as the reverse complement.
GCGACGAAGACCATGTTGTGGCGGATGCCCGCGACGGAGAGGTTCGCGACCCACAGCGGCTGGGCGTACACCGCCCCGTCCACCGTGCAGGAGAACAGCTTGCCGAAGGAACTGGCGTTCACCGTGGTCGCGGTAAGCGCGTATTCCTGGGTATTGGCACCCGCCCGCGCAAGATCGTTGTGGTAGGTGTAGACGCCGGTGAGATCGGTGACGAAGACGGTCAGGGTGGCGCTGCGCGAGGTGTCACTGACGCTCGTCGCGGTGATCGTGTAGACCCCCGCGATACTCGGCGCCGTGAACGTGACCTTGGCCCCGTTGTGGCTCGCGGCCGGACTGAACGAGCCCGCGGCCGGGCTCACACTCCAGGTGACACCGTTCGGATCATTGGTGGTGGCCGACAAGGCAAGGGCCTGCGCGAGCGTCAGCGCCGCCCGGCGCGGCGACACGTCCACGCTGGTCCCGGCCGGATTGACCGTCAGGGTGAACGCGGCGCTCTGCGTTTGCGCGGGCGTCCCGGAGTCGGTGGCCGTGAAGGTCAGGGGAGTCGCGGACACCGTCGCGCCCGGGATGCCGGTGATCGCCCCGGTGCTCGCGTTCAGCTGTAGTCCCGCGGGTAGCGTTCCGGATGAAATTGTCCAGATGACCGCGCCGGTGCCGCCCGCGCTGGCGAGTGGCGCGCTGTAGGCGACCCCGGTCTGCGCATCCGGCAGCCCGGTGGTCGTGATCACCAGGGGCACGGCCGCCATGGTGAGCGTGAGGCTCACCATCGCGGTGGCCGCCGGGTTCGCGCTGTCGGTGATCTTGAATGACAGCGACGTGGGGCTGATGTTGGCGGTCGGTGTCCCGCTGATCACCCCGCTCGCGGGATTCAGGGCGAGACCCGCGGGCAGCGTGCCGCTGGTGAGCTGCCACGAGTATGGTGTCGACCCGCCAACGGCGGTCAGCGTGGTGCTGTACGGGCTTCCGACCTGGCCATCGGGCAGGAAGTTGGTCGTGATCGCGAGCGCGGATGAGACCACTGTGAGCGAGAGGTTCACGCTGCCAGTCTGCGACGGACTCGCCGAGTCCCTTACCGAGAAGGCGAGCGCGGTCGCCGCGACGCTGACCGTCGGCGTGCCGCTGATCACACCTGTCGTGCCATCCAGCGACAGGCCATCGGGGAAGGTGCCGCTGGTGAGCGTCCAGCTGTAGGGCACCGTGCCCCCGGTCGCCGTGAGCGTGGAAGTGTAGGGATTCTTGACCTGCCCGTTCGGCAGCGCCGCGGCGGTGATCATCAGGGGCGTGGGCGTACCGGAGCTGGAGCCCACATTCGAGCAGCTTCCCAGCGCGATGAGCGAGCTAAACAGCGCTGACAGGACGAACGAGGCGCGGCGGTGCGAAAAACTCTCAGTCGGCATTTACTCGAAAAGCTCCCCGTGTCGTTCTTGGAAGGACGCGTCCGGAAACCGCGCACCGACCCTCCTCCTTCTCGCGTCTATCTTCTCGCATCTATCTTACCGCGACGGCGCGCCCCCGCGGCCGCAGTCGCCGAACGACGACGCAGGCAACATAACCTGATCCCGCGCCCTTAAACAACGCGTGACACGCGCAATTGGTTACGCGCTTTCACGGGGGAAGACCTAGAACGACGTGTTCCCGAGCGGCGCTCGGCTTCAACGGCGCGCCAGCCCCCTGTCAGCCTGGCGGCGGGAATTCCCCGGCGGGCCGTGGATGCGCCGCGGGGGCCTCTGCCGGCGCCGGCGCGATGGCCGGGGACTCGTGCCTGAGGATCTCGAGCCACAGCTGAGTGTAGATGCGCGCGGCGTCACCCGTCCGCGAGCCTGCGGAAAGCGGCTCGCGCCGCACGCTCATGCGCTCGATCTCGCTGCGGTACGGAACTGCCGTGCGCAGAATCCCGGGGAATTCGGCGCGCGCGCTCTCCATGAGCTCGTGGTGCAGCGAGCGACGCCGGTCGACCATGGAAAAGAACGGCAGCAAGGCAAGATCGGTCCAGCCCTCGGCGATGACGAACGCGTACAGCTCCCGCACCATCCGGATCGACAGCGGCGAGGGCACGAGCGGCACGATCACCACATCCGCCGCGCGCAGCACGTTCTCGGACAGCAGCGATATGCCGGCCGGGCAATCAAGAAACAGCGCGCCATAGAGCTCGCGCAGCGAGCGGCTCATCCTGAGCAGCTGCTCAGCCGGATGGCGCCGCTCGGCCAGCCGCACCGCGAAGTTCCGATAGGAGAAATCCGCCGGCAGCAGGTCAAGTCCCGCATACCCGGTTGGGGCGACGAGCTCTGGCAACTCGCGCTTGCCGGCGACGAGCTTCTTCGCCGAGGCGTGCTCCTGGGGCTCCCCGCGCAGCAGGTAAGTCGCGCCGCCCTGTGAATCCAGGTCCCACAGCAACGTGCGCGCGCCGGAAGCCGCGGACAGGTAGGCGAGATTGACGGCGGTGGTGGTCTTGCCGACGCCACCCTTGATGTTTGTTACCGCGTAGATCCTCACGCGCCGGAGCATACGCCCCGGGCCGGCGGCGGAGAACCGCCGGCGAATCCGCTACGGAGCGATCCCGTAGGCGGACAGGAGGCGATTGCGCACGAGGACGCCCAGGTGGCCGAGAAGCAGGCCGGTGGCCATGACGAGAGAACCGATGATCAATTCCATGATCTGAAATCCGTGGGAGCTGTTAGGGGCGCGCAGTGTACCCACATCGTGTTGGCATAATGTGAAGCAATGCACGTCCTGGGGCGAAGTCATGCGAATGCGATAGTCGCCCCGCCTCATCCGCCCCCAAGCGCCTCACCCTTAAGGGAGAGGCGCGCCATAAGCGCCTAGGCGATGGAGCCGGGCTTGCGCAGCATCTTGCCCAGATCCGCGAGGTGCGCGTCCTCGGCGGCGATCTGGGTGCGGGCGTATTCCTCGAGCATGATGCTGCGGCCGGCCACGACTTCCAGGAGTTTGTGGTACTCGGCGACGCCCTCCTCCTCGTGCGTCAGCGCTTCACGCAGGATCTCGTCCACGTTGTGCTTGTGGGTCTCCAGCAGCGCGCCGATCTTGAGCGATGGGTGGCCGCCCATCGAGGTTATGAGCTCACCGGCGCGCACCGCGTGCGCCTGCGACTCATCGGCCTGGGTGCGCAGCCACGCGACGATCGGGATGCGGTTGTGCCCGAAAATCATGAAGCTGTAGTGCAGGTAGCGCACCAGCCCGGACAACTCCAGCTCCAGGACGCGGTTGAGGATTTCGACGACCTTGGCGGTTTCCGCCTTGTTCAGCTGTGAGGTCATGAGGATCTCCGCGGATGAAGCCCGGATTGGGATGGTAAGCCTGACGTGGTGTATCGTACATGGTACGGGCGGGTGCGGAGGGCGGGCAAATGAGTGGGTTGTACGACATCGCTGTGAAGAAGATCGATGGCGGCGCGGACTTGCTCGGTGGACTGCGTGGCAAGGTGACGCTGGCGGTGAACGTCGCCAGCCGCTGCGGACTCACGCCCCAGTACGAGGGACTCGAGGAGCTGCAAAAGGAACTCGCCGACCAGGACTTCAGCGTCGTCGGCTTCCCGTGCAACCAGTTCGCCGGCCAGGAGCCCGGCAGCGCCGAGGAGATCGTGAGCTTCTGCCGCACCACCTACGGGGTGAGCTTCCCCTTGAGCGAGAAGCTCGACGTGAACGGGCCCGGCCGCAGCCCGGTTTATGACTTCCTGACCTCGCAGGCGAATGGCTTCGCCGGTGACATCACCTGGAACTTCGAGAAGTTCCTCATCTCCCGTGACGGCAAGGTGCTGCATCGCTATCCGCCGGGCACCACGCCCCGCGACCGCGGCCTGATGCAGGACATCGCCGAGGCGCTCTAGCGGACACCTCGCGGCCATGGCTGACTTCGAATTCGCCGTGCTGGGCGCAGGCGCCATGGGGTCCATCGTCGGCGGCCACCTCGCCCGCGCGGGCCACTCGGTGGCGATGCTCGCCCGCGGGGCGCGCGCCGCGCAGCTCGATGAGCGTGGCATCACCATTCGTGGGCTCGCCGAATTCAACACCCCGGTGACGACGGTGCGGGATCCGGCGACCCTGTCGCAGGCGGCGACGTTGATCGTGGCGACCAAGACCCCGGGTACCGCGCAGGCGCTCAGCGCACTCGTGCACGCGAGTTTCGGCGTCACCCTCTCGATCCAGAACGGCCTGCTCAAGAACGACCTCCTGGTCGCAGCCTTCGGCAGGGCGCGCGTGCTGGGCGCGCTCGCCGACACCAGTGGCGAGTTGCTGCCGGACGGCTCGGTGCTGTTCACGCGCAACGTGAACATATTCGTCGGCGAGCTCTCCGGTGGCGAGAGCGCGCGCGCCACCCAGCTGGCCGGCTCCATTGATGGCGCCGGCGTGCGCGCCGCGCCCACGCCGGAGATCCTGACGCTCGAGTGGTCCAAATTCTGCTCCTGGGTGGGACTCATGGCGCTTTCCGTCACCACCCGCGCGGTGACCTGGAGGTTCCTGGCGGACGCGGATTCGGCGCTGCTGCTGATCCGCCTGGTGCGCGAGATGGGCACGCTCGCGCGCGCGCTGGGTATCGGGCTGAGTGACCGTGCGATCCTGCCCACCTCGCGCATCTGCGCCGGCACCGAGGCCGAGGCGGTGGCGATCGTCACCGCCATCGGCGCCCAGTACCGGAGTAACGCGCCCGCCCATCGCATGTCAGCGCTGCAGGACATCGAGGTTGGCCGTCCGCTGGAAGTGAACGAGACCCTCGGCTACGCCTGCGACAGGGCGCTCGAGCTCCAACTCAAATTGCCCCTGCTGGACAGCTTCCGCAGGCTCATCGCCGCCACCGACCGGGCGCGGCGGGACGCGGTGGAGACGATCCGGGCTTAGTGGGCGGCCGCGAGCCCGCGATACTCGAGCAGCGGGCCGATGTCCGGTTCGCCACCGTAGAAGTTGCGGAACAGCACCCGCGGATCCTGGCTGCGACCACGCGACAGGACCTGTTTGCGCAGAAAGTCGCCGTTGGAGCGCGTTAGCCCGCCGTGCGTGTGGAACCACTCGCCGGTGTCACGCGCCAGCACTTCGCTCCACAGGTACGCGTAGTAGCCGGCCGAATAGCCGCCCTGGAAGATGTGCGAGAAGTAACTTGAATGATAACGCGGCGGCACCGGCGCGTAGTCAAGTCCGCTACGCCGCAGCGCGGCCTCCTCGAAGGCGGCAACCCCGTCCGGGCGCGGGGCATCCGCGGCCTTGATCAAATGCCACGACTGGTCGACTTGGGCCGCGGCGATGTATTCGGTCGTCGCGTAACCCTGATTGAAGTTCTGCGCCCGCAGCACGTTGGCCAGCAGCGCCTGCGGCATCGGTGCCCCAGTCTGGTAGTGGTGCGCGTAGTGCGCCACTACGCCCGGGTCACGCGCCCACATCTCGTTGTACTGCGACGGGTACTCGACGAAATCCCGGGGCACCTGGGTGCCGGAGAGCTTCGGGTAGTTCACATCAGAGAGCATGCCGTGCAGCGCGTGGCCGAACTCGTGGAACATCGTCGTCACCTCCTCGAAAGTGAGCAGTGCTGGCTGCCCGGGCGGTGGCTTGGGGATGTTCAAGTGGTTGGCGACGACCGGTTTCTGCCCGCGCAGGCGCGACTGCGCCACGTACGAGGCCATCCACGCCCCACCCTGCTTGTTGTCGCGCGCGAAATAATCCGTGAGGAACAGCGCGAGGGGCGCGCCGTCGGCGTCGAAGACCTCGAAGACGCGCACGTCGCCCTGGTAGACGGGCAGGTCATGACGTTCCTTGAAGGTGAGCCCGTATAGCTGGTTGGCGGCGTAGAACACCCCGTCCCTTAGCACGTGGTCGAGCTCAAAGTACGGGGCGACCGCGGTCTGGTCGAAGTCGTACCGCCGCGCGCGCACCTGCTCGGCGTAGAAGGACCAGTCCCAGGGCTGCAATTCGAAGGCGGTCGTGCCATCCGCAACGGCCTGCGTATCGATCAGCTTCTGGATGTCGGCGGCCTCCTCTCTCGCGCGCGCCATCGCCGCCGGAGCGACCTGGCTGATCATGGCCTGCACGGCCTGCGAGGTGCCGGCGGATTCATCGGCGAGCTGATAGGCGGCATGGTTCGGGTAACCGAGCAACGCAGCGCGCTCGGCACGCAGCCTGACCAGTTCCACGACCACCTCGCGGTTGTCCGCGGCGCCACTCATGTCGCGGTTCGCGGAGGCCTTGTAGATGCGCTCGCGCAGGGCCCGGTTGGACAGCTGCGCAAGCACCGGCTGGTTCGTCGTGTTCCGCAGCGTGATGAGCCACTTGCCCTCGAGGCCCCGTGCGGCCGCGGCCTGCGCGGCGGCGCCAACCTGCCCGGGAGAAAGACCCCGCAGCTCGCTGGCATCCTCAATCACCACCGCGCTGTCAGCGGTGGCCTTGAGAACGTTCTGCTTGAAGCGCGTGCTGAGCGTGGCAATGCGCTGGTTGAGCGCGCGCAGGCGCGTCTGCCGGGCACCGGTGAGGCGCGCGCCGGCGCGGACCATCTCGGTGTGATAGCGCGCCAGCAGCTGCGACTGCTCGGGGTCGAGGCCGAGGCTTGCGCGCCTGGCATAAAGCGCGTTCACGCGCGTCCACAGCGCGGGGTCAAGCTCGATCGCGTCAGCGTGCGCGGTGAGCCGCGGTGCCATCTGGCTATCCACCTCCTGCATGCGCGCGTTGGTGTTGCATGCGTTGAGCCTCGCGAAGGTGTTGTCCACGCGGCGCAGCGTTTCACCCGAGCGCTCGAGCGCCACGATCGTGTTGTCGAAGCTCGGCGGCCGGGGGTCGTGCGCGATGGTCGCAACCTCGCGAAGTTCCTCGGTCATGCCCGCCTCGTAGGCGGGCATGAAATCAGCGTCGTGGATACGGTCGAATGGCGGCAGCTCATAGGCAAGCGTGCTCGCCTGCGCGAACGGGTTCTCGGCCATGGGAGTCCTTGCGGTGTTGTTGCCGGACGGGCCGTCGGCCAGGGCGGCCGCGGCCACGGTCATGGCGCAGATCGGCAGAAAAAACGGCTTCACGAGTACGGCTCCGTCCTAGGTCACACGCGGTCGGTGGGCCGCGAGCGCCGGCAATGTTATGCTTCGGGCCCGTTGATTGCGCGCCAAAAGCGCCGCGCGCGCCCGCGACGCCGCCCGCATTAACGGTGCGTTTCCACACATTTACAGGGCTTTACATGAGCATCCAGCAGGACCAGGTGGTCAGCATCCACTACACACTTAAGAATGATGCGGGCGAGGTTCTGGACGGTTCCTCGGACGGGGAGCCGATGACCTATCTGCACGGTCACGGCAACCTCATCTCCGGGCTCGAGCGCGAACTGACCGGCAAGAACACCGGTGACAAGCTGCAGGTCAAGATCCCGCCGACCGACGGCTACGGCGATTACGACAAGGCGCTGGTGCAGAAGGTGCCGCGGCGCGCCCTCAAGGGCATCCCGAAGATCACCGTTGGTATGCGCCTGCAGGCACAGACCGAGGCAGGCGTGCGCGCGGTCACCGTGAGTCATGTCGCCGGGGATATGATCACACTCGATGGCAACCATCCATTGGCCGGCCAGAACCTGAATTTCGACGTCGAGGTCGCGGATGTGCGCCCGGCGTCCGCGGAGGAACTCTCGCACGGGCATGTCCACGGCGCGGACGGTCACCATCACTGAGCGGTGGAATCCCGCGCCGCCAAGCGCGCGAACTCCTCGCGCTGCGCGTCGACCCGGGCGAGGTAATCGCGCGGGTCGTGGTCCCCGCATCGCTGGCCCGCGGTGAACTGGAAGCCCCGCCTCGCGTAGACAGCCGCGGCCCCCGCGCCGCACAGGTGCACCACGGCGGCCACGTGTCGGACCTGCGCCGGGCCGGCCGCGTGCTTCCCGGCGTGGGCGATGATGCCCCTCACCTTGACGTCCAGGTACGCCGCAGTCAACTCCACCGCATCCGCGGGCACGACGCGCAGGTAGAGCCTGTTGAACCAGCAGGAATGCAGGTCGTTCCACGCGCCGGCCCGCAGCACCTGATGATCGTCGACGCAATACTGGCGCGCCTCGTCGAAGGTCGCGTCGGTGATCTGGTACATGCCAACGGCGCTCGAGGCCGGCCGGTACATGTCGAGCGGCCGCGCCGACCACGACCAGCGCCAGTAGGTGCGCACCAGCGGATTGCCTGAGGCCTCCACCTGCGCGAGCGCCGCGAGAAGTTCCGCGTCGATCAGCGATGTGGAGTAGCGACGGAACAGTGGGCCGTAGGAGCGCCAGCTTTCCGCGGGGGTCTTGTATAGCGCCCCGCTGACGGGAAAGAACAGCTCGGTCGGCTTACGGATGATCTGGTAGAGGAAATCCGCGGCGACAGCGGCGATGAGGACGATCAGGACGTAGAGCACGATCCGCGCCGTGCCCGGTGGCGAAGCGCGCCGGCCGCGCGGGCGCGAGGGCCGCGCACGCGTCCTGAAACTGGGCCGCATGGTGGCGCCCCCCCGCGGCCGGCGGCCCATCAGCGCGATCGCCCTGCCGCGACGGTCACCGGTGCACTACCATGCGGGCTCGGGCCGCGACGCAGGGAAACGCAAGTGTCGATCGATGCGATTGAGGTTGAGACCGGACCTACCCCCACGGGAACCGTGATCTGGCTGCACGGGCTCGGTGCGGATGGCCATGATTTCGAGCCCATCGTGCCTGAACTGGTGCGCCCCGGCGAACGCGCCCTGCGCTTCGTGTTTCCGCATGCGCCGGTACGCCCGGTGACACTCAACGGCGGATACGCCATGCGCGCGTGGTACGACATCGCCGCGCTCGAGCGCCGGACGGCGGAAGACGAGGCAGGAATCCGCGACTCACAACAAACCATCACGACGCTGATCCGGCGCGAGAACGAGCGCGGCATCGACACCGACCACATCGTGGTTGCCGGGTTCTCGCAGGGGGGCGCGATGGCGCTGTTCGCAGGCCCGCGTTACCCGGCGAAGCTCGCCGGCATCATGGGATTGTCGTGCTACCTGCCGCTGGCCTCGCGCCTGGAGGCCGATCGCGCTGCCGCGAATCAGGCGACGCCGGTCTTCCTCGCGCACGGCTCGCAGGATCCTGTGGTCGCGCCGATGCTGGGTGAGGAGGCGCGCAGCAAGCTGCGGGCGGCCGGATACGCGGTCGAGTGGCATACGTACAGCATGCCTCACTCGGTGAGTCCGCAAGAAGTGGCCGACATCGCCGCCTGGCTGAGGCGTGTGCTGTAGAACCTGCTGGGCGCGCGGGCGCGCTTACGTCGGAAAGACGAAGTCGGACTACGCCTCGGCGGTGGGAGCTACGCAGACTAACGGGTCGGAATCGACAACCGTCGGGAGTCTGCTAATTGAGGTGGGCAGGTCGTATAGCTTCAGCGGGCGCATCGCGGTACTTCTCGACTACCTGTACGTCAACGGCATCCACGAGAAGGTGCTGGGCCCTAAATTCAACGTGAGCCCGCTCACGGCTGGCGTCATTTACGCGTTCGGACGGTCTCGCATCGGCGAGAGCTGCGACCTAAGCGGACCCATCAGACTGGCAAGCAGAGACGGCAAGCGCCACCCGCTTGCCGTCTCATCGTCTCGCCCGCCTTAGTGGCCGTGATTCTGGTGCGTGTTACCGGCCTCACTGACCTGCGTCTGTTGGTGAGACTGGGGGGGCGGTGACGCAGGTCTTGGTGCGCTGACCACGTGACTCTGCATTGGCTGCGGCGCCCGGTTGACGGAGTACTGCGGCGCACGAGGCAGGCTTGCCTGCTGCGGACGATCCGTGCGGTACTGCGGCGCATTCACCTGGCTCGCCTGCCGCGGACGATCCGAACGGTACTGCGGCGCGTTCACCTGGCTCGCCGGCTGCGGACGATCCGTCCGGTTCTGCGGCGCTGCCTGCGCCATCCGCGGCTCACCCGCAGCGTGTGCCGCCACGACACCGCGCGCATTGAACGCGCCAGGCCTCGGTGTGGCTGCGATAGGCGGGCGCCCCCCGTTCGCCGAGGCGCGCAGTGTGTTGTCCTGGCGGGCGAGAGCCTCCTGCTCGCGCTGCACGCCGCTCGGTCCGACGTGACGCTCATGCTCGGCCGCGAGGTCGCGGGCCGAGGGGCGCGCCATTACCCCGCCCATGCCGCCGCTGAAGCTAGTGTGGTTGTTGGTTACGTTATTGATCACGGTGCTGTTGTAAACGTTGGAGACGCTGATGTTGCTTACGTTGTTGACGGCCCGGTTGTAGCAGAACTCGCTGCCGCGCCAGTAACCACCCTCGTACCCGTCGCCGCCGTAGCCGAAGCCGTAGTTGATGCCACCGTAAAACCCGACGTGGAGGCCCCAGTAGCCGACATGCCACAGGAAGGAGCCCTCGCCCCCGCCCCAGTAGCCCGGGGTCCACAGGAAGCCCGCCACCGGAGGCATAGCCCAGGTGCCGGGAACCCAGTAATAGTCGCCACCGTCCCAGCCCCAGTAGCCGGGCACCCACAGGTAACCCGGGCCCGGGATCTCAGGCTGCTCATAAACCGGCAGCTCCGGTGGGGCGAAGCCGACCGACAGGCCGAATTCGATCCCGGCGTTGGCCGTGGCGGGCAGCGCCGGAAGGGCGGCGAAAGCCAGTGCGGGAATCAGGCTGCGAATGATGTTGCGCATACGGGTACTCCTTGGGCTACACGTTGAGCGCCCGCGACTGAACCGCGCCTGAACTGAAGTCGTGGCCACAATTGCTGATAAATCCATAACTTGCGTGACGCCGGGGATGGTCAAAGCGCGTGCCATGCTTGTCGGCGCGACGGGAATGCTGCTCAGAACCAGCTGTAATTGAAGCTGATGCTCACGCGTTCCGCGCCGGCGGGATTCGGCGCGACTTCGTGGCGCAGCCAGCTTTCAAACAGCAGCAGCTGGCCGGCCTCCGCGGGCAGCGTGACCCAGGCGCGGTTGGCGCGGCTGGCGTTGTGCGCGCGAGGCGGCGCCGCCATGAAACGCTCCATGCGCGGGTCCTCGAATTTCAGCCCCGGGGCCGCACGCGGCATCGACACGTAGTAAGTGCCGCTGATGCTCGACAGCGGATGCAGGTGCAGACTGTGCGCCGCCCCGCGACCCATGATGTTGACCCAGCAATCCGTCATCGCCAGCGCACGCCCGGTCAGGTCGAACTCGAGCATGCCGGCGAACCTGGCGACGTGGCGGTTCAGCGCTCGCTCGAGCGCGGCGAACGTTGGTGAAAGCCGGTGCATGCGGTGCGCGGAACTGTATGAGGTGTAGCCGCTGGGATAGTTTCCCGCCGACCAGCGCCTGCCCGCGGCGTCATCTTGCCGCAGTTGCCGGCACTCACGCAGCAGGCGCGCGTTCAGGACGCCGCCGCCCGCCGCCGGCAGGCGCGCCTCGTAAACGCGGGTGGGAAACAGGAGATGCGCGCCCATAGGTGTCGCGCGTGAGTATGCGGGCCGCGGTCGAAGTGGTCTATCATTCAAAGCTCTCGCACCCCAATCCCCGCACGAGCGCGCTCGCATGGCAGCCTCCAAACTCCCCAATGAGATAGCCGATGCGACGTTGCCCGCGGGAGGCCCCGCGATCGTGCCGCATTGGATCGGCGGCCGCGCGGTACCCGGCGCGGGCGCGCACCTGCCGGTGTTCGACCCGGCCACCGGCGCCGTCATGCGTGAGGTGGCGCTCGCAACCGCGCAGGACGTGCAGGCCGCCGTCGCCAGCGCCCGCGCGGCGCTCCCCGCCTGGTCGCAGACCCCGCCGGTGCGTCGCGCGCGCGTGCTGAGCGGCTTCCTCGCGCTGCTCAACGAGGAGCGCGACTCCCTCGCCGCCCTCATCACCAGCGAGCACGGCAAGGTATTCAGCGATGCCCAGGGCGAGGTGATGCGCGGCATCGAGATCGTCGAGTTCGCCTGCGGCATCGCGCAGCTGCTTAAGGGCGACTTCACCGACCAGGTCTCGACCGGGATCGACAACTGGACGCTGCGCCAGCCCCTGGGCGTCGTGGCGGGGATCACTCCCTTCAATTTCCCGTGCATGGTGCCGTGCTGGATGTATCCGCTGGCGATCGCCTGCGGAAACACCTTCGTGCTCAAGCCGAGCGAACGCGACCCCTCCGCCGCTGTCCACATGGCAAGGTTGCTGGAGCGGGCTGGATTGCTGCCGGGAGTGTTCAACGTGCTGCAGGGAGACAAGCTCGCCGTCGACGGCCTGCTGGACCACCCGGACGTGCGCGCGCTGAGCTTCGTGGGCTCGACCCCGATCGCGCACTACATCTACCAGCGTGGCGCGCAGCACGGCAAGCGCGTGCAGGCGCTCGGTGGCGCCAAGAACCACATGGTGGTCATGCCCGATGCCGACATGGACCAGGCCGTGGATGCCCTGATCGGGGCGGCCTACGGCTCAGCCGGTGAGCGCTGCATGGCTATCTCCGTCGCCGTGCTGGTCGGGGACACCGCCGAGCACGTGCTGCCGCGGCTTGCCGAGCGCGCGCGCGCGCTGCGCACCGGTAATGGCATGCAGGCGGACAACGAGATGGGGCCGGTCATCACGCGGCAGGCGCTCGAGCGCATCCGCGGCTATATCGAGGATGGCGTCGCCAGCGGCGCGAAGCTGCTGGTCGATGGGCGGGTGCATCCAAGGAGCGGCACGCCGTTCGCCGTGCCCGGCCACGCGGATGGCTTCTTCATTGGCGCGAGCCTCTTCGACAACGTCACGCCGCAGATGCGCATCTACCGCGAGG
>JANYBG010000201.1 GCA_025360865.1 Pseudomonadota bacterium | reverse complement strand
GGTTGCCAAGAAGATTGAAGCCTACAGATGCCCCTTGAAACGACCGGGTCAGCATTGTGTACATGTCGGTGTTAGCGAAGGGGGTATTCATAAGCTGGCGACCGAGCGTAATGCGAGCCCGATCCATTTGAAAGCGCCCATAGGCTTCTGCAATTTGCGTGACATCAGGATCTGTAAAAAGACCGCGATTTTGGTTAGCGTAGTCAATCAGTGAATGCTGCGTAAAAAGCGATACGCCAGCGCTAAAGCCGCCCCATTCTCCCGTCTTCACTCTCAGGTCCCCACCGATGGCCGTACCTTGGCTGTCATACGGGCCGTCGGGTTGCGTCGGATACGGTTGGTTTTGGTCGTGCCATCTCCGGAAATCGTAGATCCGAAAATTGCCAGTGATTGTTGCCGGGTTAATTAAGTCTGACACGACAGCACTCACTTCTTGGTCGGCCGCCGCACCGAGTGAACTTACCGGGATCAAAAGAAGACACGCGTATATCGTGATACGATGCATATGGTGACGCTAATACATCGGACTAGCCGCCGCAGTCGGCGTACACCGACATTAAGTCGAGCTGGACCAACTTCAAAACGCGGCTTAGCTGGAACCAAGCCCTGGACGTAGCAACAGCGTGAGCCAAAGAGATCCCCACCTCGGTGAGCATGCATCTCACGGCATGCCAGCGGGGTACTGCTTAGCAACCGACTCCCAACCGCCGTTACCGGGCCACGCCGGGCACAACGCACATTTCTACGCGGGCCTACACCTCGCCTGGGGGCTTGCCATCACCGCCTTGACGATTCTTTACATTATCGGGATCAGTCGCAGGCCGCCCCGACACAGCTTGCGTGCCGCCCGCTTTTGGTTCCGGCCGCTCTGCATGTTCGCTGGACTTGGACTACTTGCTGTTCTCCTGATATCCCCGTTTGACTCACTGGCTCACCAGCTCGTCTCGGTGCACATGGTGCAGCATCTTGGGGTGATGCTGATCGCTGCGCCGCTGCTCGTTTTCGGCCGACCACTCCGGATTTATTCCGCTGCGCTTTCGCCGCGGGCCTGTGTGCGCTGGAAGGAGACGCCGTACTACCGCCATGCGCAAGTGATCTATTCGTGGATCTTCCATCCCACCGTTGCTTGGTGCGCCTTCTGCGCCATGATTATATTCTGGCATTTGCCGACACCATATTTTCTCGCACACAGATCCGTTGCGGTTCACGCGCTGATGCAAACAACATTCCTGCTTTCCGGTCTTATGTTTTGGTCCGTAATTCTTGAAAGACGTCCCCGGCGCCTGGGTTATGGTCCATCTATACCGTACGTGCTGTCGGCTGCGCTGGTAACCAGTCTGCCCGGGGCGCTTTTGAGCTTCGCTCACCGTCAACTTTTAAGTGCGGCCGTCGCGGGAGAGGCTCTACCCTTGGGGCTCACTTCACTGCAAGACCAACAACTAGCTGGCCTCATCATGTGGATTCCCATGGATCTGATATTTTTTGTTGCAAGCGCCTGCTTGTTTGTTTTGTGGCTAAATCATCCCGCCCCTCACTTACGGGCGCAGATGAACCCCGACCAGCGGAAACACAGGGACCAATGAGCAAGCGTGTTCCGCACGCAAGGCGCGTGTGATTCTCCAGCCTGTGGGCCCGTCCGGATGCGGCAAATCGACGCTCTTCAATATCTTAGGCCTCATCGACAGCCCCACCTCCGGCTCGTCCTGGTTCCGTGGCGAGGACATCGCCCAATGTTCGGACGAACAGCTCACTCTGCGCCGGCATGCACGAGTCGGATTCGTCTTTCAGAACTTCAACCTATTTAACGATCTGAACGTCGCCGAGAACGTAGAGGTGGCACTTCTGTACATGGGGGTGACCTGCTGGCATTCCTCGGTCCACTGCTGACTTAGGAAATGGCCGGCTCCGGGCTGTTGATTGATGATATTTGCTGCTTGAACTCTGCCGGTGTCAGTTGCCCGAGGCTTGAGTGAGGTCTCACCTCGTTGTACTGGCGCCGGAACTGCGCGATGACGATCTTGGCATCGATTCTGTTTCTGAACCACTCCATCGACAAGCATTCATCGCGAAACTTGCCGTTGAAGGACTCGTTGGTGCCGTTCTGCCAAGGCTTGCCGGGATCGATGTGCGCGATATTGATGTTCGCCTGCGTCAGCCACTTCAGCACGGCTCTGGAAACGAACTCGGGGCCGTTGTCGGACCTCAGATGCTTAGGGCTGCCATGACGCTGATCAACCTGCTTAGCACTTCAATCACGCGTCCGGAACGGCTGCTGCCCGCGACATCGATGGCCAAGCACTCATGCGTGAACTCATCGACCACTGTCAGACACTTCAACTGTTGGCCATTAGCGCAGGCATCGAACACAAAGTCATACGCCCAGACCTGCCCCACGGCCGTTGCCGGCGACGGCCGTGGCCGGCCGGCCGATACACGTCGCCGCGGCCTCTTTCTCGGCACTTGCAGCTTGTGCAGCCGCCACAGGCGGTGCGCTCGATCAGTACTCATGCCATGGCCACGGCGTCCCATGAACACCTGGATGCGCCGATAGGCATAGCGCGGGTACTGCGCTGCCAGCTCCTGCATGACCGCTACAGCCGGCGCATCGCGCGCCACCAGTCGCGACTGATAGCCCACCATC
>JANYBG010000172.1 GCA_025360865.1 Pseudomonadota bacterium | reverse complement strand
CGCGGTCAGCCCTGCGGACCGCGCCCGTCCTGGTTCGAGAACTGCCTGAGGCTCTGTTCGAGGTAGTTGCCAATCACTCCACGCGTGGGTCCCCCGTACGAACGGATGACCTGCGAGAGGAAGTCACGGCTCATCAGTGATTCCGCTCCGTGCTCCTGCTCGGCGATGACCTGCAGCAGGATGGTGCGCGTGATGTCCGACTGCGTCTTCTTGTCGATGACGACGAAGTCGATCCGCTCGAGCACCAGCCGGCGAATGTCGGCAAGCGTGATGTAACGACTCTCCACGGTGTCGTACAGCCGCCTGTTGGGATACTTCTTAATAGTCCGCGATTCGCTCATACGTCCCTCACTTGGGTTTGTGCACCTTCCTTAGTGCAGGGCGTCAGCGGACATACACTATTACATCGGCATCTTGAACCCAACTGCCAGCGCTTCAGACTGCTGGCCGCGCCGGCTCGCGCCCCCGCAGCCGACTGATGTCCCAGCGTCCGAGTGCCCAGTCGAGGACGGTCGGGGCGGGCGCAAGCTTAAGCTCAGCCGGTGGGTCCTGCTGCAGCAGCCCGAGCGCCTCGTGCAGCTGCGACCCGGCGCGCCGCGGATCCAGGGCCACCGCCCGGCGCGACTTGGCGAGCTTCGCCCCGCTTGGCTCGGTGACCAGCGGCAGGTGGGCGTAACGCACCCGCGGCAGTCCGAGGTGTGACTGCAGCGCGATCTGCCAGGGCGTGCTGTCCAGCAGGTCCGCACCCCTGACCACGTCGGTGACCCCCTGCAGGCCGTCATCAACGACCACGGCCAGCTGGTAGGCGATGACCGTATCGCGGCGACGGATGATGACGTCGCCGCGTTCAGCCAGCTCGAAGCGACACGGGCCCCGCACCCGGTCCTCAAAGACAACCTCTCCCGGGTCCACACGCAGGCGGGTCGCCGTCGGCCCGGGGCGCGTCGGGCCCGCGCGGCAGGTGCCGGCGTAGCCGCCCTCGCCCTGGCGCTCGGCACGTGAGCAGCTGCACTCAAATGTCGCGGCCCGCTCGTGCAACCGCGCCAGCGCCTCCCGATAGTGGGCGGCGCGCTGGCTCTGGTATTCGACCGGCCCGTCCCAGGTGAGACCGAAGCTTTCGAGCGTCAGCAGCATGTGCGCGTCGCAACCCGGGACTAGCCGTCGCGTGTCGAGGTCCTCCATGCGCACCAGCCAGCGGCCGCCTTGCGCGCGCGCGTCTAGATAGCTTCCCAGGGCTGCGACCAGCGATCCCAGGTGCAGGCCGCCGGTGGGTGAGGGCGCGAAGCGCCCGACGTAGGGAGGAGATGCGCCGGCAGGCGGCGCGCCGGGGTTGGCTGGACTAGCGGTAGCGATCGTCGCGATCGCCGTATTGGCGCTCGCGGCGCTCGCGGCGCTCCTGGGCTTCGAGGCTCAGGGTCGCCACGGGTCGAGCCTCGAGGCGCTTGATGCCTATTTCCTCGCCGGTCTCCAGGCAGTAGCCGTAGGAGCCGTCCTCGATGCGCTTCAGCGCCTCGTCGATCTTGCGAATGAGCTTGCGCTCGCGATCGCGGGTGCGCAGCTCGAGACTGAACTCCTCCTCCTGCGTCGCCCGGTCGTTCGGGTCGGGGAAGTTCGCCGCCTCATCCTTCATGTGCGTGACGGTGCGGTCCACCTCGACCATCAGGTCGCGCTTCCAGGCGTTGAGGATGGTGCTGAAGTGACCGAGCTGTTCCTTGCTCATGTACTGCTCGCCGCGCTTGGCGATGTAGGGCTGTACATTGCGCGGGCCTGCCAGCAGGCTGTGCGGCTCGCCGTCGGAATCCTCGCCGTCGGCGTGGACGGTCGGGGCGCTGGCCGGCCGGTTCGCGCTGGGCATCATGGCGGCGGTGACGCCGCCGCTGTTGCGCAGGGCCTTCTTCGCCGGGACCCCGGGTGGCGCGGCCGTTGATTGCGTGCGCCCCGCGACTTTCTTGGGCGCCGTGACCGCCGCGGCGGCCGTCTTGCGGACCGCCACGATCACCGGCTTCACGCGCGCCGGCTCGGGCTTGCGAGCGATGACTTTCTTCGGCACGGGCCGGCTTGGCGCCTTCTTGCCCTTGGCGGGTTTCGGCGCAGGTTTCTTAGCCGGCATCTATTTCACTCCTCAAAACCGCCTCGGCCTCATTAAAGAACGCGCGATTATACCGGCGGCCCTCAGGGTGTACAGGTGTTCCGGGAAGCCTTCCAGAGGCGGTTTCACCCGAGCGCGCCGCGCCGCGCGCCGGGTTCCCGCGCCGCGGCAAGACCCCGTCAAGCACGCCGCCAAGGCTGATTCCGCAGGCTTTTTTCAGGGAAGGGTGACGGGCGGGGCCGGCTGCCAACCGGGCTGTCGTCGCTCGGCGACAATGCATGTGTGGATCCCGCCGCGCACGTTGAAGCGGGCGGTCAGCCGCAGGAAGCGCGCATGCACGGCGGTATCCAGCTGATCCGCGATCTCATTGGTGACCGCCTCGTGGAAAGCGCCGCGATCGCGAAACGACCAGATGTACAGCTTCAGCGACTTGAGCTCCACGCACAGATCCGCGGGCACGTACTCAAGTTCGAGCGTCGCGAAGTCCGGCTGACCGGTGCGAGGGCACAGGCAGGTGAATTCCGGCAACCGCATGCGGATGGTGTACTCACGATCCGCCCGCGGGTTCGGAAAGGTCTCAAGCTCAGTTGTGGGCGCTGACGGCATATTCCTCTACACTACACCATACTTCGGGGCGCAAAAAACGGCGGAAGAAATTAGAAATGCGGCTGACTAAGATCAAGCTCGCCGGCTTCAAGTCCTTCGTCGATCCCACCCAAATCAACTTCCCCAGCAATCTCACCGGTGTCGTGGGACCCAATGGCTGTGGCAAGTCGAACGTGATCGACGCGGTCCGCTGGGTGATGGGGGAGCTGTCGGCCAAGCACCTGCGCGGTGACAACATGGCGGACGTGGTCTTCAACGGCTCGGCCGCGCGCAAGCCAGTCGGCACCGCCTCCGTGGAGCTGGTGTTCGACAATTCCGACGGCAAGATCGGCGGCGCCTATGCCGCCTACAACGAGGTCTCGCTCAAGCGCCAGGTCTCGCGCGATGGCACCTCGGCGTACTTCATCAACGGCGGCCGCTGCCGGCGCAAGGACATCACCAATCTCTTCCTGGGCACCGGCCTGGGCTCGCGCAGCTATGCGATCATCGAGCAGGGAATGATTTCGCGCGTCATCGACGCGCGCGCCGAGGACATGCGCGCTTTCGTCGAGGAGGCCGCGGGCATCTCCCGCTACAAGGAGCGGCGCAAGGAGACTGAGGCGCGCATCAGCGACACGCGCGAGAACCTCGAGCGCCTGCAGGACGTGCTGGACGAGGTCGAGAAGCAGATTCGCCACCTGCAGCGCCAGGCCGCCACGGCGCGCAAGTACCAGGGACTCAAGGAGCAGGAGCGGCGCCTGACCGCGGAACTGCTGGCCCTGCGCCTGCGTGACCTGGACAGCGGGGCGGAGGTGCAGGACGCCACGGTCCGCGAGCGGGATCTGGCCATGCACGGCGCGCTCGCCGAACAGCGCTCCGCCGAGGCCTCCATCGAGAAGCAGCGCGCGGTGCACACCGAGCACAGCGCGCAGCTCTCGCTCGTGCAGGGGCGCTACTACGAGGTCGGCGCCGATATCTCCCGGCTCGAGCAGTCAATCGAGCACACGCGCGAGCTGCGCGAGCGCCAGCGCGCGGACCTGGCGCAGGCGCACGCCACGCTTGCGGATCTCGCCTCGCACATCGCCCGTGACGAACAGCAATTGGCCGCCGTGCGCGCTGAGCTCGCGGTGCTGAGCCCTGAGCTTGAGGTGGCGCAGCGGGCCGAGGCGCGCACCGCCACTGAACTTGAGACCAGTGAGGCGGCCCTGCACGAATCGCAGCAGCGCTGGGAAGGGCACACCCGGGCGGTCGGCGCGGCCGAACAGACCACGCAGGTGGAGCGCGCGCGCATTGAGCAGCTGGAGAACCAGGAACGCCGCCTGGGCGCCCAGGCGCGGCGCCTCGCCGAGGAGCATGCGGCCGTCAGTGCCCAGCACCCCGGCGACGGGCTGGCCCGTCTAGAGGAGGAGGAGGCACGCGCGCGCGCCGTGGGCGAGGCGCTCGCGCGCACGCTCAGCCACGCTCAGGAGCGCTTCCAGGCGCTGCGCGCCGAGCAGCTCGCCGCGGAGGGGCGGCTCGAACAGGCGCGCGGCGAGCGCGAAGCGGCCCGCGCGGAAGTGACCTCGCTCGAGGCGCTGCAGGCCGCGGCGCTGAGTGACCACGCCGGGCAGACGAATGAATGGCTGCGGGAGGCGGGTTTGAGCGCCCGGCCCCGGCTGGCCACGCTGCTGGAGGTACAGGACGGCTGGGAGCGCGCGGTCGAAACGGTGCTCGGGGACTACCTCGAAGCGGTTTGCGTCGAGGGTCTGGACGCGGTGTCCGGTTCGCTCGCGCGGCTTTCCACCGGGCGCGTGACGCTGGTTGAAAGCGGTCCCGGCGTCGCGAACGTCCCGGAGTCCACGCTCGCCGCGCGCGTCCGCGGACCCGCGGCCATCATCACGCCGTTGCTGAGTGTGCGGACCGCGCAGTCGCTGGCGCAGGCGCTGCGCGGCCGTCAGGGGCTGAGCGCCGGTGAGTCATACATCACCCGCGAGGGCGAATGGGTGGGCCGGGATTGGCTACGGGTGAGCCGCGGCACCGACCAGCGCGCCGGTGTGCTCGAACGTGAACACCGCCTGAAGGGGCTCCGCGGCAGCGCCGGAGCCGCCGCGAGTGGCGTGGAACGCGCCGAAGCGGCCTTGGCCGCGGCGCGTGGGGCGCTGGGCCAGGTGGAGCGCGAGCGCGAGGAGACCCAGGCGTCCCTCGCCAGTGCGCACCGCGCGCACGCGGATCTTCTGGCGTCCCTGCAGGCCGGGCGCGCCCGGGCGGCTGAATCGGACCGGCGCGGGGAACGACTGCAACGCGATGCGGGCGAGGTCACGCGCGAGCGCGTGGCCGCGCAGGAGTCGCTGCGGCGCGCGGGTGAGGAACTGGCGCGTGCCCAGTCCCTACTCGCCGAACTTGAGAGCCGGCATTCCGCCCTGGTGGGCGAGCGCGAGGAGCGGCGCGCCGCCCTGCTGGAGGCGCGTGCGGCCGCGCAGTCCGCGCGGCTGGGCGCGCGCGACCTGCACGTGCGGGTGGAGTCGCGACGTTCGACCGAGAGTTCCGTGGCCGTCGGGATGGCTCGCATGCACGAGCAACACTCCCAGCTCACGCGCCGGCGCGGTGAGCTTGAGGCGGAGCTGGCTTCTGGCGATGATCCGATCATCCAGGCGCAGGCGCGCCTCAATGAGACGCTGGCGCTGCGCCTGACCGTCGAGGGCGCGCTGGCGGTGGCGCGCGAGGCGCTCGAGTCGACCGAAGGCGCGCTGCGCGGCCTTGACGAGGAGCGCCTGTCCGCCGAACAGCGCGTTCACGCCGCGCGCGAGGCCATGGACGCGGCGCGCCTCGCCGCCCAGGAGACCCACGTGCGCCGCGCGGCTCTGGCCGAGCAGTTCGCCGAGACCCACGCGGATCTACCCACGGTGCTCGCAGGCCTGGCCGCCGCGGCCGGGGTGCTCGAATGGGAGCAGTCACTGACCGAGGCGCGTAGCGAGATCGAGCAACTCGGGCAGGTGAATCTGGCCGCGATCGATGAGCTCAGCGAGCACACCCAGCGCAAGGAGTACATCGATCGGCAGTTCGCGGACCTCAATTCCGCGCTAAACACCCTCGAGGAGGCGATGAAGCGCATCGACAAGGAGACGCGCTCGCGCTTCGAGGACACCTTCGAACGCATCAACGCCGGCATGCGCGAGAAGTTTCCACGCCTGTTCGGCGGCGGCCACGCCTATCTTGAGCTGGTCGGGGACGACAAGCTCACCGCGGGCGTCGCTGTGATGGCGCGGCCGCCGGGCAAGAAGAACAGCACCATCCACCTCCTCTCAGGGGGTGAGAAAGCCTTGACGGCGGTGGCGCTGGTGTTCTCGATTTTCGACCTGAATCCGGCACCATTCTGCCTGCTCGACGAGGTGGACGCGCCGCTGGATGAGCACAATGTCGGTCGCTTCTGCGAAATCGTGCGCGAGATGGCCGCGCGCGTGCAGTTCATCTTCATTACCCACAACAAGACCACCATGGAGCTCGCCTCGCAGCTGATCGGGGTCACGATGCACGAGCCGGGCGTTTCGCGCCTGGTGACCGTCGACGTGGACGAAGCGGTGCGGCTGGCGGCGGTCTGACAGGGGAAACCACATGACGCCCGCCGAACTGCGCTGGATCCTGCTGGTCTTCGGTGTGCTGTTCCTCGTGGCGCTGGCCTGGTGGGAACGGCGTCGGCCGCGCCAGGCGGTTGGCGGCGCCAGTACCGAGCGCTCCGCAGGCGCGCGCGAATCCGGCGGCGAGAAGGCGCAGCGCGCGCGCGCGGAGCCAACCCTCACGCTGCCGACGGTGCATGCGCGCGAGCAGCCACCGGCGCACGAGTTTCCGATCGTCGAGGCAGGCTCGGCCCGGCACCTGGCGACGGCTCCGGGGGGTGAGGCAGCCGAGGGCGGTTCAGCGACCGATGAGGACGCGTCCCTCGCTTCCAGCGCGTCGGCCGCCCCTGGCGGCTTCGACTACGTGCCCAAGGCGGAGCGGGTGAGTCAATCCGCCGCGCCCCCGCACACGCCTATGCCTGGGGCCGCCACGCCCCGCGAAACACTGCCTGAGCTGCCGGCGGGGGCCGCGCCCGTGGTGCAATGGCCGCCCGATGACCAGCGCCGTATCGTCGCCGTGCGGCTCATCGCACCCATACCGGAGCGCTTCGCCGGACGGTCGCTGCGACAGGCCCTGGCGGCCGAGGGGTTCGTGCTCGGGCGCTTCGCGATATTCCACAAGCCCGATGAGGCGCATCGGGCGGTGCTCAGCGCGGCGAGTCTCACGCGTCCGGGCACCTTCGACGCCGACACCATGGACTCGCAGCACTACGGTGGACTGTCACTCTTCGCCGTGTTGCCAGGACCCAAGCCTGCGCCGCAGGCCTTTGATGAGCTCGTGTTCACCGCGCGCAGCTTGAACGAGCGCCTGCGCGGGGTGCTGCAGGACGAGCAGGGCGGTCCACTGACGCCCTCACGCGTCGCGCTGCTGCGTGAGCGCCTGAGCTCGGGGGCGACCTTGTGAGCGCGAAGGCGGCGGCGCGCGCAGCGCGGCTGCGCGCGCAGATCGCGCGGCACGACTATCGCTACTACGTCCTCGATAATCCGGAAGTTCCCGACGGGGAGTACGATCGCCTGATGCGGGAGCTGCGCGACCTCGAGGCCGCGGCGCCGGGCCTCATCACAGCGGATTCCCCGACGCAGCGAGTGGCGGGGTCACCCAGCTCAGCCTTCGGTGAGGTCATCCACAGCCTGCCGATGCTATCGCTCGATAACGCCTTCACCGAGGATGACCTGCGTGGCTTCGACCGGCGCATTCACGAGCGGCTTGGCGTCGAGGGCGATCTTGAGTACATGGCGGAACCCAAGCTCGACGGGCTCGCCGTCACGGTCATCTACCGGGACGGCGTCCTTGAGCGCGCCGCGACCCGCGGGGATGGCGTCACGGGCGAGGATGTGACCGCCAACGTGCGCACGATCCGCGCCGTGCCGCAGCGTCTGCGCGGGGTGGCGCCCTCGCTGCTCGAGGCGCGGGGTGAGGTCTTCATGCCGCTCGCCGGATTCGCCCGCATGAATGACCAGGCGCGCGCCCAGGGCGAGAAGATATTCGTCAATCCGCGCAACGCCGCCGCCGGAAGCCTGCGCCAGCTTGACCCGCGCGTCACCGCGACCCGTCCGCTCACCGCGTTCTTCTACGCGCTGGGGTCGGTCGAGGGGGTGACACCACCGGCGCGACAGTCCGGCCTGCTGCGGCTGCTGCGTGAGCACGGCTTGCCAGTCTCCCCGGAAGTCCGCGCGGTGCGCGGGGTCGAGGGCTGCCTCGCCTACTATCAGGACCTGGGCGCGCGCCGCGCCGCGCTGCCCTACCAGATCGACGGCGTCGTCTACAAGCTCGACAGTCGCGCCGACCAGGAACGCGTGGGGTTCATTTCGCGCGCTCCGCGCTGGGCGATCGCGCACAAATTTCCCGCCGACGAGACACTGACGGTCGTGAGGGGTATCGAGTTTCAGGTGGGACGGACCGGCGCGCTGACGCCGGTGGCGCGCCTGGAGCCGGTGTTCGTCGGCGGCGTGACGGTGAGCAACGTCACGCTCCATAACATCGACGAGGTGCGCCGCAAGGATGTGCGCGCGGGTGACACGGTCATGGTGCGCCGCGCCGGAGACGTGATCCCCGAGGTTGTCCGCGTGCTCGCCGACCGACGACCCCCGGGTTCGACGCCAGTCGAGCTGCCCCGGCAGTGCCCGGTGTGCGGTTCGTCTGTGCTGCGGGTCGAGGGCGAGGCGGCCGCCCGCTGCACCGGTGGCTTCAGCTGCCGCGCGCAGCGCCAGGAGGCCCTGCGGCACTTCGCGAGTCGCCGCGCGCTGGACATCGAGGGCATGGGCGACAAGGTGATCGAGCAGCTGGTGGAACATGATCGCGCGATGTCCCCGGCCGACCTGTATTCGCTGTCGCTGGCGGACCTGGTTGAGCTTGAGCGGATGGGAGAGAAGTCCGCGGCGAACCTTCTCGAGGCGATCGGGAAGAGCAAGCGCACGAGCCTGCCGCGTCTGCTCTACGGACTGGGTATCCGCGAAGTCGGGGAGGCCACGGCACTCGCGCTCGCGCGCCACTTCGGCACTTTGGAAAAGCTCGCGGCGGCGGACGCGGCCACGATCCAGCAGGTTCCGGACGTGGGTCCGATCGTCGCCGCGCACGTGGCGGCCTTCTTGGCGGCTCCTGAGCACATGGCGGTCATTGAGGCCCTGCGTCAACGCGGCGTGAGTTGGCCGGACATGCCCGCCCACCAGGCCCCGGCTGAGGCGGCGCTGGCGGGGCGCACGTTCGTGGTGACGGGGACACTTGAGAGCATGACGCGCGAGCAGGCGCAGGAGGCGCTCGTGGCGCTCGGCGCCAAGGTCGCGTCAAGCGTATCGAAGAAAACCAGCTACCTGGTGGCCGGGCGGGAAGCCGGCTCGAAACTCGCCAAGGCGGGCGAGCTGGGCGTGCCGGTGCTCGATGAGGCGCAGCTGCTGAGACTACTCGCCG
>JANYBG010000150.1 GCA_025360865.1 Pseudomonadota bacterium | reverse complement strand
CAGGCGCTGGGCCTCGACCAATTTCCCGTTGTCACGCAGTTCGCGCAACCGCAACCGCAGGTCCTCACGGATTTGGTCGACCGCCCCGATCAGCCGGTCGCGCGGGGTCACGTAGTGCGTACCCGGGTAGATCGTGAAGCGCGGCACCTTGCGCGCGATGGCCCCGGTGAGCGGGTCGAAGATCGAGATCGAGTCGATGGTCTCGTCGAAGAGTTCGACCCGCACCGCCTCGCGCGCGGCCTCCGCCGGGAAGATGTCGATGACGTCCCCGCGCACGCGGTAGGTCCCCTGGGTGAGGTCCAGTTCGTTGCGCGTGTACTGCATGTCCGCCAGGCGCCGTAGCAGCGCGCGCTGGTCCATGTGGTCGCCGCGCTTGAGGTGCAGCACCATCGCGAGGTAGGCCTGCGGATCGCCGAGTCCGTAGATGGAGGAGACCGTCGCCACGATGATCGAGTCGGGGCGCTCGAGGAGCGCCTTGGTGGCCGACAGGCGCATCTGCTCGATGTGCTCGTTCACCGAGGAGTCCTTCTCGATGTAGGTGTCGGAGGACGGGACGTAGGCCTCAGGCTGGTAGTAATCGTAGTAGGAGACGAAGTACTCCACGGCGTTGTGCGGGAAGAACTCGCGGAACTCCCCGTAAAGCTGCGCGGCCAGTGTCTTGTTGTGGGCGAGCACCATGGCGGGGCGCTGCACGCGCTGGATCACCTCGGCCACCGAGTACGTCTTGCCGCTGCCGGTGACACCCAGCAGGGTCTGGTGCGCGAGCCCCTCGTTCAGGCCGTCTACCAACTTGCCGATCGCCTGCGGCTGGTCGCCGGCGGGTGAATAATCGGACTGGAGGTGGAATGGCTGCGAATCCATGCGATGACAACGCGTCCTTAGGGATGTAAGGGCCCGGTCGAATGGCTGGCCGGGAGGCAATCCCTTAATATAGCGGCCCCGCCGGATCTCAAGCGATTATCAGGAAACCCTCACGTGACCTTGCCCGTTTCAAGACGCGTTCAGCGCGTCAAGCCCTCCCCGACCATGGCGGTCACCGCGCGGGCGGCGCGCCTCAGGGCCCAGGGCAAGGATGTCATCGGCCTCGGCGCCGGTGAGCCGGACTTCGACACCCCGACGCACATCGCGCAGGCAGGCGTTGACGCCATCAGCAGCGGCTTCACACGCTATACCAGCGTGGACGGTATCGATGAGCTCAAAGACGCCATCATCGCCAAGTTCCAGCGCGACAACCGCCTCTCCTACGAGCGCTCGCAGATCCTGGTGTCCTCGGGCGCGAAGCAGACCATCTATAATTTGTGCATGGCGCTTTTGGATCCGGGTGACGAGGCGGTGATCCCCGCCCCTTACTGGGTCTCCTATCCCGACATGGTGATGCTCGCGGATGGCCATCCGGTCATGCCCTACGCGGGGATGGCGCAGGGCTACAAAATCACGCCGAGACAGCTCGAGGCGTCGATCACGCCCAAGACACGGCTGCTGCTGTTGAACAGCCCCTGCAACCCGACCGGCGCGGCCTACACGCGCGCGGAACTCCACTCACTGGGCGAGGTGCTGCTGGAGCACCCGCGCATCGTCATCGGCACGGATGACATGTACGAGAAGATCTTCTGGGAACCGGAGCCCTTCTCAAGTCTCGTCAGCGCATGCCCGGGACTGTTCTCGCGAACCGTGACGATCAACGGCGTCTCGAAGGCCTATGCGATGACCGGTTGGCGCATCGGTTACTGCGGGGGACCCAAGGAACTGATCACCGCGATGGCGACGATCCAGGGACAGTCGACGTCCAACCCCTGCAGCATCTCACAGAAGGCCGCGGTGGCGGCGCTGAACGGCGAACAGGGCTGTGTGGAGAGGATGAACCAGGCGTTCAAGGCACGACGCGACTATGTGGTGCGCGCGCTGAACGCACTGCCCGGGGTGAGTTGCCTCCCAGGCGCCGGCACCTTCTACGCTTTCGCCGACGTCTCGCGCGCGATGACCGCGCTCGGTATCCCCAATGACGGCGAATTCGCCGAGCTGCTGCTCAACGAGGCGGGGGTGGCGGTGGTTCCCGGGTCAGGATTCGGCGCACCGGGCCACATGCGCATCTCATTCGCCTGCGGCATGCAGACGCTAGAGAAGGCGATGGAGCGCATAGGCCGAGTGCTCATCAAGCGGGCAGCCGCTTAGACTCGCGTCATCGTGCCCGCCAGCGCCGGGCGAATCCCTTTGCCCGGCGGCCTGCGGCTGCGGATCTAAGCACCGCGCATCCGCGGCGCCCCGACTCATTCAACGACAGTGTTCGTCGTTCTCCACGCAGTCTCGCCAGGCTCTGTCGTGCCAGTACCGGTGATGCTCCCGATCGTAATAGCCCTCGTCGTAACCGCGCTGGTATCCGGCGTTGTCGTGCACGACCTCCCGGTCATGAACGACGCATCCTGACAGGGCCATCATCGCGCCGATCGCGGCGAATGAGACCGCGGCGGTAAGTCGGCTAGGTACTTTCATGTTGAAACCTCGCGGATAGTGAAGAACTGTGATTAGTAGATACGCACGGGCCCGCGCGCGCCGTCCGACTTCCTGCCCGAGAGGGGGTGAGCCCACGCCTACATGCCCCATCGGCGGGATCGCTCATCCCCTCAACCCTTGGGCGCGCGCGTTCGTTTGCACGCCGGCCGCCGAACTTGATTCTGAGGAACCGACGCGGCTCCCCGGCGCCCGTAACGGGCAGATATGGCTGGACTTTCCTTGACTCCGCCGGCCCCGGAAAGCAGAATTCGCGCCCCACATGTTCCTCGGTAGCTCAGCGGTAGAGCGTCGGACTGTTAATCCGTTGGTCGTTGGTTCGATTCCAACCCGGGGAGCCATCAAAACAATCACTTAGCGCGATTTTCTCGAAGCGCGCACCCGGTCTGCTCGGTGTTCCGCACCGCACAGCCTGCGGCTGCGGAGACGCGCAAGCGCGTCGCCGCGTTCTCCTGGAACCGACCCCGCGCGCGCGCGCGGCGAACGTGCGGTCGACTGATGGAACACAGCATCGCGGGCGGGCCGTTGTTCTCACGAGCGCGACGGCAACTGAACAGCGAGGCGCGGTCCGACACGCGCCCGTGTGAAGCGCCCGCACCCGCCGCAGGACTCACCTCGATCCGAGGGAGAAATTCGCGCGTGACGAGCGCCGGCATTGGCGTCGCGTTGCCGCGGCGCTCACCACGAGCGGCCGCCGCTGTCAAAGTCACTGAGCGGACTGTGGGGTGTTTCACATAACGCGTCTGTTTATCGCGACGGTTCACAGAACGGTCGCGGGCGGCTTAAAATGGGCAGTCCGTATAACAATGAACCAGGGATTGGTCGCTAATGCAGCGTGTCTGCGCGAAAACCGTCGGGGCACTCACACTGCTCCTGTCCGTGCTGCTCAGCGCATGCGGACAGGTCAGCACGCAGACAAACGGCGACCTAACGACGCCCAATGCCGTGGCTCCTTCTATTCAGAGCCCACCCGTCGCGCAGACTGTGAGCGTGGGAAGTCCCGCGACTTTTTCCGTCGGGGCGATCGGCACTGATCCGCTCGGCTATGAGTGGCAGAGAAACGGCGTCAGCATTTCCGGGGCCGCCGGTCCGAGCTATACCCTCAACGCCACCACTCCCCAGGACGACGGCGACACCTTCGCGGTCATCGTGAGCAATTCCGCGGGCACAGCGCAGAGCGCCCCTGTCAAACTGAGGGTCATGCCCGATGCGGTCGCACCGACGATCACCACGCAGCCAGGCGACCAGAGCATCACCGCGGGGCAAACGGCGACCTTCAGCGTGGTCGCCTCGGGCACAGCGCCGCTGGCCTACCAGTGGCAGACGGCCGGTGCGCCGATCGCGGGTGCGACGTCGGCCACCTATTCGAGGGCCGCGGTGACCAGCGACGCCAACGGCGCGACGTTCACCGTCGTCGTCACCAACAGCGCCGGTTCCGTGCGAAGCAAGCCCGCGACGCTCAGCGTCACGCCCGCGCCGATCGCCCCGACGATCACCATACAACCCGGCGACCAGGCGATCTACGCCGGTGCGACCGCGACGTTCACCGTCACGGCGACCGGCACCACCCCGCTCGCCTACCAGTGGCAGAAGCGTGGCGCGGCCATCGTAGGCGCGACCGGAGCGAGCTATACCACTCCTATCGCCGCCACCAGCGACAACGGCACGCTCTTCAGCGTCGTTGTCACAAACGTGGCAGGCTCCGCGACCAGCCGCGTTGCCACGCTGAACGTCGTCCCAGTCATCATCGCGCCGGTCATCACTTCCCAGCCGGCAGGCCAGATCGTCGTGGCGGGCGCCACCGCCACGTTCAGCGTCAGCGCCACGGGCACCGCCCCGCTGAGCTATCAGTGGAGCAAGGGGGGCGCCCCGATCGTGGGGGCCACTTCCGCCAGCTACACCACACCGGCGCTGACGCTTGCGGATAACGGCGCCACGTTCACGGTCTTGGTGAGCAACTCCGCGGGTTCTGCGCAGAGCGCGGCGGGCGCTCTGACCGTGACGCAACCCGCCGTCGCGCCTGCGATCACGACCCAGCCGGCCAATCACATTGTTCCCGCGGGATCCACTGCCACGTTCAGCGTGGTGGCGACCGGCACCGCTCCGCTGACCTACCAGTGGAGCAAGCGAGGCACGCCGATCGCCGGCGCGACTTCCGCCAGCTACACGACACCGGTGCTGAGCCTGGCGGACAATGGCGCCACGTTCACGGTAGTGGTGAGCAACGTGGCAGGTTCAGTGCGCAGCGCCGTGGGCAATCTCACCGTGACACCGCCAGCTTTCGCGCCGTCGATCACGACGCAACCGGCCAGTCAGACGGTCGCCGCCGGATCCACCGCCACTTTCAGCGTGGTCGCCGCCGGCACCGCCCCGCTGAGTTACCAGTGGAGCAGAAATGGTGGCGCCATCGCCGGGGCTACCGCCGCGAGCTACACGACCGCGACCCTGAGCATCGCGGACAGCGGCGCGACGTTCAGCGTCACGGTGAGCAATTCGGCCGGTTCCGCCCAGAGCGCCTCGGCCACCCTGACCGTGACGCAGTCCAATGTCGCGCCGACCATCACGACGCAACCTGCCAACCAAAGCGTCACCGTCGGCTCCACGGCCACCTTCAGCGTCGTCGCCGCGGGCAGCGCCCCGCTGGGATACCAATGGAGCCGCAACGGCGCTGCGATCAGCGGGGCGACGTCCGCCAGCTACACCACCCCCGTGCTGACCGCCGCGGACAACGGCGCCACCTTCAGCGTCGTGGTCAGCAATACCGTGGGCAGCGTCACCAGCCGTACCGCGACCCTCGTGGTCAGCACCGTGACGGGCCAGCATCCGGATGTCGTCACGTACAAGTACGACAACTCGCGGACCGGCCAGAACCTGAAGGAGACCATCCTCACGCCGGCGAACGTCACGTCGGCCACCTTCGGCCTGCTGCGCCAGCTTCCCGTCGACGGCAAGGTCGACGCGCAGCCGCTGTACCTGTCCGGGCTCGTCGTGAACGGCGCGACCCACAACGTCCTGTTCGTCGCGACCGAGAACGACTCGGTGTACGCCTTCGACGCCGATAGTGGCGCGCAGCTATGGAAGGTATCGCTGATACCCGCCGGGGAAACCGCCAGCGACTCGGTCAACTGCGACAACGTCACGCCCACGATCGGCATCACATCGACCCCGGTCATCGATCGCAGCGCCGGTGCCCACGGCACGATGTTCGTCATCGCGATGACGCAGACCGGCACCACGTACCATCATCGCCTGCACGCGCTGGATGTGACCACCGGCGGGGAGCTTCTGGGTGGACCGAAGGTGATCAGCGCGTCCTACCAGAGCAACAACGGAGTGGTGCAATTCAACTCATCGCAGGGCAACGAGCACGCCGCGATGCTGCTCAACAACGGGACTGTTTACACGACCTGGACCTCGCACTGCGATCACTACTACTACGCCGGCTGGATCATGTCCTACAGCGAAGCGACGCTGCAGCAGACCGCCGTTCTCAACGTGGGGATCAACAGCGGCGGTATTGGGCCGGCCATCTGGCTGGCCGGCAGCGGCCCCATGGTGGATTCCGCGAACAACGTCTACCTGATCACGGCGAACGGCGGGTTCGAGGCCACCCTCGATGCCAACGGCTTCCCGAGCATGGGGGACTTCGGCAACTCGTTCATGAGGATCTCGACCACCGGCGGGGTGCTCGCCGTCGCCGACTACTTCGCCCCATTCAATACGGCGTTCCTCAGCCAACATGACCTTGATCTGGGTGGAGGCGGCAACCTGATGCTGCCCGACCAGGTGGATGCCAACGGGATAACCCGCCACCTGATGATCGGCGCGGGCAAGGGTGGCGATCTTTACGTCGTGAACCGGGATTCGATGGGGCACTTCCACACCACCACCAACAACATCTGGCAGGAGATCCCGGGGATCTTTGGCAACCGCAGCGTCGACCCCCTTAATGGCACGAGCGGCATCTGGTCCACGCCGGCCTATTTCAACGGCCATGTCTACTACAGCGCCGTGGACAACTACATGATGTCCTTCTCCGTGACGAAGGCATTGCTGTCGACGACCCCAGTCGCCAAGAGCACCGTCAAGTTCGCCTATCCCGGGGCTTCGCCCTCGGTCTCCGCCAACGGCAACTCCAATGGCATCGTGTGGGCGCAGTGGAACGATCCGACCACCGCGGTGCTCTACGCGTTGGATCCGGTGACGCTCGCGAAGCTGTACAGCAGCGCTGACGCCGCCAACTCGCGCGACAAGCTCGGCCCCGGCTACAAGTTCGTCGTGCCGCTGGTCGTCAACGGCAAGGTTTTCCTCGGCACGACCAACAGCGTGGCCGTCTTCGGCCTGCTCTAGGGCGTCAGCACGACGCGGAAGCGCGCCTTGCCACTCATCATGCGCTGATACGCCTCGGCGGCCTGGCCCAGCGGGAACACCTCCACCATCGCCCGCACACCCGCCTGCACACTGAACTTCAGCGTGTCCTCTGAATCGATCGAGGTACCCGAAGGCCACCCGGCGACTGCGCGCCGCGCGCCGATGACCATGAAGGGCGGGACCTCGATCGGCTCGCCGCTGGCACCCACGACCAGGAGCTTGCCATCGACCCCCAGCCCGCCAATGACGGCGCTCATGCTCTTGGCGTCCGTCACGGTGGCGAGTATGACCTTCGCGCCGCCGAGCTTGGTCAGTTCGTCAGCCACGTTCTGCGTGGTGCTGTCGAGGTACCGGTGCGCGCCGAGCTTTGTGGCCAACGGTCCCTTTTCCGCGCCGCGCGCGATCGCGATGGTCCTGAAACCCATCCTGTTCGCGAACTGGACACCCAGGTGCCCGAGGCCACCGATGCCCAGGATCGCCACGAGGTCACCCGCGCGCGCGCCACTGTGGCGCAACGCGTTGAAGGTGGTGATGCCCGCGCACAGCAGGGGCGCCGCGTCCTCTGACTTGAGATCCTCCGGGACCAAGGCGAGCGCCTCGAACGGGGCGATCATGTATTCGGCGTAGCCGCCGTCGTAGGAAATGCCTGGGATCTGGCCCACCTTGCAGGTGATGAAGTCGCCGCGGCGGCACGATTCGCAGTGCCCACAGTGCCCGCCATGCCAGCCCACCCCGACCCGCATGCCCGGCTTCCAGTCAGGGACGTCCGCCCCGAGGGCATCAATCAGCCCGATCACCTCGTGACCCGGCACGCGCGGAAACCGGATGCCGGGAAACCCGCCCGTCACGGTGAACATGTCGCTGTGGCAAACCCCGCAGGCCTGGACCTTGATGCGCACCTGGCGCGCTTTGGGATCGGGTATGTCGCGCTCGACGACTTCAAGGCCCGCATTGGGCTTGGCAACCTGTACGACCTTCATACGCGGCATTGGGGTTCTCACATCGGCTGGTATAGGTAGCCCAAAATACTCTCACGGGGACACGCGCGGGAGTAGACGCCGGAAGGTGCATTGCATTTCCATGGGTGACCTCTCCCGCACCCGGCCGGCGTAACGTCGTCCCGGCCGCGTCGCGGCGTTGGTCGTGCACAGCGGCGTGCAGGCGCGCCGCCTCGCCCGGCTCAGTGAGCGTCGAAGAAGCTCTTCGCCGCGCTCAGACAGAACGGCGGGACCAGGCCGGCGTGGTAGGCCGCCAGCACCGCGGAATCCCCGCCATCGGTGGCCCCGCCCAGGAGGGCGCTCGCCCGCAGCACAGCCTCTGCCGCGTTGAAGCTGGTCTTGAGGCTGCCGTACGGGTCATCTGATGCCACCGGGGAATCGATGTCCAGGACCACGGGGGCGACTGCGGGCACGTGCGACGCCCAGTAGTTCGCCATGAGCGTGGTGTTGAGGAAGAACACTGTCGGGTCCGAGCTTCCGCCACACAGCAGTGTCGGTGCCGCAGGGGTCCAGTCGCGCTGGTCATTGGCCTTCAGGTGCACACGCAGCGTGTTGCCCGGCTTCGCCGGCGGCAGCCCGTCAGTCACGGCGGGAAATCCCCCATCCGGGGAGGCGAGCGCATCGGCGATGTAGGAGGCGCGATAGGCATTGGTGATCAGGTAGTCCGTGCCGAAGCCCGCGGCGAACACGGCGCCGAACCGGGCGGGCATCGTCGCCGGGGTATAGACCGCGTAGGCCGCGCTCGGGGCTGTGCTGCTGAACGCCGCCCCCGGGAACTTGCCCTGTGACTTAAGTGCGCTTACCGACGTCTTCCCCGGCAGCAGCCCCACGATCGAGTCCGCGTACGGGCTGGCGAACACATCGCCGGGCGATGCGTAGATGTCCCCGTATGCTTTCTGGTACGCAGGGATCAGGAGCGCCAAGTTCGCCGCGGCGCTGTCGCTGACCTCCCCTTCGAACATCGCATCTCCGAAGGCCGAGAGCGCGTAGGGCCCCGACATCGGCGCCGAGGCGGTGACGGGCATGCCAGCCGCCTGCATCGCGCTGTGCGTGGCCATGGCGACATAACCGCCTTCGGAGTATCCGGTGACGAAGAGCTTGCCGCCGTCGGACGAGTTCGGGGCGTCGCTGGTGGGAAGCGCGGAGCGTGCCGCCGTAAGCGAATCGATCATGTCCTTGGACTGTTGATCGGCGATGGGGTACGGGTGGTAACCCGCGGTTGAGATGTCGTAGCCAACGTAGTTCGGGGCCACCACGATATAACCGCCGGCGGCGAACACCGCGGCCAGCAGCACCCCTTCGCCGTTACTGGCGGCCTGCACCTGGCTGATATCGAAGCCGCTGTCGTAGTTGGTGCCATGCGCGTACACGACCACCGGCCTCCCGCCCGTGCAATCGGCGTCGGTACCTCCGGGAACCATCAGCGCGCCGGAGGCCGTGGTCAGGTGGCCACCCGCGTCCACGGTGCGGTACGCCATGTGGTACACCGTGATCGCGCACTTGGGCGTATACGACAGCCGCAGCAGCGCCTTGCCAAGATCGCTGCCGCCCAGCAGCGCAAGAAGGGTGTCCGGTGACAGCGTGACGACCTTGGTGGGGGAGCCGTTGACGAGGTCCCCTCGGGCAGGCGTCGGTGCCGCGGAAGACTCGCCACTGGTGCCCCCGCCACAGGCCGCAAGACAGAGCACCGGGAGCACGCACAGGCATAGCAATGGGCTTCTCATGACTTCATTCTCACGAGGTTGACCCAAACCACTGTCAGACGGTGCCTCTAACCCAGGTCAGCCAACCGAGCCGATACCAGGCGGTGACGTGTTCGCCTCAGCTGCGAATCCCGCTCTTGCTCAGGATGGTCGGGATGTGAGCCTCGGCGCCGATGGCCATGACGTGCACCCCGGCGCAGATCCGCGCGGCCGCGGCGATGGTGCGCGCCGCGATCTCGATGCCCTTCTCCAGCTCCCCTTGCGTTCCGCTGCCCTGCTCCATTTCCCGAATCAGCGCCAGCGGCACGCTGATTCCCGGCACCTTCTCGTTCAGCCACAGCGCCATCTTCGCCGACTTCAGCGGGATCACGCCCGCGAGGATGGCGACGCCCACCGGCTTCAAAGCGTCCAGGAAGGTCTGCAGGATCTCGACGTCGTAGATCGCCTGGGTTTGCAGAAACCTGACGCCGGCGTCGAGCTTGCGCTGGGTGTTGACCACCTCCGCGCGTAAGTCCGTGGCTCCAGGGTTGACCGTCGCTCCCACGAACAACCGCGGGGGGGTGCCGTGCAACGGCTTGCCGCTCATGTCCCGTCCCAGCGTCAGCTCACGAGCGGCCGCGACCATCTGGCTCGCCGTGAGGTCGAAGACGGGCTTCGCCTCGGGATGGTCCCCGATCGTTGGAGGATCCCCACCCATGACCACGAAGTTGTGCACTCCAAGGGCCGCGGCGCCCAGCAGGTCCGCCTGGATCGCGATCCGGTTCCGGTCGCGGGCGGTCATCTGCACGATGCTCTCGAACCCTCGGTCGAGCATGAGCCGCGCCACCGCGGTCGGGGCGATCGCCATCAGCGCCCGCGCGGACTCGGTCAGGTTGATCGCATCAACACAGCCCCGCAGCGATTCCGCCTTGACGAATAACCCGGACAGGTCGACGCCCTTCGGAGGGGTGAGCTCCGCGGTGACCACTGTCAGTCCGGAGGCTATCTTTTCTTCGAATGAGGGCATCTGGCGTCCTGTGCGATCTTGCGCTCACAAGACTACCAGCCCGCCGCCGCGCCGGTGAAGGGCGACCGCCACCCAAGTGCGACGGTCCAAGGGTGACCGCACGCTACGGCGGCAGGATCACGTCACCAGTCTCCAACAGTGACTTCAGGTTCGCGAGTATCCTTGGCCAGCCTCCCGCCACTGCCGGGATGAGCTTCGACTCCGGGCGGTCCATCGAATGGGTCACCGTGAGTTTCTCGGTATCCTTGACCGCTTCGAGCTCGAACACGCGGCGCGAATAGCCTTCCGTCCTGCTCTCCGGCTTCCACTCGACGCGCCAGCTTCAGCACGATGCGATTTCTTCGGGAGAATCTCGACCACTTCCCCGCTGGCGGCGACGCGGCCATCCGAGCACAGCGGTCTCCATGGGGGTGCGAACCACAGCCTGCCGGCCTGCCCGTCCGGTCTGTTACAGACCGAGCGTCTCGGTGGCGGCCTCGATGGATTCGATTTCAAGCACGAGTGCCGCATCTGCCGCCGACGGCCAGCGAAAATCCGCGGGCGCGCCCGGCGCCCCCGGCTTGGTCCACAAACTCACGATCGCATCCAGTGGCGGCCGCCCAGCCGGTGTTTCCACGGCAGTGTCGAGCACGAGGCGCACGAAGCCTCCCACGTTACGGCGCGCGTAGTCCTTCGCGAACGCCTGCACCGATTCGGTGAATGCGGACGCGGGAGTGTCCGCACCCCGCGCCAGCACCAAAGCGACCTTACCCCTCAGCCCCGCCTCAACCCCGCGGGGAGCCCCGGCGACCAGAGTCTCTGTGACCCCGAAAGAGGGGTGGTAAGACATGTCGAGGAAATTGAGTTCGTCCTCCGCTAGAGCCGTGCCGCCCGGCGTCAGCATGTACTCCTGCGCCTTCACCGCGCTGTCGACATCCTTGAAGGTGTACTCGCTGAAGGCATCGAACTCAGTGATCGCCCGGGCGGGCGGCGCGACGTGTGAGCCCACCACGTGGTTGCGCACGTACTTGCTGAAGCCGAAGTACTTGTTCGCCGCGAGTCCCATCGCGACGTGGTTACCCTCGTAATAGTCGCGAAACTGGCGTCGCGACCGGTCGGGCCGCCTCAAGAACAGAGTGATTACCTTGAGCATGGGATCCTCCGAAGAACCAGGTCGCGGCCATCGCCAGCGCGTTTGAGTGGAGTCGGACGGACTATTCCTTCTTGTAAGCCTCCAGCTCGCCCGGGGGTAGCTTCTTGGCGTGCGTGGCGAGGTAGCTGAAGGTCACGTTCGGCGGTTGTTCGAGCGGCTCCACGATCTCGTGGATGCGCTGGAATTCGATGTGCTTGATCAGCCAGGTCCCTGTCAGCTTCTCGTAGCGGTCGCGGTAGATCGCCGCTCCCGTGATGCGCAGCTTGCGGCGGAATTCCCAGACACTGTCCTGCAGGTACCAAACTCCGGTGGCCTGCGTCGGCGAGACGATGTCGATTTCCGGGTGGTGGCCGTTGTGCTGCATGATCATCTCGGCATGGGCGCCCTCACGCACCATGTCGAGGTATTTCTCGCGGCCCTCGACCCGGAAGCGATAAATGCCGCCGTTCACATCCAGGACGACAGCCGGATGGAGCACCGCGGCGATGCCTGCGATATCGGCCATGTCGAAGCAGCGAAAGTACCGGTGCTTGAGATTCTTGATCTGCTCGATATCGAGCAGGTTTCGCACCTGTGCGGCGAGTTGGGCCAGTGACGTTGTATTCAAGAGTGCCCCTCCCTATCGATTTCGATCCCGCGGCCCGCGCCTCAGCGCGGCGTCGCGGTGTGAGCTTCCGCGGTGCGGCTCCCGGGGAATTCAAGCGGCGCGGCGCTGCGGGCGTTGGCGCGGTAGGGTCGCACCCGGATATTGATCCCGCCCGCGAGTGCGCTCGTGGCGGGCCTCGCCAGCGCAATGCCCAAGATCAAGGCAGGCCACGTTGTCATGGAACGGATCCTAAGCTGTTCGGACCGGGGGTGAACACCCGGTGTTTGGACTAGTCCGCGCCCGCGGCCGACTCCACCTCAGGGCAACGCCCACTTGGTACCACCGGGCGCACGCGGTAACTTAACGGACATGTCGGCCGCCGGCGCGCACTGTCGCGGCCACCACAGGGAATGACAGCGACCATGAGAATCGTCACCTACAACATCAACGGCATCGGGGCGCGCCTGCCCAATCTGCTGCGCTGGCTCGGCGAGAAGGCCCCGGACATCGTCTGCCTCCAGGAACTCAAGGCGCCGCAGGAGAAGTTTCCGGAGAGCGCCATCCGGGAGGCCGGATATGGCGTGATCTGGCACGGCCAGAAGAGCTGGAATGGCGTGGCGATCCTCGCGCGCGGCAGCGAGCCGGTGGAGGTCCATCGCGGGTTGGCGGGTGATACCGAGGACCTGCAAAGCCGCTACCTCCAGGCCACCGTGCGCGGCCTCACCATTGGCTGCCTCTACGTCCCCAATGGCAATCCGGCGCCCGGACCGAAGTTCGACTACAAGCTGCGCTGGATCGAGCGCCTCATCACGCACACCGCCGTACTCGCCTCGAGTCGCGAACCGGTGATCCTCGCCGGGGACTACAACGTGATCCCGACCGAACGCGACGTCTACAAGCCGGAGCGGTGGGTGAATGACGCCCTCTTCCGCGTCGAGGTGCGCGAGGCGTTCCAGCGTCTCTCGGCGCAGGGCTGGACCGATGCGATCCGCACGCTGCACCCGGAAGCGACCATCTACACATTCTGGGATTTCTTCCGGGACGCCTACAAACGCAATGCCGGACTGCGCATCGATCACCTGCTGCTGAACGCCGCGGTGAGGGCGAGGCTCGTGGCCGCGGGGGTCGACCGTGACGTGCGCGGCTGGGAGAAGCCCAGCGATCATGCCCCCACGTGGGTGGAACTCGAAGAGTGACGCCGGCGCGCGGGCGCCGCGCGCCCGCAGCTAGCCCCATGTCCGCTGCAGGCGTAACCTTGGCCGACGCGGGGGACGCCGCGCCAGGATATCAAGGGGAATCACATTTCCGGTAACGAGACGGATTCGGGCCGCGGCGCGAAGCTTCCGCCGAAGAGAATCCTCCGCTTCGCCACGGCGCTGAACGTCTTGGGCTACCGCCTCAGCGGTGGCCGGCTCATGAACCGCCTTGAGGGCGCGCCGATCTGCCTCGTGACAATGACGGGCCGCAAGTCCGGCAAGCGAAAGACGATCGCGCTCATGTACACGCCACACGGTGACGATGTGCTGCTGGTGGCCTCCCTGGGTGGCGCACCGACACATCCTGTGTGGTACTACAACCTCAAGGCGCACCCGGGAGTCGAGATCCAGGTGGGCTCCGTGCGCCGGAAGATGGTCGCGCGCGAGGCGCCGGTGGACGAGAAGCGCGCGCTGTGGCCGGTCGTGGTCGCCAACTATCGCAGCTTCGAGGACTACCAGAAACGCACCACGCGCGAGATCCCGTTGTTCGTCTGCTCGCCGGCGCCGGCCTGACGACGACCCGCGTCCGCCTAGCGCCAGAGGCAGTAGGTCTTGCGCAGCGTTTCGTGGATGGTCCAGACGCCCTTGGTATTCGGCGGAAAGTACGCCGCATCGCCGCCCCGGAACTCGAACCGCTGTCCTTCCGCGGTGACGAACGTCGCATGGCCGGTGATGAAGTGGCTGAACTCCGCATCCACGATGGCGCGGGCGAATATCCCGGGACTCGCTTCCCAGGTCCCGGTGCTGACCGATTCGTCATCCGCTTCGAACGCTGATCGCGTCGCAAGCCGCGGCGGGGGGGCGCTCCCCACCGGCGGTGGTGTGGTGGGCTTGCCGAACTGGTCCGCCGCGAGTCGCGCGGGCGCGACGATATGCACGATGCTCATGGGGCGGATTCTATCTGAACCGGACATCACGACGTCCTCAGCGCGCCAGTCCCGGCCCCATTTCGCGGTGGCTGTGTCGATAGACTTCCCGCACGGGATCCTCGAGCGCCTCCGGCCCCAGCGGCCCACGGTGCCGGGAATTTGATCGCAGTCCCGCGCGAGATTCACCAGGGTCTTACCGGCGGTCGTCTCGGGGTAGAGGTCGACCGCCCAGTCGAGCCTCTCCTCTCCTAGTAGGGTCCGTCAGACCCGCGCGGCGAGGCGGGGGGTTACCCACCTGCCGACGCGCGCGCCTTGTCAATTCACCCGGAGACTGTAGATTCGAGGCGTCACCGAATCAGGAGCGATGGCGTCGCGCGCCCCATGGGCACCCGGCCAACCCTCGCGCGGACGCGATGCCGACAGATGTTGGATGACCCAGGACCTGAAGCGCGGCCGGGCGCCGCGCCCGGCGGCGAGCGCATGAACCCGTTCCTCAGGCGACCCCAGCCGGGGCTGGTGCCGGTTCGCTGGTGGATGTTCGCCTTCCTGTTCGGGATTGGCTTTCTGGAGTACCTGCAGCAACGCGCGCTCACCGTCGCCGCGGCACCCATGATCCCGGCCCTGCACCTGAGCCAGATGGAGATCGGCTGGCTCGAACAGGCCTTCGTGATCGGCTACATGCTCTTTCAGATTCCCGGCGGCGTTCTGGGTCAGCGCTGGGGAGCGCGCCGGATATTCACGGTGATCGGCGCGGCCACGGTGGCGTGCATCACCGTCACCGTGTTCGCGCCCGATCTTCTAACCGGTGTCGCGATGTTCGCCGTCATGTTCGCCGCGCAGTTCCTGATGGGCGTCGCGCAGGCCCCCACCTTCCCAGTCTCCACCGGGGTGTTCGAGACCTGGTTCCCGCCACGCCGCTGGGCGCTGGTCCAGGGCCTGCAGACCATGGGGCTGGGCTTCGGCGGCGCGCTCGCCCCACCGCTGATCGCGACGCTCATGGTCGCCATCGGCTGGCAGAAGGCACTCCTGTGGACCGCGCTGCCGGCCGTGCCCCTCTTCCTGCTGTGGGCCTGGTACGCCCGCAACAGCCCGCGCGAACACGCCGCGGTCTCCGACCAGGAGCTCGCCCTGCTCAGCGACGGCACCTCGGAACACGCCAACGAGCGGGTCTCCCTGCGCGAGATGCGCGCGATCCTGAAGGACCGGCACGTGCTGCTGCTCACCTTCGCGTACTTCTGCATGAACTACGTTTACTACCTGCTGGGCAACTGGTGCTTCCTGTATCTGGTGCAGGAGCGGCATTTCTCGGTCCTGGAGAGCGGCTGGCTCGCCACCCTGCCGCCCATGGCCGCGGGGCTCGGCGCGGGCATCGGCGGGGTCGTCGCAAGCTGGCTTTACGTGCGCCTTGGCATCCGCCGGGGCCTCCAGCTGTCGCCGCTCCTCGCCCTGCCGGGCGCGGGACTGCTCATGCTTCTGGCCGTGCACGCCGGCAGCGCCTACCTCGCGATCGCGCTGCTCGCG
Source organism: Pseudomonadota bacterium (assembly GCA_025360865.1). Taxonomy (GTDB): domain Bacteria; phylum Pseudomonadota; class Gammaproteobacteria; order Steroidobacterales; family Steroidobacteraceae; genus 13-2-20CM-66-19. The sequence goes on along the minus strand of JANYBG010000150.1, from coordinate 26,993 downwards.
ATCTGCTACGGGCTGGTGGAGCTCACGGAGGGCTCTTTCTGGGCCGCCGCGATGACCATCGGCCGGCGCAACACGATGGCGGTTGGTGGGGTCATGAACACTGGGGGCAGCCTCGGCGGGGTGGTCGGCATCCCGCTGGTCGCCTACCTGTCCGGCCACGGCGCGTGGACCACGGCCTTCCTGATCGGCACCGGGTTCGCCTTCCTCACCGCGGTGATCTGGCTCTTCATCGACGCGAGCCACGTCGCGGCCCAGGAATCGCCCCGGGACGGCGGCGGTCACGCGGCACTCGCGTCCGCCTAGCCGCGAGGCGGCGCGTGGGTCGCCGGACTCGCAGCGCCCGCCCAGCCGATGACCCAGGCAGGGACGCGTCCGGCGGGGGGCGGCCCAGGCGGAAGTCCACGGTACCGGCGGATCGAGTCTTTCCACACGCAGCGGGGGCCCTGTGCGATCCTGGCTGAATAGCCGGCTGGATACGCCGCATCTTATGCGCGCATGCGCGCACCCTCCGGATCAAACAGCGCCGCCGTGATGATCGTGGCCTTGCGCCTCTCACCCAGGATCTCGATCTCGAAGGCGCCGGCGGAGGTGTGCGTGGCGAGCGCCTTGGGAACATAGCCCTGCGCGAGCGAGCGGTCCACGAAGTGGCCGTAGCCCCCTGAGGTCACCCAGCCGATCACCTTGCCGTCGTGCCATATCGGCTCGTCCCCAAGCACGTCCGCATCCGTCGCATCGACGGTGAAACTGACGCGGCGCAGCTTGTCAGCGCCCGCGTGGTCAGCCGCGGCGGCCTGCTTGCCGATGAAATCAGGCTTCGCCAGGTCGACGAAGCGCTCCATGCCGCCCTCGAACGCCCCGTAGATCGGGCGCAGCTCGCGGTACCAGGTGGGGAAGTTCTTCTCCAGGCGCAGGCACAGGAGCGCGCGCATGCCGAAGTTCACGATGCCAAGGTCCGCGCCGGCCTCCATGATCTGGCTGTAGAGCCGGCGCTGGTATTCAGGCGCCACCCAGATCTCGTAGCCCAGATCCCCGGTATAGGTCACACGGTTGATCATCGTCGGAACGTTGGCGACCTCCATCGAGCGATGATCAAGGAAGCGGAACGCCTCGTTGGACACATCCTCGTCGGTGAGGCGCTGCAGAAGTTGCCGCGAGCGGGGACCTGCGATCGAAAGTCCCACCAGCGACAGGTCCAGCCGTCGCAGCGTGACCGAGCCGTCCTTCGGCAGGTGCTGCTCGAACCAGCGCATGTGGTAGATCTGGGCCTGCGCGGAACCCCACATCAGGAAGCGCCCGGTCCCGGCCCTGGCGATCGTGAAGTCTCCGATCAGCTTGCCCGCCGTGTTGAGCATCGGCGTCAGCACCAGGCGACCCGCGCGCGGCATGCGGTTGGTCATCAGCCCCGAGAGATAGCCCTCCGCGCCGACGCCGGTGATCTCGTACTTGGCGAAATTCGCGATCTCGGTGACACCCACGGCGTTGCGCACACCCAGGCATTCCTTCTTCACGTGCGCGAAATCGTTCGAGCGGTGGAACGAGACGACGTCTTTCGGCTCGATCCCCTTGGGCGCGAACCACAGGGCGGTCTCGAGCCCCCAGCTGTCGCCCATGACGGCGCCCTGCCCCAGCAGCACGTCGTACAGCGCGGTTGTCTGCTGCGGGCGGGCGGCGGGCAGTTCCTCATTGGGAAAGCGGATCGAGAAGCGCCGCGAGTAGTTCTCGCGCACCTTGGTATTGGTGTAGGTGCGCGTCGCCCACTCGCCGTAGCGGGCGACGTCCATCGCCCAGACATCGAAGCCCGGGTCGCCGTTGACCATCCACTGCGAGAGCGCGAGACCGACGCCGCCGCCCTGGCTGAAGCCGGCCATGACCGCGCAGGCGCACCAGAAGCCGGGCAGCCCCTGCACGGGGCCTACCAATGGATTGCCGTCGGGTGAGAAGGTGAACGGCCCGTTGATGACGCGCTTGATGCCCGCCTGCGCCATCGCGGGGAAGTGCTGGTAACCCAGCTCCAGCGAAGGCGCGATGCGGTCCAGGTCCGGCGGCAGCAGTTCCGCGCCGAAGTCCCAAGGCGTCGTGCGCGGCTGCCATGGCACGCACGCCCTCTCATAGGTGCCCAGCACCATGCCCGTGCGCTCCTGGCGCATGTAGATCTCGGCCTTGAAGTCGATCGCGTGCGGCAGCTCCTTGCCATGCTCCTTGTTGTAGGCCACGACCTCGGGCATCTCGTCGGTGACGAGGTACATATGCTCCATCGCCAGCACCGGGAGCTCGAGTCCGACCATGCGGCCGACCTCGCGGGCCCACAGCCCACCGCAGTTGACCACGTGCTCCGCGTTGATGGTGCCCTGGTCGGTGGCGACATCCCAGGTGCCGTTCGTCGCGCGGGCCAGGCCGGTGACGCGGGTCTTGAGATAGACCTCCGCCCCGCCGATACGCGCCGCCTTCGCGTACGCCTGCGTGGTCCCGGAGGGGTCGAGGTTGCCGTCGGCCGCATCGAGCATCGCGCCGGCGAAATACCGCTCCTCGAGCAACGGCAGCAGCTTCTTCGCCTCGCCCACGGTCAGCAGTTCCGTCTCCAGACCCAGATAGCGGGCGCGCGCGTGCGCCATCTTGAGCCACTCCATGCGCTCGGGCGTGTCCGCCAGCAACAGGCCGCCGGAGCGATGCAGGCCGCAGGACTGCCCGGAGATCCGCTCGAGCTCGTCGTACAGCCCGATGGTGTAGCCCTGGAGCTTGGCGACGTTCGGGTCGCCGTTCAGCGTGTGGAATCCACCGGCCGCGTGCCAGGTTGAACCCGAGGCGAGCTGCTCCCGCTCGATCAGCACGACGTCCTTCCAGCCCGCCTTCGTCAGATGATAAAGGACGCTGCAGCCGACGACGCCACCGCCGATGACGGCGACCCTGGTATGCGATTTCATGCTCGATGTGTCTCCTGAGAGTTCAGACCCCGCCCGCGCCATGAGTTCGCGGCGCGGACAGAGAAGGTTCCCGCGGTGAGGTCGGCTCCACCACGATTTCGTAGCCAAACGGCAGCGCCGCATCGATGAGCCATTCCCAGATCGACACGGCGAAGGTGCGTTGCAGGTACAGCTCGTAGCGCGCCTCGGCGCTGCGCTCCAGCAGCACGGCGGTATGGTGAAGCCCGGTCTGCGCGAACTGTCCGACCGCGAACGCCAGCGGATGCAGATCGACGCAGATGCCCCGGGCCAGCATCGCGCGCGCGGCGGGGCCTTCCACCGCGATGCGCACCCGGCTGTGCGACAGGTCCGTGACGGTCCCCGATGTTCCGGGCACCGACCGGGCGAGAGTTGACACCAGCGTGGGTTCCGGCGTCACGATCCACCAGGCGTCGGCGGCGATACGGTATATCCGGGCCCGGTCGGCGTGCGCCACCGTGGCGGTCATAGTCGGAAGCGGTTCGGCGCCGAGCACCGGCCGCAGCGCCGCGGCGACCGCGGCCTCGTGTCCGGAGAATATGGCGAGCTGGGCGAGGCTCCAGCCCCGCGGCGCGCTGAAAGTCAGCGCACGTCGCGCATCGAGCCCGTCGCGGCCGCCAGCCGTCAACTGCCGCGCAAGCACGGAGCGCCGGTCAAACACGCAGGCGCTCCCCGTCCGCGTCGATGAACATCGGCGAGACGATTCGCGCGCGTACCTGCTCACCCTTGAGCGGGTAGGCGCAGATGATCTCCTCGCCCACGTGCACCAGACCTCCCTGGTACAGGGCCAGCGCGATGAAGCGGTTGAGTTCGGTCGACCAAGTGACGGATGTGACGTAGCCGCGCCCGTGGCCCTCGATGCGGTCGGCCGCGGCGAAGAGGATCGCGCCGCCGCGCAGGCGCGCGGCCGGTTCCAGGCACTCAAGACCCACGAGGCTCCAGCGCCCGGCGGCCCGCAACTCAGGACGCTCGCGCAGCTCGCGCCCGATGAAGGGCTTGGAGGTGCGCGCCATCTTCCCCAGACCCAGGTCATCCAGGGTGTTGCGGTGGTCGAGCTCGAGGCCCGCGACGTGTCCCTTCTCGATGCGCAGCGAGGCAAGCGCCTCGAGGCCGTAGGGACGGATCCCGAGCGGTGCGGCGCTCGCGAGCAGGTGCTCCCACAGCGCGGCGCCATAGTCGGCCGGCACGTAGAGCTCGAACGCGAGCTCCCCGGAAAAGCTCAACCGCGACAGCCGCAAGGGCACGCCCTCGACCTCGATCTCCCGGCATCCCATGTGGGGCAGGGCCTCATCCGACAGGTCAAGCTCCGGAAAGGCCAGCCGCAGCGCGGCACGCGCCTTAGGTCCCGCGATCGACATCCCCGCCCACTGGTCCGTCAGGGACACCACCTGGACGTTGAGGTCAGTCCACGCGGTCTGCAGCAGGAACTCCAGCCGCGACATCACCTCGGCGGCCTGCGCCGTGGTCGTGGTCAGGAAGTATCGCGTCTCCGCGAAGCGCGCCGTGGTGCCGTCATCGAGCACGGTGGCATCGTCGTTGAGCATGACCCCGTAGCGCGCCTTGCCGACCGCCAGGCGCGCGTAGTCGTTCACGTACACGCGGTTCAGGAATTCGGCCGCATCCGGTCCCTGGACGTCGATCTTGCCCAGCGAGGAGACATCCGAGAGCCCGACCCCGCCGCGGACCAGCCGCATCTCCTCGATATAGGCGGTCTCGGGTGTCGCCCCGGCCCAGCGGTAGTACCAGGCGCGCAGCCACGGCCCCGCCTCGATCATGACCGCCCCGTGGTCCACGTGCCACTCGTGGAGTGGCGAGCGGCGGACCGGCCTGAAGTGGTGGCCCACGTTGCGTCCGGCGAGCGCGCCGATCGATACCGGGGTGAAGGGCGGACGGAAGGTCGTGGTGCCCGCCGCGGACGTCTCGATCCCGCGCAGCGCGGCCATCAGGCGCAGCGCGTTGACATTGCTCGTCTTGCCCTGGTCGGTTCCCATGCCCAGCGTCGTGTAGCGCTTCAGGTGCTCGACCGCCTCGAAGCCCTCCTGGTGCGCCTGCCTCACGTCCTTCACCGTGACATCGTTCTGGAAGTCGACGAAGGCCTTGCCGGGGGCATCGACGACTGGCGCTGGCGTGGGGCGCGCTGGCCGGTTCAGCACAGGCGTCACGGGAACCCGCGGCGGCGGACGGTCAGGGACATGGCCGACGTGGCCCGCGGCCGCGAGGCCCGCGCCCTGCCCACTGGCCAAGGCCTCGACGTGAATCAACGCGCCGGTCATCGCCCCGGCCCCGAAGTGACCTGGCGCGAAGCCGCCGGGCACGAAGGCATCGATGTCCTGGCGATAGACCGGCCGGATACCCCCGTGAGAGCTCAGGTGAACCGCCGGAGACCAGCCGCCGGAGACGCACAGGAGGTCACATTCGAGGCGCCTCGCAGGATCCCGCTGCGTGGCGAACTTCACCCCGCGCACCCACTTTCCGCCCAGCGCGCGCTGCACACGCGCGCCCGGGATCACGCGCACGCGCGCCACGCGCGCGCGCTCGAGCAACTCAGCGGAGATATCGAGGCACTCATCGAGCACGGTCACGGATGCGCCCGCGAAGGCGAGATCGAAGGCGGTCTCCCACGCGCTGTCGTTGCTCGTGGCGACCACCGCTTGCCGCCCGAGCAGCACCGCATGGCGGTTCAGGTAGCCGCGCACCGCGGCGGCGAGCATCACCCCGGGGCGATCGTTATCGGTGAAGACCAGCGGGCGTTCGGCGGCGCCGGTGGCGAACACAATCGCCCGGGCGTGAACCGTCGTGATGGTCTCGCGCGCCGCCCCGCGGCGCGGATCCGGCTGCTCGTGATCGTGCCTCTCCAGCAGGGCCACCGTGTTACCGTCATACAGCCCAAGCGCGGTCGCGCGGGTCAGCACCTCGAGGTTTGGCAGCCGCGCGAGCGCGGCTCGCGCGTCCTCGAGCCAGCGCCGCGCGCCCGCCTCGCGCTCGAGCAGCAATCCGCCCCCGAGGAGGAAGTCCTGCTCCACGAGCAGCACCCGCGCCCCGGTCGCGCCCGCGGCAAGCGCGGCGCACACTCCGGCCGGGCCGCCGCCGATAACCAGCACGTCCGTATGGGCGTAACGCGTCTCGTAGCGGTCCGAGTCCCGCTCGTGCGTGGCGCGGCCCAGGCCCGCGGCGCGGCGGATGAACGGTTCGTAGAACTCCCATGACCCGCGGCGCGGCCCCATGAAGGTCTTGTAGTAGAACCCGGCGCCTAGCAGGGGCGCCGCGAGGGACAGCACGGACATGAGGTCGAAGTTCACCGACGGCCAGCCGTTCTGGGTTCGGGCGGTCAGACCCTCCACCAGTTCAGTCACCGTGCCAGGAACGTTCGGCGTCGTGCGTCCGCCCCCGCCGAGCGTGAACAGGCCATTGGGTTCCTCAACACCCGCGGACAGGAAGCCGCGCGGGCGGTGGTACTTGAAGCTGCGCCCCACGACACGCGCGCCATTGGCCAGCAGCGCCGAGGCGAGCGTGTCGCCCGCGTATCCCGCGTATTCGCGGCCGTCCAGGCTGAAGCGGAGCGGCCGCTTCCGGTCGATCTGGCCGCCGCTGGCGAGCCTGCGGGAACCGGCCCTCATCGGGATCCCCGCTCACGCGGCCGGAAAGTCCGCCCCGGGACATTCGTCGCCGTATCGCGTTCCAGCACGAACCATTGGCGGCAACCCAGAACGTGCTGCCAGTACTCGCGGTGCGCGCCCTTGGGGTTGTCGAAAAGGAACACGTAGTCGTGCCAGGCGCGCAGGTCGGCGTCGCCCAGGGCGGGCCGCGTTTTGACGGCATCCCCCGCGTAGCGGAACTCCTTGTAGTCGCGTTCGCCGCAATGTGGGCAGTTGATGCGCATCTATTGCCGGTAGGTCCAAAGGCCCAGCGCGTACTCATCGTGGCCGTTGCCGCGTTCGAACCGATCGAGCCCGAGGTGGCGCACCAGCGGGTGCTCATCGTCGTTCGCGACCGTATGCGCCAGGCACCAGCCCGCGGCCGGGGTCGCCTTGAAGCCCTGGTAGCACCAGCCACCGTTGAAGTACAGATTCGCAAGCGGCGTGCGGCAGATGAACGGGCTGCCATCCGGGGTCATATCTTGAATGCCGCCCCAGTGCCGCAGCAGACGCAGGCGCGAGATGGAGGGGATCAGCGCGACCGCGCACTCCGCGGCCGTCTGGACCTGCTGGAACTGTCCGCGCTGGGTGTAGCTGTTGAAGCCGTCGATGTGGGCGCCGAACACCAGCCCGCCCTTATCGGACTGCGATATATAGAAAAGCTCGGCGCCGAAGCTGATCACGTGGTTCACGAACGGCTTGATCGGCTCGCTCACGAAGGCCTGCAGCAGGTGGCTCTCCACCGGCAGGCGCAGCCCCGCGAGCGCCGCCACCTGCGAGGAATGGCCCGCCACGGAGATCGCGGTGCGGCCCGCGGCAATCGGCCCGCGGCTGGTGGCAACGCCCGTCACACGGTCGCCCTCGCGCCGGAAGCCGGTCACCTCGCAGTTCTCGATGATGTCCACGCCCAGCGCGCTGGCGGCGCGCGCGTAACCCCAGGCCACCGCGTCGTGCCGGACCGTGCCGGCCCGCCGCTGCAGCACGCCGCCGTGTATCGGGAAGCGGGATTGCGTGGAGTAATCCAGGTACGGCAGCAGGCGCTGGACATCCCCCCGGTCGAGCAACTCGGCGTCAATGCCGTTCAGGCGCATGATATTGCCCTTGCGGGCGAGCACGTCCATCTGCGCCGGGGAGTGGCCGAGCACGACCTGGCCGCGCTGCGAAAGCATGACGTTGTAGTTGAGCTCGTGCGAGAGCCCTTCCCACAGCTTCAGCGAGTATTCAAAGAACTGGGTGTTGCCATCGAGGAGGTAGTTCGAGCGCACGAGCGTGGTGTTCCGCCCGACGTTGCCAGAGCCGATGTGATTGCGCTCGAGCACCGCGACGTTGGTGATGCCGTGCCGCGAGGCGAGGTAGTACGCCGTCGCCAGTCCGTGCCCCCCGCCGCCGATGATCACCACGTCATAGGTCGACTTCGGCTCAGCGGATCGCCAGGCGCGTGGCCACGCGGCCCCCGTCATCGCATGCCGCGCGAGCGCGAGCGCGGAGTATCGGTCCCTCATCGGGTAGCCCGCCACCGCGACGGAATTCCCGCGGAAGCCAAGACGGCCCTCCCATGTCGTAATACTGTTGTCGTCATCCCCGGAATCGATGCTATCGCGGCCGGCCGGCTTGGCAGGCGGGAAATTCTAACCTTACCCGTGGAAAAACCATGGGTATCGCAGGGCGGCCCCCCGCAGCCGCCGGCGCTGCTATAGAATGATCGCGACAATGTGGGCGTAACCGGCGGACATTTCCCATGAAGCGCGCGCTCCTCGCCCTGATCGCGGCCCTGCTCGCCTGGGCAGTGACCGCAACTCTTCTGGACGTGGGGCTGCGTTCGCTCATCCCCGGTTACCATGCCGCGGAAGCCACCTTCACCTTCACGACCGCGATGCAGCTCGCCCGGCTGGCGATCGCCGCGATCACCTCACTGGTGGCCGGCGCTGTGGCGAGCCGGGTGGCGCCGCTGAGTCCGCGCGTTCCTTGGATCGCAGGCGCGCTGCTACTGGCGCTGTTCCTGCCGGAGCATGTGCGGGTGTGGCGGAGCTTTCCGCTGTGGTACCACCTCCTATTCCTCGTGACGCTCGTCCCGCTGATGGTTCTGGGCGCGCGCATCGCTCGCGGATCGGCCCCAGCGGTGGCGAGCTAGCGCGCGGTTCCACGCGACCCGCCCGGACCATCGCGTTCCCCCGGTCGTGCCGCGTCGGATCCACTCGCCGGGGCCGCCACGGCCGCGCGCCCCGGCGCCCCAAGGGGCCCGAGGGGCTGGGCGGCCGCTTCCAGCTGAGGCCCCTCGTCCGGCCTGAACTGGGGCGGAAGGAGAACTGACTTCCGCTTTCCGAGGGGCCTCGCGTCCATAATCCTCGCTCGTTCCCCCCGGCGCCATCGCGCGATGCGCCCGCGCCGGGACCGAAAATTTCGGAGAGAGCATGAATTTATCCGCAGTGACGATCGGCTGGTTACCGCGTGCGCGCCAGGCCCTGTGCCTGACGATGCTCGGCCTCACGGCTTGTGGTGGGGGCGGAGGCGGCTCGGGTACCGTGGCAACGACTCCGCCGGGTTGGGTCGCGGGGGTCTTTCAGCCCTCCAGTCACTTCGCGGCGATGTGCCAGAAGGCGCGCTCCGGGAATGACCCGGCGACCGGGCACCCCTACCCCGATGCGCAGGGCGCGACGCTCGATGAGAACAACTGGCTGCGCTCGTGGAGCGACGAGCTGTACCTGTGGTACAGCGAGATCCCTGACGTGGACCCGTCCACCTACTCAACCACGGCCGCCTACTTCGACATCCTGAAGACATCCGCCACCACCGCGACGGGGGCGAAGAAGGACCGCTTTCACTTCACCTACCCCACTTCCGCCTGGGAGCAGCTCTCGCAGTCGGGCGTGGACATCGGCTACGGGGTCGACTTTGACCTGATCGCCGCCGCCCCGCCCCGGCAGGCCTACGCGGTTTTCGTGTGGTCCGGCTACGCGGCCGATGCGGCGCACATCAGCCGCGGGGCGAAGATCCTCGCGATCGACGGCGTGGACATGATCAACGCCTCTGACCAGGCGAGCCTCGACACGCTGAACGCGGGCCTCTCGCCCACCGCCGCCGGGGAGACACACAGCTTCACGATCCTTGACCCGGGCGCGAGCGTGAGTCGCACGGTGAGCTTGACGGCCGCCGCCGTCACCGAGAACCCGGTGCCGCTGGTCAGCGCGATACCGACCACGACGGGCAACGTCGGCTACATCCTCTTCAGCGCTCATATCGCCACTTCGGAGCAGGGACTGATCAACGCGATCACGCAGCTCAAGGCGGCAAGCGTCACGGACCTTGTCCTGGATATCCGCTACAACGGCGGCGGCTACCTCGATATCGCCAGCGAGCTGGCCTACATGATCGCAGGCCCCGGCCCCACCGCCGGCGCGGCTTTCGACAAGCAGACCTTCAACGCGAAATACCCGAGCACGAACCCTGTGACCGGGAGCGCCCTCACGCCCACGCCGTTCCACACGACCACGCAGGGGTTCTCAGCCACCGCCGGAACCAACCTGCCGTATCTCGGGTTGCCGCGGGTGTTCGTGCTGACAGGCTCCGGCACCTGCTCGGCCAGCGAAGCGGTGATCAACGGACTCAACGGCGTCAACGTGCAGGTGATTCAGATCGGCACGACGACCTGTGGCAAGCCGTACGGGTTCTACCCGCAGGACAACTGCGGCACCACGTACTTCACCATCCAGTTCAGTGGGGAGAACGCCAAGGGCTTCGGCGACTACCCGGATGGCTTCACGCCGCGCAACTCAACGACGCTCACCAGCGCGGTGCTGCCGGGCTGCTCGACCGCGGATGACTACACCCACCCGCTGGGCGACACGGCCGAGGGGCGCCTGGCCGCGTCACTGGCCTACCGCGACGGGGCGGCATGCCCGTCGCCGCCGGCCGCGATGGCCGCGTCGGTCCACCTGAATGAGAGCGCGAGGGTGCACAAGGCATTCTGGCGCGAGAACCGGATCATGCGGCGATAGCGTCCCCGGCCCCGCGCGCAGGGGATGGCATCCGCCAGAGACTTGCCGCGTGGGCGGGGAGTGCGCGAAGCTCGGCCGCGGAAGACTCACCATCCCCAGTCGAGGACACTCAATGCCCACGCAGTTGGCCGGATCGCAGCTCGAGACGAGCCCCCACATCGCCCAACGCGCCGCCGCACTTTCGGCCCGCTACGCCTCCGCGCGCGACAAGGCCGCATGGCTCGCGCTGTACGCGGAGGACGCCATCATCCAGGACCCGGTGGGAGTGTCGCCCCTTGACCCGACCGGCCTCGGCCATCGCGGGCGCGAGGCACTCGTGCGTTTCTGGGACATGATCATCGGGCCTGGCAACATGACCTACCGCATCCGCGAGTCCTACCCGTGCGCGGACGAGTGCGCGAATGTCTGGTCCCTCACCAATCGCCTCCCGGACGGCAGTGAGATCACCGTCGATCTCGTCAGCATTTACAAGGTGAACCCGGCCGGGAAGCTCACCGCCATGAGCGCGTACTGGAGCTACGCGGAGGTGGAGGCGAAGCTGAGGTCGATGGTGCCGGCCTCGTGAGGCGTTCGCGCGCCACGATCGCCTCGGCGCTCGTGGCAGGACTCGGCTGGTTCGCTTCCGCACACGCGCAAACCGCCGCGATCGCCGCCCCCGATGCGTACGGCGCGCAGGTCGCCGAGGCGATTCTCTCCCAGGGGGGAAACGCCGCCGATGCGGCGGTGGCGGTGGCCTTCGCGCTGGCGGTCACGTACCCGGAAGCGGGCAACCTCGGGGGCGGCGGCTTCGCCACCGTGTTCTTCGATGGCAACGCGTACTTCCTCGACTACCGCGAATGCGCACCCCGCGACGCCACCGCGGGCATGTATCTGGACCCGGCAGGGACCGTCATACCGGATGCGAGCACCGTCGGCGCCGGCGCCGCGGGGGTGCCCGGCACGGTCGCGGGCCTCTGGCAGCTGCACCGGCGCTTCGCGAAGCTTCCGTGGAGCGATGATCTCGCGCCGGCGATACGGCTTGCTCACGAGGGCTTCCTCGTCGGGGCCATGCAACAGGCGACGCGTGACGGGCGCGCGGGCGAACTGCGCGGCCGCACCAACTTCCTCGCCTATTTCAGCTCCCTCAACGCGGGGACCACTTTCCGTCAGAGGGAGCTGGAGGCGACGCTGCGCCGCATCGCCACCGATGGGGACGCGGGGTTCTACCAGGGGCGCACCGCGGATTTGATCGTGGCGCAGATGGCCACTGGCCACGGCCACATCAGCGCCCGGGACCTGGCGGACTACCATGCGATCTGGCGCGAGCCGCTGACCGGGGACTGGGCGGGCTTCCGCGTCATCACCGCCCCGCTGCCAAGCTCAGGCGGCATCGCGCTGCTGTCGCTGCTGGCGATGAAGGCGGACCTGGCGCCGGCCTTCTCGGGCGTGGCGCTTAACTCCCCGCAGTACGTGCACCTGCTGGCGGAGATTGAGAAGCGGGTGTTCGTCGACCGCGCGGAATACCTGGGCGATCCGGACTTCTACAATTCCCCGGTGGGCGAGCTGCTCGCGCCCGCCTACCTCGCGCGCCGCGCGGCCGAGGTCAACGTGCGCGACCGGACGCGGACCGCGGCGGTACGGCCGGGGTTGCCCACGCACCAGCACACGACGCATTTCTCGATCATCGACCGCTGGGGCAACGCGGTCGCGAATACCTACACGCTCAACGATGACTTCGGTTCCGGCGAGACCGTCAGTGGGGCGGGCTTCCTGCTGAATAACGAGATGGACGACTTCTCCGCCAAGCCGGGCGCGCCGAACCTCTATGGCGTCGTGGGGGACGATGCGAACGCGATCGCCCCCGGCAAGCGCCCCCTGTCCACCATGACCCCGACGATACTGATGCGGGATGGCCGCGTGGCGATGGTGATTGGCACACCGGGCGGTTCGCGCATCGCAACGTCGATTTTCCAGGTTCTGACCGACTGGCACGACTTCCACCTGCCGCTGGCTGCCGCGGTGGCGGCGCCGCGCATTCATCATCAGCTCCTGCCGCCGGACACGCTGTTCGAGGAACCCTACGCCGGGCTGGATCCCGCCGTGCGCTCGGCGCTTGTCGCGCGCGGCTACCGCTTCGTCACTCAGGGTTGGAACGGAGACATCGAGGCCATCAGCGTCGCCGCGCTCGCGGCTGTGGCGACTTCGGATCCCCGCGGTCGTGGCGTGTCGCGGGTCATCACCCCGGCGGCTTCACGCTAGCGCTCCCGCCGGCGTCGCGCGCGGGGGTGCGCTAGCCGCCGCACTCCAGGATGCCAGACACCGGGTTGGTTTCCTGGTGGGCTTCGTACGCGCCGGTGAGGTGGGCCGGGTCAGAGACCTTCGCGGGTGAAGTCCACTCCAGCAGCCGCTCGACCAGGATTCCTTCCGTCGGATGACCGGTGCGCGCCTGAATCCAGCGAAATGCCGACTCAAGCGTCGGTGACCCCCAGAGCCTGCGGCCGTCTTCGGCGCAAATGTCCCAGGGCGCGAAGGTGCGGATGTCGTGCCGGTACCGAATCATGCGTACCGTGCCGCCCACTTCCACGCGCCAGTGCCCCGGTTCGATTTCCTCAACTGCGTAATCCATCACGCTTCCCCTCGACTGACGCCTTCCCGCGGGCCCGGCTTCTGCTCTTATCCCACGCCCGGCGTCGTTACAGCCCAAGCATAGTGCATCACCCGCACGGGGTTTGTCAGCGCAGCACTGATCTTCATTGAACATATGCGCGAAAACACTGAAAAATGAGGTGAAACGCCCCGGGCGGCTTGTCTTTTCGCAGCCTTCCTGCGCCGCGTTTCCACCTGCTGGAACCTCGCTTGCGAATGCTTCGCGCAGCCCTTCGGGGCGGCGGCTTCCTCTTATTAGGCTGCCGTTCAGATACGGGTTGTAGAATGTCGGCAGGCACCTTCACCGACGGTCCGCCATGCGACGATTCAGCATCGCTGTTACATGCGCGCTCTTGAGCGCCTGCGCTCACCAGTCAGGGCGCCCGCCCCTGGCGAAGGCGGACACGGCGGTAAGCGCGGCGCCCACCGTTCCCGCCGCGGCGCCGGCGCAGCCGTCCCCTCCGGTGGCGGTGGCCGTGACGCCCGCGCCGGTCGCCGAGCCCGCGAGCGCTCCGCAATCCCAGGTTCCCGGGGTCGCACCGGGGGGGCCACGCACGGCCGCCAGTCCGGTCCCCAGTCCCGCGCCCAGGCCGGTGGCGCCGGTGCGCACCGCCCCGGCGAAGACCCCGGCTGCCGCGCCAGCCGCGGCCCCCGCGGCGGCGACGCTCGACCTGCCCCTGCTGGAGCAGCGCCTGAAGGACACGCGCGCGATCGGCGTGTTCACCAAGCTGTCGCTGAAGAACCAGGTGGATGACCTCCTGACGCAGTTTCGCGCCTATCACAAGGGAGGCTCACCGCAGACGCTGCCGCAGCTGCGGCAGCGCTACGAAGTGCTGCTCATCAAGGTGGTGAGCCTGATCCAGAACGACGACCCGACGCTCGCCGCCGCGGTCGGCTCCTCACGGGAAGCGATCTGGGGGGTCCTGAGTGATCCTAAGAAATTCGCAACTCTCAACGCCTAACGATCAGGAGTCGGTATGAAATCGCTTACGAGAATTATCGCGGTGCCGGTACTGGGTCTCGCAGCCGTCGGTGTCGCCGCCGCCGATGACGGCTTCGCCAAGGATCTCAAGGCGACGATCGCCCTGCAGGGCCTGCCATGCGATCAGGTCGTCAGCTCAACCCGCAACAAGGACAGCGACTACACCGCCGCCTGTCACGACGGCAACCGCTACCACGTGTTCGTGGATGGCAACGGACGAGTGGTCGTCCAGAAACTCTGAACGACGCGCCCTCGTGCCTCAGGGCTTTTCCCAGGACTCCGTCGCCTCGTCGGCCGGGACCGGCAGCGACTTGAGGTAGGTGACGAGCGACCAGACTCCCTCCGGGCCCAGCGCCCCGCCGAAGGCGGGCATGCCCTTGGGACGTCCGTAGAAGATCGAGGTGAAGATCTCGTTGTCGGCGCCGCCGTAGCGCCAGCGGCCGTCGCCGAGATTCGGGCCCACCCATCCGGCGCCCTCGACACCGTGGCAGCCATCGCAGTTCAGCGCCGTGAACAGCAACGAGCCAGCCTTCGCCACGGCCGGGTCGCCTTGGTGGGGGTTGCTCAGTGGGCCCCCTGGAGGCGGCAGGCCTCCCGCGGACACGTGAGCCTCGTACTGGATGGCGGGCGGCGCCGTTCCCGAGGGTGGCGCGGATGTCCGAGTCTCCCCCGGGGTGGCAGCCGCGGGCGTGGACGCCTTCGGCGCGCAGGCCGCCAAGGCGAGGGCCGCCAGAACAGATGACGCGCAGCCAAGCCCCCGCGCGATTGAAAGATTGCCTCGCATGCTCACCCTCACAGGCCAAATATCCAGATGATCCCGCCCTGACTCGTGTGGCGCGCGATGTCCTTCTGGAAGTCAGCCGGCGCGCGCAGGTCCGCGGGGTCATCCGAGCGGGTGTCCCCGGACAGCAGCGCCCAGTCGCCACCGAACCCGGCGTAAACCGCCACATACTGCTTGCCGTCGGGACCCCGGTAAGTGATCGGATTGCCGACCACCCCGGAGCCCACCTTGAATCTCGACAGCACCTTGCCCGTGCGCGCATCCACCGACTTGAACCAGCCGTCAAGGGTTCCGTAGAAGGCGACGTCGCCACCGGTCACGAGCGCGCCGCTCCAGTTGGGGAACGGCTCCTTGTTTTCCCACACCTTCTTGCCGGTGACCGCATCCCAGGCCATGAAAGTGCCGAGGTACCCACCCGGTCCCGCGAAGTAAGGGCTGTTCGCGCTCACGAACGGCGTGCCCTTGAGCCGTGAGGCGTGCACCGCGGCGTAGTCCATGCACAGGTTGTTCGTCGAGGTGTAGAAAAGGTGCGTGCGCGGGGAGTACGCGGCCGGTGACGACGGGCTCACCCCGCCTTCCAGGCTCGGACAGATGCCCTTCACGTTCCCCTTCGAGGCGCCGGTCTGCTTGGTCGGATCGATCACCGGGCGGCCGGTCGCCAGATCCACCGACTTGGCCCAATTCATCCCGGAGAAGGGCGTGGCGCTGAGCACGCGCCCGGTTTCGCGATCGAGCGTGTAGGCGAACCCGTTCTTGTCGAAGTGCACCAGCGCCTTGGTGAGTTTCCCAGCGATGGTGAGATCCGCCAGGATCATCGCCCCGGTGGCGTCGTAGTCCCAGTTGTCGTGCGGGGTGAACTGGTATGCCCAAACCAGCGAGCCATCCTCCGGCCTGCGCGCCAGCACGCTCGAGCTCCACTTGTTGTCCCCGAGCCGCTGCTCCGCGTTATAGGGCGAGGGGTTTCCCGTGCCGTAGTAAATAAGATCAACGCCCGGGTCATAGGAGGTCCAGCCCCACACCGGCGCGCCACCGGTCTGCCAGCTGTCATTCGCCCAACTGGTCGCACCGACATCCGTGCCGCCATCGTACGGGGGCTTGAACGTGCCGGGAGCCGCGAGCATGGCCGCGTCCGGGCCGATGTTGCGCGCGGTCCAGACCACGCGCCCGGTCGCAAGATCAAGTCCCTTGAGCCAGCCATAGATACCGAACTCGCCACCGGATGCGCCGACGATGACGCGATCCTTCACCACCAGCGGCGCCATGGTGACGGTCTCGCCGCTCGCGAGGTCGGCGACCTGCGTTTTCCACAGCTCGCGCCCGGACCTGGCGTCGACGGCCACGGTATGGCCATCGAGGAGGTTATAAATGACCTTACCCTCGGCGTAGAAGGCGCCGCGGTTGACGGTATCGCAGCAGGAAATGCCGATCGCGTTCGCGCTCACGTCGGGTCGGTACTTCCAGCGCAGCGGGTAGCCTTCCTTGCCCAGGTCGAACGCGTAGAGAACGTTCGGCCAGGGCGTCACGACATACATCGTGTCACCCACCACCAGCGGCTGGCCCTCATGACCGCCCAGCACGCCGGTGGAGAAAGTCCACACCGGATGCAGGGAGGTGGCGTTGCCGGCGTTGATTGTGGCGAGCCCACTGTAACGCGTGGCCGCGTAGTCCTTCGAGGGCATGCGCCACTGGCCATCCTCGGTCGCCGCGGTCGCGGTCGGCGTCGCGGCCGCCGCGGCGACGGGGGCCGAAACGATCGCGGCGGCGCACGCCAGATATGCGACAGCAAGGACTGGGGTGGGCATCAGCAAGCGGTGCGCATCAGGCATGTGGGGTCTCGTCATCCTGGTTCAGGTATTGATCCGCGTGAAGCGCGACACCCGGCGGTCCCGCGGACCGCCAGGGTCGCCTGTGACCCCTATCTCTTCTTGTAAACGGTGTCCTGGCTGGCGACACACTTCCATTTCCCGTCGATCTTCACCCAGGTATCGGTGAAGTGCGAACGCTCGTCCACCACGGCCCCGGTGGAATCGGTGCCCTTGCCCCGAAAGCTGCCGTTGGCGATCACCGTGTCGCCGTACACGTTGAACTTCAGGTCGCTGTAATCGACGCTCGTCCACTTGGTGAGCTTCGCATCGCTCAGGGCCGCCGCCTTGGTGGTCGTGACCTTCCCGTCGGAGGAGGTCTGGACGAAGTTATCGGCCAGGACCGGCTCGAGCGCGTCGTAGTTGTTGGTCTGCTGCGCCTTCTGCCAGGCCTGCTCCAGCGCCGCCACCGCGGCCTGCGGCGTACCCGCGGCATCGGCCGCGTGAGCGCCCGCGGCGCCGAGCATCAGTGCGAGACCGAGGAGTGAATATGCCCACGTACTTTTCATAGCGTCCCCCTTGAGAAACAGCACCATTCGTCGAGTGCGACGCCGACATTGCACCTTCTTCCGGTCCCCTGCAACCGGCGGGAGACCCGCGCCCGGCTGTCGCGATGCATGGCGTCGCGCCTCGGCCAGAGCGGACCGCGGGTGGTGTTAAAGTCACGGCCACCGCCCCCACCCACTCATTGAGCAGGCCATTGCGATGACGAGCGAGCCGTATCTGCTGACCCCGGGTCCACTCACCATATCCCTGCGTACCAAGCAGAGCATGCTGCGCGACTGGGGCTCGTGGGATGTCGACTTCAATAACATCACGGCCCGCGTTCGCGCGCGCCTGCTCGATATCATCCACGGCGCCGCCACCCATGAGTGCGTGCCGCTCCAGGGCAGTGGCACCTTCGGGGTGGAAGCGGCGATTGGCACGCTGGTGCCGCGCGCCGGCCATGTCCTGGTCCCGCAAAACGGCGCCTACTGCCAGCGCATCACGCGTATCTGCCGCGTGCTCGGCCGCCGGGTCACAACGATCGACTACGCCGAGGACCAGCCGGTCAGCGCGACGGATATCGACCAGGCACTCGCGGCGGATTCGTCCATCACCCATGTCGCGCTGGTTCATTGCGAGACCAGCACCGGGATCCTGAACCCCCTCGAGGCGATCGCCCAGGCGGCGGCGCGCCACGGCCGAGGACTGATCATCGATGCGATGAGTTCTTTTGGCGCGCTGGAGATTGACGCGCGCACGACCCCCTTTGACGCGCTGATCGCCGCCTCCGGCAAGTGCTTGGAGGGGCCGCCGGGCATGAGCTTCGTGATTGCCCGCCGTGCGGCCCTCGAGCGCTGCGAAGGTAACTGCCATTCACTCGCCCTGGACCTTCACGACCAGTGGGTCTACATGCGCAAGACGGCGCAGTGGCGGTACACGCCGCCGACGCATGTCGTCGCCGCCTTCGATGCGGCGATCGCGCAATTCCTGGAGGAAGGCGGCGTCGCCGCGCGTGGCGCTCGCTACGCGGCCAACTGCCGCACGCTGCTGGAGGGCATGCGGCGTCTCGGACTGCGGTGCTTCCTCCCCGCGGCGATCCAGGCGCCGATCATCGTCACCTTCCACGCACCCGAGCACCCGCGCTACCAGTTCAACAGTTTCTACGACGCGGTCAAGGCGCGCGGCTACATCCTTTACCCGGGCAAGCTCACCGCCGCAGATACCTTCCGGGTAGGCTGCATGGGGCAGCTGGGCGAGAAAGGCATGGCCGGCGTCCTCGAGGCGGTCGGCGCCGTGCTCGCGCAGCTACGCGCGAGCACCTGAGCCTCAGGGGGCGGCGGATGACAAGTCCGACCGCGGTGGTGTCTACTCAGGCAGGCGGCCGCCGCGGCCGCGCCGCGGATCGAAGGAATGAGCGAGACTGACATGCGTCGAATCGAGGTCAATGGACGGGCGTACCGACTGCCTGCGCGTCCGTCGGTCGTGGTCTGCGTGGACGGCTGCGAGCCGGAGTACATCGCCCAGGCGGTGGCCGGTGGTCACATGCCGTGGATGAAAAAGGTGCTCGCCGAAGGCAGCTCGGTGATAGCCGACTGCGTCGTCCCGAGCTTCACCAACCCGAACAACCTCTCCATCGTCACCGGCGCCCCACCCTCGGTTCACGGCATCTGCGGAAACTACCTCTACGACACCGACAGTGGCGTCGAGGTGATGATGAACGACCCGAAATGGCTGCGTGCCCCCACCCTGCTGGCCGCCCTCGGCGACAACGGCTGCGAGGTGGCCGTGATCACGGCCAAGGACAAACTGCGCAAGCTCCTCGGCCATAAGCTCAAGGGAATCTGCTTCTCCGCGGAGAAGGCCGACCAGGTGAGCCTCGCCGAACACGGCATCGAGGGGGTGCTCGAGCTGGTTGGCATGCCGGTTCCGGATGTCTACAGCGCGGCCCTTTCGGAGTTCGTGTTCGCGGCCGCCGTTGGGATCATGCGAACGCGGCCGCAGGACGTCCTGTACCTCTCAACCACCGACTATGTGCAGCACAAGCATGCGCCGGGCACCGCGGCGGCCAATGCCTTCTACCATATGATGGATGGCTACCTCCGCCAGCTGGATGCGCTCGGGTGCGCCATCGCCCTCACCGCCGACCACGGCATGAACGCGAAGACCCGGCTCGATGCGAGCCCCGATGTGGTCTACCTGCAGGACGTGCTCGATGGCTGGCTCGGCGCGGGCCGCGCGCGCGTCATCCTGCCGATCACCGATCCTTATGTGGTGCACCACGGCGCGCTTGGCTCCTATGCGACGCTCTACCTGCCGGGAGACGTCGAGCCCGCGGTGCTCGCCACGCGGATCCGCGCGCTGCGCGGAATCGAGATGGTGCTGACGCGCGCGGAAGCCGCGCGCCGCTTTGAATTGCCGCCCGACCGGATCGGCGACCTGGTCGTGGTGTCCACCCGCTTTGTAGCCCTCGGCGGGGCCGCCGCCAGGCACGACCTCACGGGACTGGATGCGCCGCTGCGCTCGCACGGCGGGATCTCGGAGCAGTCCGTGCCGCTGATCCTTAACCGCCGCATCAGGGACCTCGACGGCAACCGGCGCTGGCGCAATTTCGACGCGTTCGACTGGGTGCTGAACCATGCCGACTGACGCCTCGGCGCCGGTTCGCCGCGAAGGCCTGCGCATCGGCGGCGAACGCCTCGTCACCGCCGCAGTCGGCGAGGTGTTCAATCCGTATAGCGGCGCCCTGGTCGGCACGGTGGCGCGAGCCTGCGTGGACGATGTGCGTCGCGCCATTGGTATCGCGCGCGATTACCAGCCGCGCCTGACGCGCTACGAGCGCTACCGCATCTGCTATCGGACCGCGGAACTGCTGCGCTCGCGCGCGGACGAGATCGCCAACCTCATCACCGCGGAAAGCGGCCTGTGCAAGAAGGACTCGACCTACGAAGTCGGCCGGGCCTGCGATGTATTTGTGTTCGCTGGCAACGCCGCCCTCCAGGATGATGGCCAAGTATTCTCGTGCGACCTCACCGCGCACGGCAAGCAGCGCAAGGTGTATACGCTGCGGGAGCCGCTGGCCGGGGTGATCACCGCGATCACCCCGTTCAACCACCCGCTCAACCAAGTCGCCCACAAGGTCGCCCCGAGCATCGCGACCAACAATCGCATGGTGCTCAAGCCCTCCGAGAAAACGCCGCTGACCGCGCTTGTGCTCGCTGATATCCTCTACGAGGCCGGCCTGCCGCCACAGATGCTCAGTGTGATCACCGGCGACCCGGTGCGGATCGCCGACGAGCTGCTGACGCATCCGGACGTGGACCTGGTGACCTTCACGGGTGGCGTCTCGGTCGGCAAGTACATCGCGGGCAAGGCGGTCTATAAGCGCCAGGTGCTGGAGCTGGGCGGCAATGATCCGTTGATCGTCATGGAAGACGCGGACCTCGAGGAGGCCGCGACGCTGGCCGCGCTCGGCTCTTACAAGAACTCCGGCCAGCGCTGCACGGCGGTCAAGCGCATGCTCGTGCATGAAGCGGTCGCTGACCGCTTCGTTGAACTCCTCCTGGAAAGAACGCGCGCGGTGAAATACGGGGACCCCATGGATGCCGGCACCGACATGGGGACAGTGATCGATGAGGTCGCGGCGCGCTCGTTCGAGGCCCGGGTCAACGAGGCGATCGCAGGCGGCGCGCGGCTCCTGCACGGCAACCTGCGCACGGGCGCGCTCTACTCTCCCACCGTCGTGGACCATGTGCGGCCGGAGATGACCTTGGTGCGCGAGGAGACCTTCGGGCCGGTGTCCCCCGTCATCCGCTTTCGCGGCATCGACGAGGCCATCCGTATCGCCAACTCGACCGTCTATGGACTGTCGTCGGCGGTTTGCACCAATCGCCTCGATTACATCACCCGCTTCGTGTCGGATCTGAAGGTCGGTAGCGTCAACATTCGCGAGGTGCCCGGCTACCGTCTGGAACTGACCCCGTTCGGGGGCATCAAGGACTCAGGCCTGGGCTACAAGGAGGGTGTGCAGGAGGCGATCAAGAGCTTCACCAACACCAAGACCTACTCGCTGCCGTGGCCGAGCTGACGGGGACGGGCCCGGCCTCCCCCGATGCGCCGGCGACACGCGCGCTGCGCGTCGCCCAGTGCCGCACGCTGGTGCTGCTCTTCCTCGGCTACGCCTCCTGCTACTTCTGTCGCTCCAACCTCTCGGTGGCGACACCGCTGATCGTCGACGAGCTCGCCCGGCGTGGCGTCAGCCACGGCCATTCCATCGTCAGCATCGGGCTCATGTCCTCATGGGGCGTGCTGGCCTACGCGTTCGGCAAGGTGTTCCTGACCGGGCTCGGGGACTACTGGGGCGGCAAGCGCAACCTGCTCATCGCCACCGGGGGCGCCGCGCTCTTCACGCTGCTGTTCGCTTCCGGATCCGCGCTGCCGCTGTTCACCATGGCGTGGATCGGCAACCGCGTGACGCAGTCGATCGGCTGGTCCGCCCTGATCAAGGTCTCATCCAAGTGGTTTCACTATTCGCGCTACGGCACGATCGCGGCCATCCTGACCTGCAGCTACATGCTAGGCGATGCCGCCGCGCGCGGCAGCATGGGGATCCTGCTGGAGCTCGGCGTGGGCTGGCGCGGACTCTTCGTGTTCGGCGCGGGCGTGGCTGGTATCATGTTTCTGGCCAACCTGCTGCTGCTGCGCGAGTCGTGCGTCGCGGAGGGCTTCGCGGAGGCGGTGGCGAATCCACGCAATGTGTTCAGCACCGGGGAGTCCAAACCCACCGGCTACCTCACCCTCGTGCTGCCGCTGTTGCGCAGCCGCGCCTTCCTCATCGTATGCCTGCTCAACTTCGCCGCCACCATGGTGCGCGAGACCTTCGGCACCTGGACGCCGGCCTACCTGCACGACTTTCACGGCTTCACGGTCAGCCACGCGGCTGGCATGTCGGCCATCTTCCCGAGCGTCGGGGCGGTATCTGTCGTGTTGTGCGGCTGGGCGAGCGATCGGCTGGGTCCGAACACGCGCACGCTGCTGCTGGTCGCCGGGCTGGCGGCGACTGCGGCCGCGCTGCTCATCCTCTACGCGCTGCCGCCCGCCGCGGCCGGGGTCATGCTGGTGATCGGGCTGGTCGCCTTCTGCCTGCTGGGTCCCTACTCGTTCCTGCCCGGCGCCTTCGCCCTGGACTTCGGTGGCAAGCAGGCGGGCGCCGCCGCCTCCGGCCTCATCGACGGCACCGGGTACCTGGGGGGCGCGCTCGCCGGCTGGACCATGGCGCAGATATCCGTGGCCTTCGGCTGGGGCGGAGTGTTCGTGACCCTCGCGATCGTGAGCGCCGCGGGCGCCGCGGGCGCCGCCTTCCTCCACAGGCTCAGCGCGCAAGCCGCGCCACGCGCGTGAGACCCGCCTCGCCGCCGCCTTGCCAAGGTAGCGCCAACGGGTAATCATCGCGCCCTCGCGCGTATGACCCGCGCTCAGCGCCACCGCGGGAAGCCAGGAACCTGGTCGGCGGCGCACCACTAGCTGATCCAAGGAACTGCCCCATGCAACCAGACGAGGTGCGGACCGCCGCACAGGCCCGGGCGATCGTCGAGGAACGCGGGCTCACGCACGTGAAGGTCGGTGTCTTCGACAACGACGGGATTCTGCGCGGCAAGTACATCGATCGCGCGAAGTTCTTCTCGGCGCTGGACAGTGGGATGGGTTTCTGCGACGTCGTGCTGGGCTGGGATTCAAACGATCAGCAGTACGACAACATCAGCTTCACCGGCTGGCATACCGCCTTCCCGGACGCACCAGTTCGGCTCCTGCCCGAGACCTGTCGCGCCCTCCCACTCGAGGGCGACATGCTCCTGTTCCTCGGTGAGTTCGCCGGCAACGCCGAGCAGGTATGTCCCCGCGCGACACTGCGGCGCGTGCTGCGGCGCGCCGCAGCGATGGGCTACGGCGCGAGCGCCGCGGCGGAATTCGAGTTTTTCGTCTTCGACGAGACTCCGGCGAGTGTGCGCGAGAAGAACTACCAGAACCTGAAGAACCTCACCCCGGGATACTTTGGCTACTCGATGCTGCGCAGCGCGGTGCACACAGAGCTGTACGAGGAACTGCTGCGGCTCTCGGAGGCGATGCGCATGCCGATCGAGGGGCTGCATACCGAGACCGGCCCGGGTGTCCTCGAGGCGGCCCTGCGTTACACCGAGGCCCTGGAGGCGGCCGATCGCGCCGCCCTCTTCAAGACCTTCACCAAGGTGCTCGCGCAGCGCCGCGGTCTGATGGCGACCTTCATGGCCAAGTGGTCGCAGAGCCTGCCGGGACAGAGCGGTCACCTGCATATTTCCATGGCGCGCAAGGACGGAACTTCCGCGTTCTACGATGCCGCCTCGCCGCACACGATGTCGCAGGAGATGCGCTGGTTCGTCGGCGGACAGCAGGCACTGATGCCGGAGCTGCTGGCGATGGTGGCTTCCACGGTCAATAGCTACTCGCGCCTGGTGCCTGGCTTCTGGGCACCGACGAGCGCGACCTGGGGCGTGGAGAACCGCACTTGCGCGCTGCGCGTCATCCAGGGAGGTCCCAAGGCACAGCGCGTGGAGTACCGGATCGCCGCCGCCGACATCAACCCCTATCTTGCCATCGCGGTGGCGATCGGTTCCGGTCTGTGGGGCATCGAGCATCGCATCGAGCCGGATGAGCCGATCAGCGGCAACGCGTACGACCGCAAGCTCCCGGCGAAGCGCCAGTTGCCACGCACACTCAACGAGGCGGCTGGCCGCCTAGCGCGCTCCAAGGCGGCACAACAGCTCTTCGGGGCGCCATTCGTGTCGCACTACGCCGCCAGCCGGGAATGGGAAGAGCGCCAGTTCCAGCGCGCCGTGACCGACTGGGAACTCGCCCGCTACTTCGAGATCATATGAGTATCAAGTCCATCTCCCCCGTTGACGGCAGCGTTTACGCCGAGCGCAGCGCGGCGACGCCGGCGCGGATCGAGCAGGCACTCGCCGCGGCCCCCGCGGCGCAGGCGCGCTGGCGCGAGGTCCCCCTCGCCGAGCGCGCCGCGATCATGCAGCGGTTCTGCGTCGAGTTCGAGCGCCGCGGCGTGGACATCGCCACCGGCCTCACTTGGCAGATCGGACGGCCGATTCGCTTCGCTCCGAGTGAGGTACGCGGCACGCTTGAGCGGGCGCGGTACATGATCGCCGCCGCCGCCGGCGCGCTGGCCGACGTCGATCCAGGCCACAAGGAGGGCTTCCGCCGCTTCATCCGCCGGGAGCCACTGGGGGTGGTGTTCACGGTCGCCGCGTGGAACTACCCGTACCTGATCGCCGTCAACAGCGTGGTCCCGGCGCTGATGGCGGGTAACGCGGTGATCCTCAAGCATTCAGCCCAGACACCCTTATGCGCCGAGGTGTTCGCGGACTGCTTCAACGCGGCCGGCCTGCCGGCGGGCGTATTCCAAGTGCTGCACCTGCGCCACGAGGACACCGCCCGCGTGATTGGCGATCCGCGAGTGGACTTCGTCGCCTTCACCGGTTCGGTCGCGGGAGGGCATGCCGTGCAGCGGGCGGCCGCCGCGCGCTTCATCGGCGTGGGCCTCGAACTTGGCGGTTGCGATCCTGTATACGTCCGCCACGACGCCGATGTGGCGCACG
Source organism: Pseudomonadota bacterium (assembly GCA_025360865.1). Lineage (GTDB taxonomy): Bacteria > Pseudomonadota > Gammaproteobacteria > Steroidobacterales > Steroidobacteraceae > 13-2-20CM-66-19. Next base: position 2,045 of record JANYBG010000150.1, on the reverse strand, counting down.
CGGTCGAGAACATCGTCGATGGCGCGTACTTCAACTCCGGGCAGTCCTGTTGCGGGCTACAGCGCATCTACGTTCATGAGAGCATCCACGATCGCTTCACCCGCGGCTGCGTTGAACTGATCCAGCAATACCGGCTGGCCGACCCGCGCGACCCGGAAACGACCCTAGGCCCCCTGGTCCGCGCCGCGGCCGCGGAGAGCGTGCGCGCGCAGGTGAAGGCCGCGATCGCCGCCGGCGCCCGCCCGGTGATCGACGAGCGTGCCTTCGCGCTCAGCCAGGCCGGGACACCTTATCTCGCCCCCCAGCTGTTGCTGGATGCGCCCGCCGGATCCACGGTGATGCGCGAGGAGATCTTCGGACCCGTGGCGGGCGTCATGAAGGTCAACTCGGATGCCGAGGCCGTCGCGCAGATGAACGACAGCGCGTTCGGGCTGACCGCCGCGGTGTGGACAGCAGATGCGCGCGCCGCGGAAACACTGGGTTCCCAGGTGCACACCGGCACCTGGTTCATGAACCGCTGCGACTACCTCGATCCGGCGCTCGCCTGGGTCGGGATAAAGGACTCCGGGCGTGGCTGCACCCTTTCGGTCGTGGGCTACGAGCACCTAACCCGGCCAAAATCATTCCACCTGCGGGTAACCACGTGAGCGAACCACTCAAGGGCAACTGGAACTACCCCACCACCGTCTGGGCAGGCCCGGGACGCATCGCCGAGCTGCCGGCCGCGTGTGCCCGCCTGGGAATCACCAGGCCCCTGCTGGTCACCGATGAGGGCCTGCGTGACGCGCCGATGGTGACGGCGGCCTGCGCGCTGGTTCCCGGCACCGCCGTGTTCGCGAATGTTAGGGGCAATCCGGTCGCCGCCAACATCGAGGAAGGCCTCGCGGTCTATCGCAAGGGGGGGCACGACGGGGTCATCGCCTTCGGTGGCGGTTCCGCGCTGGATGCCGGCAAGGTCATCGCGTTCATGTCTGGCCAGACCCGTCCGCTGTGGGATTTCGAGGACGTCGGTGACTGGTGGACGCGTGCCGACAAGACAGGCATCGCGCCCATCGTCGCGGTGCCGACCACGGCGGGCACCGGTTCCGAGGTCGGGCGCGCGGGGGTCGTGATCAATGAGGCCACACATCAGAAGAAGATCATCTTTCATCCGCAGATGATGCCCGGAGTCGTGATCAGCGACCCTGAACTAACCGTCGGCCTGCCGGCCAAGATCACTGCGGCCACCGGCCTGGATGCCTTCGTGCACTGCTTCGAGGCCTTCTGCGCTCCGGGCTTCCATCCGCTGGCTGATGGCATCGCGCTCGAGGGCATGCGCCTGATCCAGACGTACCTGCCGCGCGCGTGCGCGAACGGCACGGACATCGAGGCGCGCTCGCGCATGCTGGCCGCGGCGAGCATGGGAGCCACCGCCTTCCAGAAGGGACTGGGCGGCGTGCACGCGATCGCCCACCCGGTGGGGGCTTACTTCAACACGCACCACGGCCTCACCAACGCGGTGATCCTGCCGTACGTCATCGTCCACAATCGCCCCGCCATCGAGTCGCGGCTGGCGCTCGTGGCGCGGACGCTGGATCTGAAGGGCGACCCCTTCACGGCTGTCTTCGACTGGGTGCTGGAGTTCCGCGCGAGCCTCGAGATTCCCCACTCGCTCGCCGAGATAGGCGTGCCGCTGACCAACCCGGAAATCATCGGGCACGAGGCCTCGCTCGATCCGTCCGCGGGCGGCAACCCGCTACCGACGGACGCGGCGACGTACGCGCGCATCTTCCGCTCCGCGGTCAAGGGTGACCTGAGTCTGGCCGGCTGAGGCTCAGGCGGCGCGCAACTCCGCAAGGGCCTGCCGCCACAGTTCCTCGGTCGCGGCGGCCACGACGCGGCCATCGGAGGCGAAGGACAGAGGATTCCCCCGCCAGTCGCTGATCCTGCCGCCCGCGCCCTCGATCACCGGCACGATCGCCATGAAGTCGTGGGGCTTAAGCTGCACCTCGAGGACAAGATCGCAATGCCCCGACGCCAGCATCCCGTACAGGTAGCAGTCGCCG
>JANYBG010000130.1 GCA_025360865.1 Pseudomonadota bacterium | reverse complement strand
CGCCCTGCCGCAGGCCCTGTTCGCACGCCCAGCACTCGCCCGTTGATCAGCGCGATGACCATCAGTCCGCCTTCCTGCCCATCCCCGTCTCAACGCCGGCAACATCGCATGGTTCCGGCCCGGGAACTATCGCCGTCCCCTCCTGGGTGCGGCCGCGATGCCCGGGTTCCGCCACCGCGGTAACGGTTGTGCGCAATGCGAACGCGGGTCGGGCGCGCGTCCCACGTTCGGTGGCCCTCCGGCGGCGATTCCGGGTTGGCCGCCCCTCGCGGGACGCGGTGGTCGTTCAGCGCCATGCGTTGAATCGTGCGTGCCTGGGGCGTTCGTGCCGCCGCCTTAGACACCTTCTCACCAGCGGCCGGCGAGGCTGGTTTAGTCTTGGGCGTGACCGTATGGCGGAAACGTGCAAGCCTGCGGCCGCAGGCGCAGCTTAAGATTTTGTTTGGCGCGGTTTGCGCGTAATCTCGCTCGCGGACAGACGATAAGCATGGAGCGAGCCTAGGGATATCTAGGCGGATCGATAAATATAAGACTAGAGGAATCGTCAGATGCTCATTCTCACCCGACGGGTCGGCGAGACCGTCATGATCGGCGATGAGGTCACGATCACGGTACTGGGAGTCAAGGGGAACCAGGTCCGTGTCGGGATCAACGCGCCCAAGCACGTGGCCGTGCACCGCGAAGAAATCTACGAGCGCATCAAGCGCGAACAGCATCCGACCGAGGATCTCAGCGAGGACGCGAAGGCCGCGCACTACGCGCCCGCCTGATTGCGGTGATCGGCGCCGTGACGTTCGCGGCACAACACGCGTGAATTTCGGATCCTGACCGAAGACGAGCCGCGGCCACCTTGATGAGCAGCCGGTACGGGCCGCGCCGGCCCTTGGCCGTTGTCGTCGCCGAAGCCGGCTCGCCGGATCCCACGTGTTGTCAGGCTTCAGGCCACCGACGAACGCGCTGACTTACCCGCGCGCCCCTTCATCGCCGGCGAAGGCGGCCAGCGCCAGCAGGGCCCCAAGCGCCGCCATCTGACGCATGCGCGTCGGGAACTCCTGCCTGTTTCAGCACGCGTGCGTGTTGGAATCACCGCGGTTCGCATCACAACGGCCGCATCGCATCCGCGCGCTTTGGCGGCAGGCTCCTCACCCTAGCGATAGCTAGGCAACAGCGTGTTGGCGAGTGACTGCACTTCCGCCTGGCGCACGGTGAAAGCGGCCGCCTCGATGTCAAGCGCGAGCAGTCGATCGCTCGCGGCGAACGGCACGCTGCGCCGCAGCGCGCCAGAGGCGCCCTGCAGCCGCCCTGAGGTCTTCAACGGGGCGAGCAGGTCCAGGCCCTGGCAGGCGGCGAGGAATTCGATCGCCACGATGTTGAGCGCGTTGCCTGTCATCGTGAGCAGTCGCCGCGCGCCGTGGGTCGCCATGCTGACGTGGTCCTCCTGGTTCGCGGAGGTGGGGATGCTGTCGATGCTGGCCGGGTGGCACAGCATGCGGTTCTCGGCCACTAGCGCCGCCGCGGTCACCTGCGCCATCATGAAGCCTGAGTTCACGCCGCTTTCCGGCGTGAGGAAGGCGGGCAGTCCGCTCATCTTCGGGTCCACCAGCAGCGCCACGCGGCGCTCGGTGATCGAGCCTACCTCGGCGCATGCGATCGCCAGCACGTCGGCGGCGAAGGCCACGGGCTCGGCATGGAAGTTGCCGCCCGAGAGCACCTCGCCGGTGTCAGGGAAGACCAGCGGGTTGTCGGTCACGGCGTTCGCCTCGATGGCGAGCGTCGCGGCCTGCTGGCTGATCAGGTCGAGGCAGGCGCCCATCACCTGGGGCTGGCAGCGCAGCGAGTAGGGGTCCTGCACTCGTGAGCACTCGCGGTGTGATTCGCGGATCTGGCTGCCCGCGAGCAGTTCGCGATAGACCTGCGCGATGCGCGCCTGGCCGTCGTGACCGCGCACATGGTGGATGCGCGGATCAAAGGGCGCATCACTCCCCTTCAGCGCATCCGTGGACAACACCCCGCTCACCACGGCCCCGGCGAACACGGTCTCAAGTTCGAAGAGGCCGCCCAGGGCGAGCGCGGTGGAGACCTGGGTGCCGTTGAGCAGCGCCAGTCCCTCCTTCGGTCCCAGCGCCGGTGGGGTGATTCCTTCCTGCGCGAGTGCCTCAGCCGCGGGCAGGATCTCGCCGCGCCTGCGGATCTGTCCGAGCCCGAGCACGGACAGTGACATGTGCGCCAGGGGCGCGAGGTCACCGGAGGCCCCGACCGAACCCTGCGCTGGGACGCACGGGTACAGCTCCGAGTTGATCAGCCGCTCGAGGAATCGAGCAAGCTCGGTGCTGATGCCGGAGAAGCCCTGCACCAGGCTTGCGAGCTTGAGCACCAGCGTCAGGCGCACGATGGCGTCGTCCAGGAGCGGGCCCACGCCTGCGCTGTGCGAGAGGATGATGTTGCGTTGCAGGAGCGTGCGCTGGGCCGGCGGGATGCGCGTCTGGGCGAGGAGGCCAAAGCCTGTGTTGATTCCATAAGCCGGCGCGTCCCCCGCGGCGAGGCGCCCGATGAGCGCGTGCGCCTGCGCGACCGCGGTCAGCGCCGTGGCGTCGATCGCCACGTTCACCGGCCCCTCGAAGACGCGCCGCAGGTCAGCCAGATGGAGGGGGCGGGAGCCCAGCTTCAGGGTGTGAGAGTCGGCCATCGCTGTACCTCGCCCGCGCGCACCACGGTGCGGCGGGGGTTGAAACCAATCCAGTAACTCAATTCCTCCACGCCCCTGACGTTCCACACCACGAAGTCCGCGGCGAGTCCCGCGGCGAGGCTGCCGCGCTCGCCGGCGATCCCCAGGGCCTGCGCGGCGTTGCGCGTCGCGCCCAGCAGGGCTTCCTCGGCGGTCAGTCCGAACAGGCGGGTCGCCATGCTCATCGACAGCAGGAGCGACGCGCCGGGGGCGGAGCCTGGGTTGCAGTCACTCGCCACCGCCATGGTCGCGCCCGCCGCGCGCAGCGCGGCCACCGGCGGCTTGCGCTCCTCGGCGAGGCAATAGAAGGCCACCGGCAGGAGCACTGCCACGGTGCCCGCGCTCGCCAGGGCGCGGGCTTCCTCGGCGCCGGCGAATTCCAGGTGATCGCAGGACAGGGCGTGACGGCGCGTGGCCATGAGGGTGCCACCGAGGTTCGCCAGCTGTTCGGCGTGCATCTTCACCGGCAGCTTCAGGGCCGCGGCGGCCTCGAACAGCCGTTCGGCCTGCGCGACTGTGAAGGCGATGCGCTCGCAGAAAACATCGACCGCATCGACCAGCTCCTCGCCGGCCATCGACGGCAGCCACTCGCGGGCGATGGTGTCGATGTACTCATCGGCACGGCCGCTGTACTCCGGCGGCAGGGTGTGCGCGGCCAGCAGCGTGGCGCGCACCGTGACCGGGAAGGCGCGCCCCAGGGCGCGCGCCACGCGCAGCATCTTCGCCTCATCCGCGAGCGTCAACCCGTAGCCTGACTTAATCTCGATCGTCGTGACGCCCTCGCCCAGCAGCGCCGCGAGGCGCGGCGCGCTCTCATCGAACAGCTGGCTCTCGCTCGCGGCGCGCACCGCGCGCACGGTGGACATGATGCCCCCGCCAGCGCGCGCGATCTCCTCGTAGCTCTTGCCGCGCAGTCGCTCGGCGTATTCGTTGGCGCGGTTGCCCGCGAACACCAGGTGGGTATGGCAGTCGATGAGCCCCGGGGTAACCCAGGCGCCGCCCAGGTCGTGGACCTCGGCGGGCTCTGTGCGCGGGCGCGCGTCCTCGGCGCCGACCCATTCGATGCGTCCGCCACGGGTGAGCATCGCGCCGTCCTCGATGACGGGCGCGCGCGCGTCGCAGGTGGCCAGGCGCGCGTTGCGCCAGAGCTTGAGTGCCGCGGGCATCGGTGCGCCGTCCGCCTAGCGGGCGGCGAGGAAGGGCAGGTTGAGCCCCTTCTCGCGCGCGCAGTCGATGGCGATCTCGTAGCCAGCATCCGCATGACGCATGACACCGGTGGCCGGATCATTCCACAGCACCCGCTCGATGCGCTTCGCCGCCGCGGGCGTGCCATCGCAGACGATGACCACGCCGGAGTGCTGCGAGTAACCCATGCCCACGCCGCCGCCGTGGTGCAGTGACACCCAGGTGGCGCCGCTGGCGGTGTTGAGGAGCGCGTTGAGCAGCGGCCAGTCGGAGACCGCGTCCGACCCATCCTTCATCGCCTCGGTCTCGCGGTTGGGGCTGGCGACCGAGCCTGAGTCCAGGTGGTCGCGCCCAATGACGATCGGGGCCTTGAGCTCCCCGCGGGCCACCATCTCGTTGAACGCGAGGCCCAGGCGCTGCCGGTCCCCCAGACCCACCCAGCAGATGCGCGCCGGCAGTCCCTGGAACTGGATGCGCTCGCGGGCCATGTCCAGCCAGTTGTGCAGGTGGGCGTTGTCTGGGATGAGCTCGCGCACCTTGGCATCGGTGCGATAGATGTCCTCGGGATCCCCGGAGAGGGCGACCCAGCGGAAAGGACCGACCCCGCGGCAAAACAGCGGTCGCACGTAGGCGGGCACGAACCCAGGGAAGGCGAAGGCATCCTTCACACCCTCATCCAGGGCGACCTGGCGGATGTTATTGCCGTAGTCGAACACCGGGATCCCCATCTTCTGGAAGGCGAGCATCGCTTCCACGTGGCGCGCCATCGAGATGCGCGCCTCGGCGGACACCTGCGCGGGATTTTCCCCGCGCAGCCGGTCCCATTTTTCCAGCGTCCAGCCCGCGGGCAGGTAGCCATTCACTGGATCGTGCGCGGAAGTCTGGTCGGTGACCGCATCCGGCCTTACGCCGCGGCGCAGCAGTTCCGGGAGTATTTCGCAGGCGTTGCCCATGAGGCCAACGGATACCGGCTTGCCGGTATCGGACGAGCGCTTGAGGATCTCCAGCGCCTCGTCGAGGCTCTGCGCCTCGACGTCCAGGTATTTGGTCCGCAGGCGCTTGGCGATGCGCTCGGGGCGGCACTCGATGGCCAGCATCGAGGCCCCCGCCATGGTCGCCGCCAGCGGTTGCGCGCCGCCCATGCCCCCCAGGCCCGCGGTGAGTATCCACTTGCCGGCGAGCTTGCCGCCAAAGTGCTGCCGACCCATCTCGACGAAGGTCTCGTAGGTGCCCTGCACGATGCCCTGGCTGCCGATGTAGATCCACGAGCCCGCCGTCATCTGTCCGTACATCATCAGGCCCTTGCGGTCGAGTTCGTTGAAGACCTCCCAGTTCGCCCAGTGGGGCACGAGGTTGGAATTGGCCAGCAGCACCCGGGGCGCGTCCGTGTGCGTGCGGAAGACCCCGACGGGCTTGCCCGACTGGATGAGCAGCGTCTCGTCGTCGGCGAGCTGGCGCAGCGCGGTCACGATCTGCTCGTAGGCTTGCCAATTGCGCGCGGCCTTGCCGATGCCGCCGTATACGACCAGCTCGGCCGGACGTTCGGCCACTTCCGGGTCGAGGTTGTTCATCAACATGCGCAGCGGGGCCTCGGTGAGCCAGCTCTTGCAGGACAGCTGGGTGCCACGCGGCGCGCGCAGCGGCATGCGGGTATTGGAGTCGGACATCTGCGGTTACCTCGGCTGGATGTTCGCGGCGAGTTCGTAGCGCGAACCGGGATGGTAAAGATCGGCGACGCTCGCGACGCGGCCCCTGGAGAAGGTGCGGCGCATGATCAAAAGACAGGCCTCGTCGGCCTCGAGCTTCAGCAGGCGACGGATGCGCCGCTCGGGCAGGAGGGCGCGCACGGTGTGCTCGGCGCGCTGCAGCGGGGCCACCTTGATGAGGAATTCGTGCGGGGTGGTCTGGGTGAAGTCGCAGCGCAGGTAGCCGGGGGCGACCTGCGGGTTCACATAGCGCTCCTCTACCTGCAGCGGCAGGCCGCCCTCGAAATGGGTCAGAAGGGAGTAGTCGAGTGGGGCGCCGGTCTTGAGCTCGAAGCGCTCGGCGAGTTCGCGCGAGGCCAAGAGCGACGCCAGCGCCCCGACGCGCACGCGGTACTCGTGCCCTCGGGATCGGATCTCGTCGGCGATGTTGCGCACCTCGAGTGGGTGGGCGTGCACGCGCGGCTCGGCGACGAACGTGCCGACGCCGGCCACGCGCACCAGCACCCCGTCAGCGGCGAGTTCCTTGAGCGCGCGGTTCGCGGTCATGCGCGAAACGCGCAGCTCACGCACCAGGTCATTCTCGGAAGGCACGCGCTCACCGGCGCGCAGCGTGCCGGCGGCGACCTGGTCGAGCACGTAGTGCTTCACCTGGAGGTAGCGGGCGGAGGGCTGCGGCGAGGACAAGGCGGGGAGTTCCTTGAAGCGCGTAACGGGCGCCCAATGCTCTCAGCTCGGCCGTTACTTGTCTATACAGGTACGAGGCGCAGGCACCGGAGGCGGGATCGGGCGGTGTGCGATAGCGGTTTCCCCGACGACGCGTTTCCGGTAGAATCCGCGCCCCCCGGTGGCTGCGCGGCCGTTGCGGGGACGGGTGGCTGGTGTCGTGGCGTCAGGTTGGGCGCGCGGTGCCCACGAGATCGCAGACCGAGAAGCCCCCCGAGGGGCTTTTTGTTTTTGGGGTGGGCCTTAAGGCCCATTTTTGTTTGCAGCGGCCATCTTTAAGGGGGCCCGAGAGGGGATACGAGCGGTGACGGGGACGTTGCGCGAGCGCCTGATTGCTCTGATCGAGCCTGTGCTCGAGGGGCTGGGCTACGAGCTCGTGGACCTCGAGTTCGCCGCCGGCCGATCGCACGCGGTGGTGCGACTCTTTATTGATGGTCCGGCCGGGGTCGGCCTCGAGGATTGCGCCGCGGCGAGCCGCGCGGTCTCCTCGATGCTCGATGCCGAGGACCCGATCCCGAACGCCTATACGCTCGAGGTCTCATCCCCGGGATTTGATCGGGTGCTGCGCACCCACGCGCACTTCGGTCGCTTCGTTGGCTCGCGGGTCCATGTGGAGCTGAAGGAAGCGCGCGCGGGGCGCCGCCGCTACACCGGGACGCTGCTCATGGTGGATGACGATGGCATCGCGCTCGAGGTGGACCAGGAGCACGTGGCACTTACGTTTAAAGAGATTGGTAAAGCGAGGCTCGCCCCTAATTAAGGGGGTGGGGTCTTCCGGCCCCGGGACCGGGGCACTTAGAGGTACGAACGACCGTGAACAAAGAAATCCTGATGGTGGTGGATGCCGTCTCCAACGAGAAGGGCGTCGACAAGGAAGTCATCTTCGAGGCGCTTGAGGCGGCACTCGCCTCCGCGACCCGCAAGAAGCACGGCGAAGAGTGGGAAGCGCGCGTGGCCATAGACCGCAAGAGTGGGGACTACGAGACTTTCCGCCGCTGGAAGGTGTTCGCGGACGATTCCAAGGACCTGGAGACCCCCGAGCGCGAGCTGCGCCTTGAGGACGCGCTCGACATGGACCCCAAGGCGGTCGTCGACGGCTTCGTCGAGGAGCCCATCGAGTCGGTCATCTTCGGCCGTATCGCCGCCCAGCAGGCCAAGCAGGTCATTGTGCAGAAGGTCCGCGAGGCCGAGCGCGCCCAGGTGGTGGGCGCCTACCAGGAGCGCGTCGGCACCCTTGTGAGTGGCATCGTCAAGCGCGTGGACCGCAATGGCATCTACATCGATCTTGGCAGCAACGCGGAAGGCTTCGTGCCGCGCACGGATATGATCCCGCGCGAGCAGGCCAAGCCCCAGGACCGCATCAAGGCCTTCCTGAAGGAAGTGCGCTCCGAGCCGCGTGGACCGCAGCTGTTCCTCACGCGCACCGCCCCTGAGTTCCTCATCGAGCTGTTCAAGCTCGAGGTGCCGGAGGTGGGCCAAGGGCTCATCCAGATCCTGGGCGCGGCCCGCGACGCCGGCGTGCGCGCCAAGATCGCGGTGAAGAGCAACGACCCGCGCATCGACCCGGTCGGCGCCTGCGTCGGCATGCGCGGCTCGCGCGTGCAGGCGGTCTCCAACGAAATCGCGGGCGAGCGCGTCGACATCATCCCGCACGTGGACAACCCGGCGCAGTTCGTGATCAACGCGATGTCGCCCGCGGAAGTCATGTCGATCGTGGTCGACGAGGACTCGCACAGCATGGACATCGCCGTCGCGGAGGACAAGCTGTCCCAGGCCATCGGCCGCGGCGGCCAGAACATCCGCCTCGCCAGCCAGCTCACCGGCTGGGACCTCAACGTCATGACCGAGTCGGACGCGGAGGCCAAGAGCGAGACCGAGGCGAAGGATCTCGTGCAGAACTTCATGAAGCAGCTGGACGTCGACGAGGACGTCGCGACGATCCTGGCGCAGGAGGGCTTCTCGACCATCGAGGAGATCGCCTACGTGCCGACCGCGGAACTCGCGGCGATCGAGGAATTCGACGCCGACATGGTCAAGGAACTGCGCAACCGCGCGCGCGACATGCTGCTCACGCAGGCGATCGCCAGCGAGGAGACGCTCGACCAGTCGATGCCCGCGGAGGACCTGCTGCTGCTGGAGGGCATGAGCCCGGATCTCGCCCTCGCGCTCGCCCGCCGTGGCGTGCGCACACGCGAGGATCTGGCCGAGCAGTCGGTCGATGAGATTTCCGACATCGAGGGGCTCGCCGCCGAAAAGGCCGCCTCCTTGATCATGACCGCTCGCGCCCCGTGGTTCGAGGCGGGTAACTGACTGAAACGGGACGAGGATTCAAGCGTATGGTCGAAGTAACCGTTTCCCAGTTCGCCGAGGTGCTCAAGGTGCCCGTCGACCGGCTGCTCGTGCAGCTGGACCAGGCCGGCATCCAGGTCGAGGGGCCCGATGCGCGCATCAGTGACGATGCGAAGCTCGAGCTGCTCACCCACTTGCGCCGCACCCACGGCAGCGACGACGCCGGCGGCGCCCCGCGCAAGATCACCCTCAAGCGCAAGACCCAGAGCGAGCTGAAGCTCGCGAGTATCCAGGGGCGCGCGCGCACGGTGAACGTCGAGGTGCGCCGCAAGGCGACCTACATCAAGCGTGACGTGCTCGAGGAGCAGGCGCGGGCGCAGCAGGATGAACTCGACAAGGGCAAGCGCGAGGCCGAGGCGGCCGTGCGCGCCGTCACCGAGAAGGCCGAGGCCGAGCGTCGCGACCGCGAGCGCGTGGAACTCGAGAACCGCCGCCGCGTCGAGGAAGAGGAAACCAGCCGCCGCACGCAGGAAGAGGCGCGGCGCGCCACCGAGCAGCGCGGCCGCGATGACGAGGCGCGCCGCACCCGGGAGCGCGAGGAGCACGACCGTCGCCCCGCCGAGCGCGAGCGCGCGCCGGCGGTCGCCGCCCCCGTGGTCGCCCGCGCACCCGCGTTGCCGCCGCTGGCGGATGACAAGTCCGCCACCCGCTACGGCCGCAAGGAACTGCACGTCGCCGGTGACGTCAGCTCGCGCTACAAGAAGAAGCGGCGCGTCAAGGCGCGCCCGACCCAGTCCTCGCCCGACGGCCGGCACGCCTTCGAGATGCCCACCGCGCCTGTGGTGCGCGATGTGGCCATCGGCCAGACGGTTACCGTGGCGGAGCTCGCGCAGCGCATGGCGGTCAAGGCCACGGAGGTCATCAAGGTGCTCATGAACATGGGCGTGATGGCCACCATCAACCAGCCGATAGACCAGGACACCGCGGTGCTGGTGGTCGAGGAGATGGGGCACACGGCGAAGGCGGTTAATGAGAACGAGATCGAGGAGGACCTGCAGGGCGTCGCGCCCGCGGAGCCCGTCGAGGGCGAGCCGCGTCCTCCGGTCGTGACCGTGATGGGCCATGTCGATCACGGCAAGACCTCCTTGCTCGACTACATCCGCCGCACCAAGGTGGCCGCGGGTGAGGCCGGCGGCATCACCCAGCACATCGGCGCCTACCATGTCACCACCGACAAGGGCGTCATCACCTTCCTGGATACTCCGGGTCACGCGGCCTTCACCGCCATGCGCGCCCGCGGCGCCCGCGCGACCGACATCGTGGTGCTCGTGGTCGCCGCCGACGACGGCGTGATGCCGCAGACGATCGAGGCGATCCAGCACGCGCGCGCCGCCGGCGTGCCGATCGTGGTGGCCGTCAACAAGATCGATAAGGGTGACGCCGACCAGGAACGCGTGCGCACCGAGCTGTCAAAGCAGGAGGTCATTTCCGAGGAGTGGGGCGGCCAGAACATGTTCGTGCCGGTCTCCGCGCGTACCGGCCAGGGCGTCGACCAGCTGCTGGATGCGATCCTGCTGCAGAGCGAGGTGCTCGAGCTGCGCGCGCCACGCGCAGGTCTTGCCTCCGGCGTCGTCATCGAGTCCAGTGTTGAGAAGGGCCGGGGCGCTGTGGCCACCGTGCTCGTCAAGCGTGGCACACTGCGCGTGGGTGACCCGATCATCGCCGGCGGCGAGTTTGGGCGCGTGCGCGCCATGTTCGACGAGAATGGCCAGGCCGTGCAGGAGGCTCCGCCGTCGTTCCCCGTCGTGGTGCTGGGGCTTTCCTCGGCGCCCAACGCCGGCGACGAGCTGCTGGCGGTGGAAAGCGAGCGCAAGGCGCGCGAGGTCGCCGAGCATCGCCAGGACAAGACCCGCGACAACAAGCTCGCGCGCTCGAGCGCGCGGGCGGAGGATGTGTTCTCGCAGCTGGGCGATAAGGTGGGTATCGTCGCGGTGCTCCTCAAGGCCGACGTCCAGGGCAGCGCCGAGGCGCTGCGCGAGTCGCTCAACAAGCTGTCCACCGATGAGGTGCAGGTGAAGATGATCGCCACCGGCTTAGGCGGAATCACCGCCTCGGACGTGCAGCTGGCGGCCGCGTCGGGCGCGCTAATCATCGGCCTCACGTGCGCGCGGATTCGGGCGCCCGTGAGGCGGTCAAGGAGACCGGTGTCGAGGTGCGCTACTACAGCATCATTTACGAAGCCATCGATGATGTGAAGCAGATGCTCTCGGGCATGCTCAAGCCGGAGATCAAGGAAACCATTCTCGGCGTCGCGCAGGTGCGCGAGGTGTTCCGCTCCAGCAAGTTCGGCGTGGTCGCGGGGTGCCTGGTCACCGAGGGCGTCGTCAAGCGCAACAATCCGATCCGCGTGCTGCGCGACAGCGTCGTGATCTTCGAGGGGGCGCTGGAATCGCTGCGCCGCTTCAAGGATGAGGCGGGCGAGGTGCGCGCGGGCACCGAGTGCGGCATCGGTGTGAAGAACTACCAGGACGTGCGCGCCGGCGACCAGATCGAGTGCTACTCGCGCGTCGAGGTGGCAAGAACCCTGCAGTAATGGCCCAGTCCCGCAACCAACGCATCGAGTCGGAGATCCAGCGGGTGCTCTCCGCGCTTATCGCGCGCGCGGTGAAGGATCCGCGGGTCGGCAACGTCACGATCACGCAGGTGAGCGTCGTCAAGGACAAGAGCGCGGCGAAGATCTACTTCACGCCCTTCGCCTCCACGAGCCCGCCCGAGCAGGTGCGCGTGGGCCTGACCAACGCCGGCGGCTTCCTGCGGGGGGAACTTGGCCGGCGCCTGGGTTTACGCCATGCGCCCAAGCTGGAGTTCATCTTCGATGACACCGTGGAGGGGGCGGCGCGGCTCACGGGTCTCATCGAGAAAGCCGTGGCGGCGGACCGGGTCACGACCACCGGGCAGCCGGCCGATACCGATGATGACCCCCACACGGACGACGGCGACGGGGCGCGCGGCTGACGCCGGGCGCGTTTTTCATGCACAGCGGCGTCCTGCTGCTCGACAAGCCACTCGGGCTCTCCTCCAATGCCGCGTTGCAGCGCGTGCGCTCGCTGTTCGGTCGCGAGAAGGCCGGCCACGTGGGCAGCCTTGATCCACTGGCCACCGGGATGCTGCCGATCTGCCTGGGCGAGGCCACGAAGATCGCGGGCGACATCCTCGCGGGTCGCAAGTGCTACCGCTTCACCGCGGGCCTCGGCAGCGCCACCAGCACGGGCGACGCGGAAGGCGAGGTGATCCGCACCGCCCCCGTGCCGCCACTCACGCGGGCGGGGCTCACCGCGGTGCTCGCGCGCTTCATCGGCACGCAGTCGCAAGTGCCGCCGATGTACTCCGCGCTGAAGCAGGGTGGCCAGCCACTCTACAAGCTCGCCCGCGCCGGGGTTAGCGTGCCGCGCGCGCCGCGCACGATCGAATTGTCACGGCTTTCGCTGCTGGACTTCGCCGCGGACAGCGTTGAGATCGAGGCGGTGTGCTCCAAGGGCACCTATATCCGTGTTCTGGCCGAGGACATCGGCGCGGCCCTGGGGACGTGCGCGCGCGTGACCGCGCTGCGGCGGCTATGGGTCGAACCCTTCGCCGATGAACCCATGCACACGTTTGCGACTCTGGAGGCGATCCGCCAGCGTGGCGAGTGGCCGGCGCTGATGGCCGTGGATACGCCGCTGCGCCACCTTCCATCCGTGACTCTTGATGCGGTCGACGCGCAGCGCATGCTCAAGGGGCAGCGGGTGTTCACCGGGTCTGGTGTGGCCGCTCCCCGGGTACGGCTTTACGATCCCACGGGGCTGTTCCTAGGCCTCGGGGAACAGGATGGGTCCGGGGGACTGGAGCCGCGCCGGCTCATGAGGATCGGGCTCACCCCGGAACGCTAGGGCGTCCGGAAGTCACTGAGCACCTCAATGATAGGCTCCGCGGATATCCTCACCGGACCTGCGAACGGTCGGTCGATCGACACCGCGAGCACCAGCACCGACAGGATCAGCAACGCCAGGGCGCCGGTCATGACCGACTGGCTAGGCACGTTCTGCGTACCGAAGAAGAAGGTGAAGCTGATCGTCAAGAACGCGCCGGTGAACAGCACCACCCATATGACATTCGGCACCGCGCCCGCGGCCATGACCAGCCGGTCGCGCCGGGCGGAGGTGAGCAGTCCCAGCTGCCGCAGCAGCTCGGCCTCGATCGCCGATTCGCGCAGGTCCGCCGGGTGGAACGCGAGCACGCTCGCGTACAGCCTGGTGAGGGCGGTGGTGCCGGCCTGGCTCGTATGTCCGTGCTGCATTTCGGGCCAGTCGCGCGCGGCGTCCTCCTGCAGGTAGTTCGTGAGCTGTTCGCGGACCGCCTCGCCGGGCACGCCCATGCCCAGAGCCAGGCGGTAGAGGGTCGCCGCGGAGCCGGCTTCGGCGGCGACCGCGTGCTCCGCGTCGTTGAACCGCTCCCACACCAGGATGACCGCGAACGCCAGCAGCACCGCGTATAGGACCCCGAGGGTCGCGAACTTGAAGCCGGCGACCTCATTGTTGGTGGTCAACCGCTCCAGGGTGACGTAGCGGCGCACCAGGAACGGGCCGCACATCGCCAGCGCGGTGAGCAGCAGTGCCAGCAGACCCAGCACCCACAGGGGGCGCGTCGTGAGGAAATACATCATGGCTTTCGAGCTTCTTGACGGCTGTTCTGGGTGCGAAGATTAGGCGGCATTGGAACACCGCCGCAACGAGGGCCCGGGGAGGCGCCACGG
This sequence comes from Pseudomonadota bacterium, assembly GCA_025360865.1. GTDB lineage: Bacteria > Pseudomonadota > Gammaproteobacteria > Steroidobacterales > Steroidobacteraceae > 13-2-20CM-66-19. The sequence continues at coordinate 2,463 of JANYBG010000130.1, read as the reverse complement.
CGCCACGGGTTTACCCCCGGCTGCTGGCTATTAGACCCACCGGAGCTTGTCGAAAGGCCGCTCCGCCGGGTAGAATTGGCGGCTTACCAAAAGGCCCACAAGACAAGTAGTTAGGACAATCCCGCAATGGCTTTATCCAGCGAGAAAACAGGCGAGATCCTCGCAAAGTTTCGCCGCGGCCCCGCGGACACCGGTTCACCGGAAGTCCAGGTCGCTCTGCTCTCCGAACGCATCAACGGACTCGGCGAGCATTTCAGTGCACACAAAAGCGATCACTCCTCGCGCCGCGGGTTGGTGAAGCTCGTCAACCAGCGCCGCAAGCTCCTCGACTACCTAAAGGCCACCGCGCCTGAGAAGTACCAGGAAGTCGTGGAGCGCCTGGGCCTGCGCCGCTGAGAACCCAAGGGCCGCCGTCTAAACACGCGCGGCCTTTGTGTTTTCGCCCCTTCAAATCATTTTTCGCGAGGATTGACCATTGAGCGTCGTCAGCAAGACATTTCCGTACGGTGAACATTCGGTAACGATCGAGACCGGCGAGATGGCCCGCCAGGCCGAGGGTGCCGTGCGCGTGTGCATGGGCGAGACCGTGGTGCTCGTCACCGCGTGCGCCAAGACCACCGCGACGCCGGGCCGGGACTTCTTCCCGCTCACGGTGAACTACATAGAGAAGACCTACGCCGCCGGGCGCATCCCGGGCGGGTTCTTCAAGCGCGAAGGCCGCCCCACCGAGAAAGAGACGCTGACCTCGCGTCTGATCGACCGCCCGATCCGCCCGCTCTTCCCCGATGGCTTCCACAACGACGTGCAGGTCGTGGCGACGGTCGTCTCGCTCGATCCTGAGATCGACGCAGACATCCCCGCGCTGATCGGCGCCTCCGCCGCGCTGTCGCTCTCCGGATTGCCATTCAACGGCCCGATCGGCGCCGCTCGCGTCGGCTACAAGGACGGCGCGTACGTCCTCAACCCGACCGCCAAGGCGCTGGCCGACTCCAGGCTGCACCTGGTCGTCGCCGGCACCGAGCACGCCGTGCTGATGGTCGAATCGGAGGCTTCGGGCCTGTCCGAGGAAGTCATGCTCGGCGCGGTCGTTTTCGGCCACCAGCAGATGCAGGTCGCCATCAAGACCATCAAGGAACTGGTCGCGCAGGCGGGCAAGCCGCGCTGGACCTGGGCCTCCCCGGCCGACAACGCCGAACTCACCAGCGCGCTCAAGAGCCACGCCGAGGCCGCCGTCTCCCAGGCCTACAGCCTGACGGAAAAAATGGCCCGCCACGCGAAGCTGTCGGACATCAAGACGCAGGCTCTCACCGCCCTGAGCGGCGGCGATGCGCCGAAGTTCACCAAGGACCAGGTCGAGGACGGCTTCTTCAAGCTCGAGAGCAAGCTCGTGCGCGAGCGCATCCTCAGCGGCGCCCCGCGCATCGACGGTCGCGACACCGTCACAGTGCGCCCGATCACCGTGAAGGTCGGCGTCCTGCGTCGCACCCACGGGTCCGCGCTATTCACCCGCGGCGAGACGCAGGCCCTCGTCGTCACGACCCTGGGCACCACCCGTGATGCGCAGATCATCGATGCGCTCGAGGGCGAGCGCCGCGAGCCGTTCATGCTGCACTACAACTTCCCCCCGTTCTCGGTGGGCGAGACCGGCATGATGGGTTCGCCGAAGCGCCGCGAGATCGGCCATGGCAACCTCGCGCGCCGCGGCGTGAAGGCCGTCATGCCCGACATGGCCACCTTCCCGTACGTCATCCGCGTGGTCTCGGAGATCCTCGAGTCCAACGGCTCAAGCTCGATGGCGAGCGTGTGCGGCACCTCGCTCGCGCTCATGGACGCCGGCGTGCCGATCAAGGCGCCGGTCGCCGGTGTCGCGATGGGCCTGGTGCTCGAGGGCAGCCGCTTCAAGGTACTCACTGACATTCTCGGTGACGAGGATCACCTGGGCGACATGGATTTCAAGGTGGCCGGCACCACCGATGGCGTGACCGCGCTGCAGATGGACATCAAGGTCGAAGGCGTGACCCCTGAGATCATGCGCGTCGCGCTCGACCAGGCCCGCGTCGCTCGCCTGCACATCCTCGACGAGATGAACAAGGTCATCCGCAGTCCCCGCGAGAAGATGTCCGAGTGGGCCCCGTCGATCATCACCCTTAAGATCGACCCCGAGAAGATCCGCGACGTCATCGGCAAGGGCGGCGCGGTCATTCGCCAGATCACCGAGGAGACCGGTACCACGATCGACATCGAGAACGATGGCACCGTGAAGATCGCCTCGGTGAGTGGCCAGGCCGGCCGCGAGGCGCAGGCGCGTATCGAGCTGATCACCGCTGACGTCGAAGTCGGGTCAGTCTACGAGGGCAAGGTCGCCCGCCTGATGGACTTCGGCGCGTTCGTAACGATCCTGCCAGGACGCGACGGCCTCGTGCACATCTCGCAGATCTCCAACGACCGCGTCGAGCGCGTCAG